>NZ_JBEOUO010000009.1:0-343414 GCF_040302485.1 Streptomyces sp. NPDC126499 | reverse complement strand
ATGAGGTGGCGTGCGCCGTGGTGGGTGACGAGGTGGCGGGCGAGGAGGCTGCCGAGTGCGCCGGTGCCTCCGGTGATCAGCACCGTCCCCTCCGGATCGAACACCCGCGCGCCCGGCGCGCCCTCGGCTCCCGCCGCCGTCCCGGCCGGGCGGTCACGCTCGGCGCGGGCCAGCGTCGGGGCGAACAGCAGCCCGCCCCGTACGGCCACTTCGCCCCGCCCGGTGGCGACCACGGCCGGCAGCGACTCCGCCTCCGCCGCCCAGTCGTCCCCGAGCCCGCCCACGGCACCGTCGGTGTCCGGGGCCGGCGGGAGGTCCACCAGGGTGAACAGGCCGTCCGTCTCCTGCCGCGCGGTCCGCAGCAGGCCCCACACCGTCGACACGCCCGGTGACGTCACCCGGGGATCCGGCCCCGCCGCGACGGCGCCGCACGTGACCATGAGGAGCCTGGTGTCGGCGAGGCGTTCGTCGGACAGCCACTCCTGCACCACGGCGAGCGCGTCGACCGCGCTGGTGTCGGCGGTGGCGAGCACGTCGTCGCCGTCCTCCCGCCAGGGCAGCACGACCACCGACGGCACCGGCTCGCCCGCGTCCAGCGCGGCCCGCAGCCCCGCCAGGTCCGCGTGCCGGGCCCGGATGCCGAGCCGGTCGGCCACCGCGCCGCCGTCCTTGCCGAGCGTCGCCCACGAGGCGGCCGGCGCGTCCGGATCCGCCGGCCGCTCCACCGGAACCTGCCGCCAGCGCAGCACGTAGAGCGGATCGCGGGAACCCGCCGAGGACGCGGCGAGCGCACCCAGGTCCACCGTGCGCAGGGCCAGTTCGGCCACCTCCGCCACCGGCGCGCCGGTCGCGTCGGCCAGCGTCAGGGCCGCCGTGTCCGGCCCCGTCCTGCGCAGCCGCACCCGCAGCGCCCGGGCACCCTCGGCGTACGCGGAGACGCCCGACCAGCTGAACGGCACCCGCAGCGGCGCCTCCGGGTCGGCCACCAGCAGGGCGTGCAGCGCGGCGTCGAGCAGCGCGGGATGCAGCACGTGACCGGCGGTGCCGGTGCCGGCGGCGGTGTCCTGGACCTCGCCGCCGCCGTCGGGCAGGGCGACCTCGGCGTACAGGTCGTCGCCGTCCCGCCACAGCCCCGTGAGGCCCTGGAACAGCGGTCCGTACGCGTACCCGCGGGCGGCGAGCGCGTCGTACGCGTCGGTGAGGTCGACCGGCTCTCCGGCCGGCGGCCAGGACAGGTGCTCCCCGGAGGCTCCGTCGGGCGCGCCGGCGGCGAGGGTGCCGGTCGCGTGCCGGGTCCAGTCCGCCCCGTCACCCGCCCCGGCGGCCTCCTCGCCGCCGTCCGCCGGACGCGCGTGCACGGCGAGCGGCCTCCGGCCCGCCCCGTCGGGCGCGCCGACCCTCAGCTGGAGGTCGACGGCCCCCGACTCGGGCAGCACCAGCGGGGCCTCCAGGGTCAGGTCGTCGACCGACCCGGCCGCGGCGAGGTCCGCCGCGTGCAGCGCCAGGTCGACCAGGGCCGCGCCGGGCAGCAGGACCGTCCCGCCGACGGCGTGCTCCTCCAGCCAGGGGTGGGCGCGCCGGGACAGCCGCCCGGTCAGCACGAACCCGTCGTCGTCGGCGAACCGGACCACGGAGTCCAGCAGCGCGTGCCCGGATCCGGCGCCGCCCGTCCGCTCCGCGCGGCGGGTGAGCCAGTAGTGGTCCTGCCGGAAGGGGTAGGTCGGCAGGTCCTCGGGATGCGCCGGGGTGCGGTCCGGCCGCCAGTCCACGGGGGAGAGCCCCCCGACGTGCAGCCGGGCCAGGGCCGCGCCGAACGTGGCCGCCTCGTCGCCGCCGCGGCGCAGGGCCGGGGCGAGCACGGCGGGACCGGACAGCGACTGCCGGGCCAGGGCCGTGAGGATCGCGTCCGGGCCGAGCTCCACGTACCGCACGACCCCGCGCTCCTCCAGGACGCGGACGTGGTCGGTGAAGCGGACCGTGTCGCGGATGTGCGCCGTCCAGAAGGCGGCGGTCGTCGGGTCGCCGCTCATGACGAGCGGGATCGACGGCTGCCGGAAGCGGATGTCCGCGACGGCCTGTTCGAACTCGCGGAGCATCGGCTCCATGAGCGGCGAGTGGAAGGCGTGGCTGACCTTGAGCCGGGTGGTGCGCCGGCCGAGTGCGGCGAACGCGTCGCGCACCGCGAGCGCGTCCTCCTCGGCGCCCGAGACCACGGTCGAGTCCGGCGCGTTCAGCGCGGCGACGGACAGCCTCGGCGTGAGGTGCGGCCGCACCTCCTCCTCGGTCGCCTGTACGGCGATCATCGCCCCGCCGGCCGGCAGGGCCTGCATCAGCCGGCCGCGGATCGTGACGAGCCGGGCCGCGTCGTCCAGGCCGAGGACGCCGGCCGCGTGCGTGGCGGCGATCTCGCCGATGGAGTGGCCCGCCAGCTGGTCGGGGACGACCCCCCGGTGCTCGAGCGCCCGGTAGAGCGCGGTCTGCAGGGCGAACAGGGCCGGCTGCGTGTACTCGGTGCGGTTCAGGAGCTCCGCGTCCTCCCCCCACATCACCTCCCGCAGCGGCCGGTCGAGATGCCCGTCGAGCGCCGCGAGCGCCTCGTCGAAGGCGGCGGCGAACACCGGGTCGGCGGCGTGGAGTTCGCGGCCCATGCCGAGCCGCTGGCTGCCCTGGCCGGTGAACAGGAACGCGGTGCCGCCGGTGAGCGCGGTGCCCGCGGTCAGCCCCGGGGCCTCGGCGCCTTCGGAGAGGGCGGCGAGGGCCGTGAGCAGCGCCTCGCGGTCGCCGGCCGTGTCGACGACGGCGCGGTGGTCGAAGCGGGCGCGGGCGGCGAGCGAGGCCGCGACCTCGCGCAGGGGAGCGTCCGGGTGCTCGGTGACGTACGCGTGCAGCAGGCGGGCCTGCTCCTTCAGGGCCTCGCCGGTCTTGGCCGACAACAGCCAGGGAAGGTCCCGGACTTCCGCGTCCGCGGCGGCCTCTTCCGGTGCCTGCTCGATGATCACGTGGGCGTTGGTGCCGCTGATGCCGAAGGACGAGACGCCCGCGCGGCGCGGCTCCCGGTCGGCCGGCCGCCAGGGCCGGTTCTCGGTGAGCAGCCGCACGGTGCCGTCGGACCAGTCGACGTGGTCCGTCGGATCCTCCGCGTGCAGGGTCCGGGGCAGCACCCCGTTCCGCATCGCCATGATCATCTTGATGACGCCGCCGACACCCGCCGCGGCCTGTGTGTGGCCGATGTTGGACTTCAGCGAGCCGAGCCAGAGGGGGTGTTCGGCGTCGCGCTCGTTTCCGTAGGTGTTGATGAGGGCCTGGGCCTCGATGGGGTCGCCGAGGCGGGTGCCCGTGCCGTGGGCCTCGACGGCGTCGACCTGGTCGGCCGTCAGGCGGGCGTTGGCGAGGGCCTGGCGGATCACGCGTTCCTGCGAGGGCCCGTTCGGCGCCGTCAGGCCGTTGCTCGCACCGTCCTGGTTGGTGGCCGTGCCCCTGACGACCGCGAGCACCGGGTGGCCGTTGCGGCGCGCGTCCGACAGCCGCTCAAGCAGCAGCAGACCGACGCCCTCGCTCCAGCCGGTGCCGTCCGCGGCACGGGAGAACGACTTGCAGCGGCCGTCCGGCGACAGCCCGCGCTGCCGGCTGAACTCCACGAAGGTGCCCGGAGTCGCCATCACCGTCGCGCCGCCCGCGAGCGCGAGCGAGCACTCGCCCTGCCGCAGCGACTGCGCGGCCAGGTGCAGCGCCACCAGCGACGACGAGCACGCCGTGTCCACGGTGATCGCCGGCCCCTCGAGGCCGTAGGTGTAGGCGATACGGCCCGACACCACGCTCCCGAGCGTGCCCGTCAGCAGGATGCCTTCGAGCTCCTGCGGCATGTGCTGCACGTGCGGCGCGTAGTCGTGGTACATCGTGCCCGCGAACACGCCCGTGTCGCTTCCGCGCACCTCGCCCGGGTCGATGCCGGCCCGCTCGAAGGTCTCCCAGGCCGTCTCCAGGAGCAGCCGCTGCTGCGGGTCCATGGCCGTCGCCTCGCGCGGACTGATGCCGAAGAACTCGGCGTCGAACGCGCCCGCGCGGTAGAGGAATCCGCCCTGGTCCGTGCTGGACCTGCCGACCGCCTCCGGGTCCGGGTCGTACAGGTTCTCCAGATCCCAGCCGCGGTCCTCGGGGAACGGCCCGATCGCGTCCCGGCCCTCGCTCACCAGCCGCCACAGGTCCTCCGGCGAGGCCACCCCGCCCGGGAAACGGCAGGCCATGCCGATGATCGCGATCGGCTCGTACGCGTCGTCCGCCCCGCTCCCGGCCATGGCCCGCGCCGCCGGGACGAGCGCGGATCCGCCCGCGGCGCCCGAGGATCCCGAGGAGGTGAGCCGCTCGCGCAGATGTGCCACCAGGGCCTGCGGCGAGGGATAGTCGAAGACCAGGGTGGCCGAAAGCCGCAGCCCGGTCGCCGCGTTGATCCGGTTGCGCAGCTCCACCGCGCTCAGCGAGTCGAAGCCGAGGTCCTTGAAGCCGGTGCTGACGTCGACGGCCGACGCCGACGCGTGACCGAGCACCGCCGCCGCCTGCTCCCGCACCAGCTCCGTGATCCTGCGCTGCTGCCCGGCCTCGTCGAGACCGGCGAGCTCCGCGGCGAGACCGCCGTCACCGGCCGGCGCGGCCGCGGCGACCCGGCGCAGCGGCGCGCGGACCAGGCCGCGCAGCAGCGGCGGCACGCCGTCGGTCGCCGCCCGCGACCGTACCGCCGCCAGATCGAGCCGGGCGGGCACGAGCAGCGGCTCAGGGCGGCCGAAGGCCGCGTCGAACAGGGCGAGGGCCTCGGCCTCCGTCATCGCCACCACTCCGGACCTGGCCATCCGGGCCAGGTCGGAGCCACCGAGCTTCTCGCCCATGCCGCCCTCGCCCCACAGGCCCCAGGCCAGCGCGGTCGCCGGAAGGCCGAGCGCCTGGCGGTGGTGGGCGAGGGCGTCGAGGAAGGTGTTCGCGGCGGCGTAGTTCGCCTGGCCGGCCGCGCCGATCAGACCCGACACCGAGGAGTAGACGACGAACGCGGCCAGGTCCAGGTCCGCGGTGAGCTCATGGAGGTGGAAGGCGGCCTCGGCCTTCGGGCGCACCACGGTGTCGAGCCGCTCCGCCGTCAGCGCGGTCACCACGCCGTCGTCGAGGACACCGGCCGTGTGCACGACCGCGGTCAGCGGACGCTCGGCGGGCACCGATGCGACCAGCGCGGCGAGCGCCTCCCGGTCGGAGGTGTCGCAGGCCACGACCCGCGCCTCGGCACCCGCCGCGGCGAGCCGGGCGACGAGCTCGTCCGCGCCGGGTGCCTCGGGGCCGCGACGGCTGGTGAGCAGCAGATGCCGTACGCCGTGCCGGGCGACCAGGTGCTCGGCGAGCAGCCGGCCGAGCCGGCCGAAGGCGCCGGTGATCAGGACGGTGCCCTCGGCGGCGAGGGGCGCGGAGGAGGCGGTCGGCGCGTCCTCGGCGACCCGGGCCAACCGGGGCACCCGGATCTCGCCCGCGCGGACCGCGCTCTGCGGCTCGCCGGACGCGATCACGGTCCGCAGCCGCTGCCGGGACTCGGCGGCCCCGTCGACGTCGACGAGCGCGAAACGCCCGGGGTACTCGGACTGCGCCGAACGCAGCAGGCCCCACAGGGGAGCGGCGGCCAGTCCCCGCGCCGTCACCTCGGGGGCCGTGCCCCCGGCGGCGGCCCGCGCGGCGGTGCCCACGGCGTCCCGCGTGACGACCAGCATCCGGGTGTCCGCGAACCGCTCGTCGTCCAGCAGCGCCTGCACCGTCGCCAGGGCCTCGTGCGCGGTCCCGCGGGCCTCGGCCGGGGCCGGGCCGGAGCCGGCCGGCAGGGCCGCGTGCACGACGAGTCCGGGCGCGGTCGCCGTGCCGGCGTCCAGAGCCGCCCGCAGGGCGTCCAGCGACGCGTACGCCTCGGCGCCGAGCGCGGCGGCGAGTTCCCCGGCCTCGGGCGAGGCGCCGAGCACCACCCGGTGCTCGTGGTCCTCGCGCTCTTCGGCCACGGCGGCCACGGACGGCTGCCAGGCGACGGTGAACAGCGGCTGGCGCCGGGCACCGTCCGCGAGCCGGCCGGCCTCCACCTGGCGCAGCACCAGCGACTCGACGACCGCGACGGGCGCGCCCGCCGGGTCGTCCAGACGCAGGGTGACACCGCCGTCGGCGGACGGGGCCGCGTGCACCCGCAGCCGGGTCGCGCCCGTCGAGTACAGGGTCACGCCGCCGAAGGCGAACGGCAGCAGGCCCTCGGCCCCGTCGACCAGCGGGTGGAGGGCGGCGTCGAGGAGGGCCGGGTGGAGGGTGTGCCCGGTGGTGTCGACGCCTTCGGGGAGCTCGATCTCGGCGTAGAGGTCGTCGCCGTCGCGCCAGAGCGCGGTGAGGCCCTGGAAGGCGGGCCCGTACGCGTATCCGTGCGCGTCGAGCCGCTCGTACGCGCCCGTGAGGTCGACCCGCTCGCCCGGCGGCGGCCACGCGATCGGCTCGGCGGCCGGGGCGGCGTCCGTGAGCGTGCCCGAGGCGTGCCGGGTCCACGGCTCCGACTCGTCGGCACGGGAGTGCACGGTGATCGCCCGGCGGCCCGACGGGTCCGCCGCCTCCACCGTCACCTGCAGGGTGACCGCCGTGTCCGCGCCGAGCGGCAGCGGGGACTCCAGGGTCAGTTCCTCCACCGTACGGACCTGCGCGAGACCGGCGGCGTGGAGCGCGAGGTCGGCGAAGGCGGTGCCGGGCAGGAGGGGGGTGCCGGAGATGGTGTGGTCGGCGAGCCAGGGGTGGGTGCGCAGCGAGATTCGTCCGGTGAGGACGAGCTGGTCGCTGTCGGCGAGCGTGACCAGCGCACCGAGCAGCGCGTGGTCCGTGGCGGTGAGCCCGGCGGACGTGACGTCCGTGCCGGTCCGCCGCGACGAGAGCCAGTAGTGCTCGTGCTGGAACGGGTAGGTGGGCAGCCCCGCAGGGATACGGGTGGGAGTGCGGGGCTGCCAGGTGGTGGGGGTGTGGCCGGCGGTGTGGAGGCGGGCGGCGGCGGTGGCGAGGGTGGTGGGTTCGGGGGCGTTCTTGCGCAGGGTGGGCGCGAGGACGGCGGTGGGGTTGTCGAGGGTCTGCTGGGCGAGGGCGGTGAGGGTGGCGTCGGGGCCGAGTTCGAGGTAGCGGGTGGTGCCGTGGGTGTCGAGGTGCTGGATGCCGGGGTGGAAGCGGACGGTTCCGCGGATGTGTCGTGCCCAGTAGTCGGGGGTGCGGAGGTCGTCGCCGGTGGCGGGGCGGCCGGTGACGTTGGAGATGACCGGGATCTTCGGGGCGTGGAAGGTCAGGCCGGCGATCGCGGACCGGAACTCTTCCAGAACCTCGTCCATGTGCGCGGAGTGGAAGGCGTGACTGACCGTCAGTCGGCTTGTCTTGCGGCCCAGCACCGTGAAGTGCTCCTGAAGCGCGGCCACCTTCTCCGCGTCGCCCGAGACCACGAGCGAACCGGGCGCGTTGAGTGCCGCGATGTCCACACCGTCGGACAGCAGCGGGACGACCTCGTCCTCGGTGGCCTGGACGGCGAGCATGGCGCCGTCGTCGCGGGCGGTTTGCATGAGGCGGCCGCGGACGGTGACGAGGGTGACGGCGTCGGTGAGGTGGAGGACGCCGGCGGCGTGGGCGGCGGCGATCTCGCCGATGGAGTGGCCGATGAGGGCGTCGGGGGTGATGCCCTGGTGGGTCAGGGTGCGGTGGAGTGCGGTCTGGAGGGTGAAGAGGGCCGCTTGGGCGTACTGGGTCTGGTGGAGCGTCGCCGCGTCCTTGCCCCACATGACCTGGCGCAGGGGCTGGTCGAGGTGCTGGTCGAAGAGGGCGGCTATTTCGTCGAAGGCGGCGGCGAACACCGGGTCGGACTCGTAGAGTTCGCGGCCCATGCCGAGGCGCTGGCTGCCCTGGCCGGTGAAGAGGAAGGCGGTCTTGCCGGTGAGGGCGGTGCCGGTGGTCAGTCCGGGTGCCTCGGCGCCGTCGGCGAGTGCGGCGAGCGCGGTGAGGAGCTCATCGCGGTCGGTGGTGTCGATGACGGCGCGGTGGTCGAAGCGGGCTCGCGCGGCGAGTGCGGCGGCGACCTGGTGTGCCGGGGTGTGGGGATGTTCGGTGGTGTAGGTGTGGAGCTGTCGTGCCTGGTCGCGCAGGGCCTGCTCGTTCTTGGCGGACAGCAGCCAGGGCAGCGAGGCGACTTCCGGCTCGTCGGTGGCTGTGGGGGCTTCGGGGGCCTGCTCGATGACGACGTGTGCGTTCGTTCCGCTGATCCCGAACGACGACACGCCGGCGCGGCGGGGCCGGTCGTCGCGGGCCGGCCAGGGCTGTTCCTCGGTGAGGAGTCGGACGGTGCCGTTGGACCAGTCGACGTGGTCGGTCGGCTCGTCGACGTGCAGGGTCCGGGGGAGGACCCCGTTGCGCATCGCCATGACCATCTTGATCACACCGGCGACACCGGCAGCCGCCTGGGCGTGACCGATGTTCGACTTCAACGAGCCGAGCCAGAGCGGACGTTCGGTGCCGTGGCCGGCGCCGTACGTGTTGATGAGCGCCTGGGCCTCGATCGGGTCGCCCAGGCGGGTGCCCGTGCCGTGCGCCTCGACCGCGTCGACCTGGTCCGCGCCGAGGTCCGCGTCGGCCAGGGCCTGACGGATGACGGCCTCCTGCGAAGGGCCGCTCGGCGCGGTGAGGCCGTTGCTCGCGCCGTCCTGGTTGACCGCGGAGCCGCGCACGACGGCGAGGACGGGGTGACCGTTGCGCACGGCGTCGGACAGCCGCTCGACGAGCAGCAGACCGACGCCCTCGCTCCAGCCGGTGCCGTCGGCCGCGGCCGAGAAGGCCTTGCAGCGGCCGTCCGGGGACAGCCCGCGCTGACGGCTGAACTCGACGAACATACCGGGGCTCGCCATGATCGCGGCGCCGCCGGCCAGCGCCAGCGAGCACTCGCCCTGCCGCAGCGACCGCACCGCGAGGTGCAGCGCCACCAGCGACGAGGAGCAGGCCGTGTCCACGGTGATCGCCGGCCCTTCGAGGCCGAGGGTGTAGGCGATCCGGCCGGAGGCCACGCTGCCGAACTGGCCGGTCAGGAGGTAGCCGTCGACGCCGCCCTCGGCGGCGTCCGCGAGCCGCGGGCCGTACTCCAGGCCGTACGTGCCGGCGAAGACGCCGGTGTCGCTGCCCCGCAGGGTCGTCGGGTCGATGCCCGCCCGCTCGAACGCCTCCCAGGCCGTCTCCAGGAGCAGCCGCTGCTGCGGGTCCATGGCCGTCGCCTCGCGCGGGCTGATGCCGAAGAAGCCGGCGTCGAACTTCCCCGCGTCGTAGAGGAAACCGCCGCGGGCCGTCGAGGACTTGCCGGCGGCCTCCGGATCGGGGTCGTACAGGTCCTCGTCCCAGTCCCGGTCCTCGGGGAAGGGCCCGATGGCGTCGGTGCCCTCGCTGACCAGCTTCCACAGGTCCTCGGGCGAGGACACCCCGCCCGGGTAGCGGCAGGCCATGCCGACGATCGCGATGGGCTCGCCGGGGTCGACGTCCGCGCGGCGGCCCGCGGGCGCGGGCGTCGCTGCCGCCTCGTACAGCAGCGCGTGCAGATGCGCGGCGAGCGCGTCGGGCGTGGGGTGGTCGAAGGCGACGGCCACGGGCAGGCGCAGGCCGAGCGCCTCGGCCAGACGGTTGCGCAGCGCGACGGCGGCCGAGGACTCCAGGCCGAGGTCGCGGAACGTGTCGCCGGGCGCGCCGATCGCGGCCCCCCGGCCGGCCCCGAGCGCGTCCGCGGTCTGCTCCCGTACGACCTCCAGCAGGCGCCGGCGGCGCTCCTCCTCGGTCGACGCGTCCAGTTCCGCGCGGAGCCGGGTGACGGTGCGGGCCGCCTCGGCGGCGTCGGCGGCGGTGTCGTACGGAGGCAGCTCCAGACGCACGGGCTCCTCCGCGCCCTGGTCCTCGGCGCCCTGGTCCTTGGCGCCCTGGTCCTTCGCGTCCTGGTCCTTCGCGCCCTGCTCCTTGACGCCCCGATCCTTCGCGCTCCGGCCCTCCGCGCCCTGGTCCTCCCCGCCTCGGCCCTCGCCCTCCTGAAGGGCCGCCGCCCGGGTCAGGTCGACGGGCAGGCCGTGCGCCCACAGGTCGGCGAAGGTGGCCGCCAGGGCCTGCCGCCCGTCGCGGTCGCGCACCAGCGACCCGGCCACCACGACGTCCGCCGCCAGACCGGTGTCCTCGACCGTCTCCTCGACGGCCATCTTGAGCACGGGATGCGGTCCGGCCTCCAGGAACGCGCCGTGACCGTCGGCGAGCAGCGCCCGTACCGCCGACTCGAACCGCACCGGACGGCGCAACTGGCCCGCCCAGTAGGCACCGTCGAGCTCCGTCGTGTCCACCGCGGCGCCGAGCGCGGAGGAGTAGAACGGGATCCGGGACGAGGCCGGCCGGACCGTCCGCAGTTCCGCGAGCAGCCGGTCCATGATCGCGTCCACCTGCGCCACGTGGACCGGCACGTCGGACCGGATCCGGCGGGTGCGCACGCCCTCGGCGGCCAGTGCCGCCTCGAGCTCGCCCAGCGCCTCCTCCTCGCCCGAGACGGTCACCGAGCCGGGACCGTTGACGGCGGCGAGACCGATCCGGTCGCCCCACGGCACGAGACGCTCCCGCGTCTCCTCGGCCGGCAGCAGCACCGCCACGATGCCGTGGCCGCCCGCGAGTCCGTCGGTGAGGGCCGCACCCCACACCGCCGCGATCCGCAGGGCCTCGGCCCGCGGCAGCGCCCCGCACACGTGCGCCGCGGCCATCTCGCCGATGCTGTGCCCGACCACCGCGACCGGCTCGACGCCCAGCGAGCGCCACTCCTCGGTCAGCGCGATCATCACGGCCACCAGGGCCGGCATCACGACGGCCGCCGACTCCAGCCCCGGCGCGCCCTCGGCGCCCCGCAGGACATCGAGCAGGTCCCAGCCGACCAGCGGGCGCAGCTCGTCGGCGCAGGCGGTGAGACTGTCCCGGAACACCGCGGAGCCGTCGAGCAGGTCGACGGCCATGCCGTCCCAGTGCGCGCCGAATCCGGGATAGACGAAGACGGCCCCGGGCGCCGCACCGTCCTCGGGCAGCCGGCCCCGCCGCACCTCGGCGCCGGAGGCGTCCTCGGTCCGGCCGGCCGCCAGTGCCCGCAGCCCCGTGAGCAGCTCGTCGCGGTCCCGGCCGAGGACCACGGCCCGGTGCCCGGCGGCCTCGTCGGCCGCCGTCAGCGCGGCCGCGGCCGACGCCGGGGACAGGCCGGGGAGACTGTCGAGCAGTTCCGCGGCCGCGGCGGCGCGGGCTCGCAGCGAGGCCGGCCCGGGCGCCGAGACCGGCCACAGTACGACGGGGTGGGGTGCAGCAGTCATCGTCTACCGTCTCCGAATTTCGGTGTGCGCGGGTTTCAGGTCGAGCTGGGTGGAGGGGTGGAGGGGCGGGATGGGGGGATACGAGGAGGGAGGTCCGAGGTGCCGGACGGCGCCCCGGGGACGCCGGGGCGGTGCCTTCAGGACCGGGCGGTGCGCTAGGCGGCGGCGCCCCGGGGACGCCGGGGCGGCGCCCTCAGGACCGGGCGGTGCGCTCGGCGGCGAGCAGCGAGGCGACGAGCCGGAGCACGATCCCGGGCGCCGAGCGGTGGAAGAAGTGCCCGCCGGCCAGGGTGAACACCCGGAAGTCGGCCGTCGTGTGGCGGCCCCACTCGGCGGCGAGCCGGGGCGGCACCAGCGGGTCGCTGGACCCGGCGAGCGCGCGGACCGGGACCGGCAGCGGTTCGAGCACCGCGGCGGCCCCCGCACCGGAACCGTGGCTGTGGCCGTGGCCGTGGCCGTGGCTGTGGCTGTGCACGAGGCTCAGGTCGTCGCGCAGCACGGCCACGGCGAGCCGGAGCCACTCCGGGTAACGCCGCACCAGCTCGGGCAGCCCGCCGAGACCGGCCATCCACGCCGTCAGCTCCTCGTCGGTGCGCCGCTCCGGCGGGACGCCGTCGCCCAGGTGCGGCCGGTGCGGCGGAGGGCAGGCCCCGACCAGGAGCTGCCGGGGCGGGGTGAGACCCCGCTCGACCCGCCGCCGGGTCAGCTCGTGGGCGACGATGCCGCCCATGCTGTGCCCGTAGAAGGCGTAGGGAGCCTCGAGCAGCGGGTCGAGCGCCTCGTCGAGCTCGTCGACGAGCCGCGCGAAGTCGCGCAGCCGGGGCTCCTTGACCCGGTGCTCGCGGCCGGGCAGCTGCACCGGAACGACGGCGACGCCGCCGCCCAGACGCTCCTGCCAGCCGGAGAACGAGGAGGCCGCGCCGCCCGCGTGGTGGAAGCAGAACAGCCGCAGCGGCGCCCGCGTCGGGTCGGGCTGCCGGGGCAGCAGATACGCCGAGCCGGCCGGCCCCCGGCCGGGGGCCGGGCCTCGGCGGACCGGCACCGTCGTACCGGACCCGGCAAAGGCGCCGGTCATGTCTCCACCGTCCCCGCCGCCGTGAGCAGGAAGATGTCGTGGAGGCTGGTCGACTCCAGGACCTGCGCCATCGGCACCCGCCGCCCGGTCTCCCGCTCGATCGCGGTGAGCAGCGTCAGCAGGTGGAGCGAGTCCCAGCCGGGCAGTTCGTCGAACCCGGCGCCGACCGTCGAGGGCGTGAGGGACAGACCGATCTCGCTCTCCACGAGGGTGAGGAAGTCGTCGAGGTTCTTCACTGGAGCAGCCCTCCCAGGCTCAGGGTCAGCCGGACGTGCTCCGGCGGTGCGGTGATGTCCGCCAGGTCGTGACGGAAGAGGACGGGCGAGCTGTCGACGTCGCCGTCCGGGGTGTCCGGCGCGAAGCCGTTCGCGGGATAGAAGTCCCGCACCTTGCCGTTCTTGGCCGAGGGCCGGTATCCGGCCCGTACCGTGCTCAGGCCCTGCTCGCGGGCGTGGGAAAGGAGCGCCGACAGGCAGGCCTGCTCGATGCCACGGGCGAACACCCGGCAGCTGAGCAGGAAGTTGTCGATGACGAGGGAGTCGTCCTCGCGGTGGGCCAGGACGGCGCCGACGATGCCGTTGTCACCGAACCGGTCACCGGAGCGGATCGTCAGGACGAGCGAGCCCGGCGCGGCCGCACGCTCGGCCACCTCGGCCTCCTGGAGCCGCTCGGTGGTCAGGTTGAACTGGTTGGTGCGCAACGTCAGTTGCGAGACCCGGGCCAGTTCGGCGGGCGTGGCGTCGGCGAACCGCACCTGGACGTCGAGCTCGCGCAGGTAGTCGTCGAGGGACGAGAAGCTGTCCAGGAAGTCCTTGCGGTCCAGCTCCTCCCGGTACCGCTCGGGACGCTTCAGGTCGTCGGCCGTGACGTCCCGTACGGTGAACCAGCCGTCCCGCAGCAGCTTCTCGACGTGCAGCGCCGGCTCGTCGTCGAGTGCGACCACGGCGACGTCCGGCAGCTCGCGGGTGACGAGGCCGCACTCGTACGGACTGTCGTCGGCGAACACGAAGCTGTCGACGCCGAGGTTCAGATCGGCGGCCAGCTCGCGCAGGTTGTCGTGCTTGGGACGCCAGTTGGCGACCACCCGGACGAAGTCGTCCTCGCGCAGCGTCATGTCCGGGTGCGACGCCAGCACCTCGCGGACCGGCTCCAGGTCGTTCTTGCTGACCGCGGCGAGCAGCACGCCCTGCGAGGCGATCTGCCGCGTCGCACGCTGCAGCCTGCGGAAGGCCTCGCCGCGGTAGGAGCCGGACACCTCGATGCCCTCGATCCCGTCGTCGCCGAGGATCCCGCCCCACACCGTGTTGTCCAGGTCGAGGACCAGGACCTTCTTCGCCCGCCCGGTGGCCGCGCGCAGCACGTCGGCCAGCTCGCCCGCGTACGCCGCCTGCGCCTCGGGCGACAGCTCGGTGTGCGTGTAGACGCCGAGCCGGTCGTCGCGCAGCGGCAGGTCCGCGCCGAGCAGCGGGTCGAGGTCGAGGACGGTCAGCGAGGGGTGCTCGTCCATCAGGCGCAGCAGGCGCGCGTTGGCCTCCCGCCACACCGCGCCGAGCCGCGCCCGGTCGCGCAGCGCGACCAGCTGCGCCGGCCACTCGCGCGGCAGCGGAAGGGTATTGAGGACCAGCGTGCCGCGGCCCACACCGTCGAACACGCCGGCGAGCCCGTCGAGCAGCCGCAGCTTCTCGTCGAAGACCCGGGCCACGTCGTCGGGCCGCCAGGGCAGCGGGACCTCGTCGAAGACGACCGAGGCGTCCAGCAGGCACACGACGGCGTCGGGCTTCGCCG
The DNA here is from genome assembly GCF_040302485.1 of Streptomyces sp. NPDC126499. NCBI lineage: Bacteria > Bacillati > Actinomycetota > Actinomycetes > Kitasatosporales > Streptomycetaceae > Streptomyces > Streptomyces sp. NPDC126499. The sequence continues at coordinate 329,176 of NZ_JBEOUO010000009.1, read as the reverse complement.
CGTACAGCTCGCTCCCGGTGTCCGACAGGTCGAAGACGTAACTGTCGAAGTCGGACACGTGCGGGCGCAGCAGCAGTCCGTGCCGGGCCAGCTCGGCGGTGACCGGCGGGACGAGCCCGGACACGGTGCTGTGCCCGGTGAAGGCCACCGACACCACCGGCGTGTCCGGATGTTCGGCGAGCACGGCGTCCGGGCCGATACGGGCCAGCAGGTTGCCCGCCCAGCGCCGTCCGGCGGCGTCGGCGGCGCCGACCAGCGCCCGTACCCGCGGGTACTCGGCGGCCACCCGGCCCCGCTCGTGCAGCGACCGCAGCGTGTCGTCGTCCGTCTTCTCGACCATTCCCAGCTCTCCCGTACGTCGGGTGCGACGTCGGCCATGCTTGGCGAGCGTTCTAAAGCCGCCCTTGCAGCCGTCTGTGCCGGGTCTTGCGGACGTGCCGGGAGAACGGCATCAGAACGGGATTAGCCCCTCTTAAGGGGTGGTTTGGCGAGCCCGTCTAGATCTTGCTCCGCACCACGGCGTGATCGGCGGCCGGCCGACCCGGCCGCCGCAGCGACCGCGATTCCTTGGAGGAACACATGGCGACCGCACTGACCGCAGAGCTGGAGTTCGATCTCGACCTCGACCTTGAGGTCGTGGTCCAGGACGCCCCGGCGATGGAGGCCAAGTCCTTCACGGGCACCGGCACCTGTCTTTCCTGCCCGGTCACGTCCTGGCACTGCTGATCGGCCCCACCGGCTGATCGCGCGCCGGGCGGCACGGCCCTCCGGGGCCCGCGCCGCCCGGCGCACCCATGTCACTGCCACGTACGCATGCCCACACGCACGCACAGAACGGACCGGGGACGGACACGTGACGGACAGCGAGATCTTCGAGGCCGCCGGGACGGTGCTGCTGCGCGCCGCCGCCCGCCCCCTGCCACCCGCCGTCGGCGCGGCTCCCGCGTCCGGTGCCGGCGGCACGGCTCCCGTGTCCGGTGCGGTCGTCGGCGCGCCCTCCGTGTCCGGTGCCGGCGGCGCGCCCTCCGCGTCCGGCGCGGTCGACCTCGCGTCCGAGGAGGCGCTGCGGGCCGAGGTCGTGCGGCTCACGGCCGACCCGGTCTTCCTCGCGGCGGTACGGCTCGCCAGCCCGAGCCTCGCCGACGAGGCCGAGAAGACACGGGCCGGGGCCCCGGTCAAGCGCAGGCGGCTGCTGCGGACGGTCGTCTCGCTGACCAAGTACCACCTCCGCACGACCTTCCGGGCCACGCCCTTCGGCCACTTCGCGGGCGTCGCGCTCGCCCGTACCGGTACGGACGCGGTGCGGGAGGTGGGGAACGCGCACCGGAGCGCGAGCCGGCCCGACGCGGCCTGGCTGTACGGCCTGCTCGCCGACGAGGTCGTCACGGCACCCGGCCTGCGCGAGCACGCGGCCCTCACCGCCAACCCCCTGCGCACCGTACGGGACGGCCGTGTGGTCCTCGTCGACCACCACGACCCCAGTGGAAAGCGGCAGTTGGCCCACTCCGTGCGGTCGAGCGCGGTCGTCGCCCACGTCCTGGAGCGGGCCGCCGAGCCGGTCGCCTGGGCCGAGCTGGTCGCCGGACTCGCCGAGCGCTTCCCCGCGGCCCCGGTCGCGACCGTGGAGCGGACGGTGGAGCAACTGGTGCGCAGCGGCTTCCTGTTGAGCGACCTGATGCCACCGCCCGACCACACGGCCCCGCTCGACCACGTCCTCGACCGGCTCGCGGGCGCCGACCACCCGCTGCCCCGGGCCCTCGCCGCGATACGCGACGGGCTCACCGCCCTGGACACGGCACCGCCCGACGGGCGCGGCCCGGCGCTCGCCGAGGTCACCGCCCGGATGCGGGAGCTGCGCGAGGCCGACGACCTCGTCCAGTCGGACCTGCGGCTGGACGCCCGGCTCGTCCTGCCGGCCGAGGTCGCCCGGGAGGCCGAGCGGGCCGCCGCCGCCCTCTGGCGCACCACGGCAACCCGACCGGGCATGCCGCACCTGCGCGCGTACCACCTCGCCTTCCTGGAGCGGTACGGCACCGAGCGTGCCGTACCGCTGCTGGAACTCCTCGACGAGGCGCGCGGCCTCGGCCTCCCCGAGTCCTACCGGAGCGGCGCGGGCCCGGACGGCACACCGGCCGAACCGACGGCGCCCTCGGAGGACGGCCGCCGCCGCGACCGGCTCCTCGGAGAACTGCTGCTGGCCGCTCTGCGGAGCCCCGCCGGGAGCGGGAACGGCATCGCCGAGATCGTCCTCGACGACACCACGCTGGACGCCCTGGGCGCGCGGCGCCGGCCGGCGGACGGCACCGCTGCGGAGCGCGCGGTGCCGGCCTCGCTCGAACTGGGCGCCGAACTCGCGGCCGACAGCTGGGAGGCCCTGCTCGCCGGCGACTTCCACCTGATCCTGGGCGCCAACCCCGGCTCGCCCCGCGCCGGCGCCACCTTCGGCCGCTTCGCCCCGGTGCTGTCCGACGACGGCGCGGAGCTCGGCGCGATCGTCGCGCGGGCGGAGGGGACGGGCGGCCGGGCCCAGGCGGGGGCGGAGGGCCCGGCGGGCCGGGCCGTAGAGCTCACGGCGGGGGCCGTGGCGGAGGACCCGGCGGGGGCCCCGGTACCGGCTCCGGCCGTTCCCCAGGCCCCGGCCTTTCCCCCGGCTCCGGCCGTTCCCCAGGCTCTGGCCGTTCCCCCGGCTCCGGCCGCCGTTCCTCCGGCTCTGGCCGTTCCCCCGGCCCCGACCGGTGAGCTGGTCGCCACCGTCGCGTACCGGCCCCGCGTCGCCCGTTCCGCGAACGTCGCCACCGTTCCCCCGTTGCTTCCCTACCGCATCCCGCTCGGCGTCCCGGCCTCCGCCGCCCTCGGCGACGTCACGGACCTGCGCCCCGAGGACCTCGCCGTCCACGCCGACCTGAACCGGATGTGGCTCGTCCACACGCCGACGGGCCGGACGGTGCGCCCGGTGTCGCACTCGATGCTGAATCCCGCCAGCGGCCATCTGCCGTACGTGGCACGCTTCCTGCTCGATCTCGGCTACGAGGGCCACGACTGGTGCGCCCCCTGGAACTGGGGGTCCTGGGCCGCCGCCCCGGCCCTGCCCCGGGTCCGGCTGGGCCGTACCGTGCTCGCGCCCGCCCGCTGGCTCCCGGACAGCGCGCTCCAGGACGCCGCCGCCCGTACCGACGGCACGGACCCGGGCTGGCGCGACGCCGTCGCCGCGTGGCGGCTGCGCCTCGGGGTGCCCCCGTACGTGCTGCTCGGCCGGGCCGACAACCGGGTCACGGTCGACCTCGACGATCCGCGCCATCTGCTCGTCCTGCACGACGAGGTGAAGCGGCCGCAGGGCCTGGCGATCACCGAGTGGTACGGCGGCCCGCAGGGCACCGGCTGGTTCGCCGGGCCCGACGGACCGCACGCCTGCGAACTGGTCGTCCCGCTCTTCGCCCGCCGGCCGCGCGCCGAGGCCGCCCCGACCGCGAGGCCCGTCGCGGCGCCGACGCCCGCCGGGCGGCGCGCCGTGCTGCCCGGCGGCGAGTGGCTGTACGCCAAGCTGTACGTTCCCGACAGCCTCCAGGACCTGGTCCTCTCCCGGCACGTGAGCCGGCTCGTCGACTCGGACGCGGTGCGTGCCGCCGGACCCGACGGCTGGTTCTTCCTCCGCTACGCGGACCCCGACCCGCATCTGCGCCTGCGCTTCCAGGGAAAGCCGGAGACCCTGTGGCCGGTGCTGTTGCCTGCGGTACGGGAGTGGGCGGAGGAACTGCGGGACGCGGGCCTCACCAGCCGGCTGGTGCTCGACACGTACGACCCCGAGATCGAGCGGTACGGGGGGCCGGCGGCACTCGGCCACGCCGAACGCGTCTTCCACGCGGACAGCGCGGCCGTGCTGGCGCAGCTGGCCGGTGACGGCGGCGGCCTGCCCGTGGTCGCGCGGGCCGCGCTCGGCATCCTCGACCTGCTCACCGGGCTCGGCGGCCCGGAGCAGGCCCTCGACTGGCTCGGCGACCCCCGCTTCCTGGCCCGGCGCGCGGAGGTCGCCCGCGCCACGAAGGAGACCGTCGCCGACCTCTTCACCGGCGCCCCCGATTCCCCGACGCGCGCCGCCCGCGCCGAGACGCTGACCGCCCTGCGCGGCGCCCTCGCCCCGTCCCACCGGGCCCCGGTCGCCCTGAGCCTCGCGCACATGCACTGCAACCGGCTCCTCGGCCCCCGCCGCGAGGAGGAGGTCCTCGCGCACGTGACGGCCCGCGAGGGCCTGGCCCTCGCCCTCAGCAGGAAGAGGCACCACCGATGACCCCGACCCCCCGCGTCGACCCGACCGGCGAAACCCCTGCCCCGGCCTCGGCCACTGAGCCGGGCCAGGGCCCCGACGCGGCCCCGGCGCGTTGCCCCCGCGTGGGCCCCGGCTCTGGTCCGCGCCCTGGCCCGGAGCGGGCCGACGGGGCGCCGGTCCATGGCCCCCACCTGGGGCCCGGCTCCGGCCTGGGCCCCGACGCGGCCACGGCCCGCGGCGCCCAGTTGGGCCCTGGCCCTGGTCCCGGGCTTCGCCGGGAGCGAGGCGACGGGGCGCCGGTCCGTGGCCCCGACCTGGGGTCCGGCTCCGGCCTGGGCCCCGACGCGGCGCCGGCCTCCGGCCCCGCACGAACCGCTGAACCCGGTCACCCCCAGTCCTCGGACGGCGACGCCCGCCTGTGGCCAGCCGCTGCGCCGGGTTATGGCCTGGGCCTCGATGCGGCCACGGCCCGCGACGCCCAGCTGGGCCCTGGCCCTGGTCCCGGGCTTCGCCCGGTGGGAGCCGACATGGTGCCGGCCCCCGGACGTGCCGCAGCCGCTGCGCGCGGCTTGGGCCCCGATGCGGTCGCGGCCCGCGACGCCCACCTGGGCCTCGGCTCTGGTCCGGGACTTGGCCGGGAGCGGGCCGACGTGGTGCCGGTCCGTGGCCCCGACCTGGGGTCGGGCCCTGGTCCGGGGCTTCGCCCGGAGGGAGCCGACATAGCGCCCGCCCCCGGCCCTGCCCCCACCGCTGAATCCGGTCGCCACCCGACCCCGGCCCGCGACGCCCACCAGGGCTCTCGCCCCGGCCCGGAGCGGGCCCACGGGTGGCGCCCCGGACCTGCCGGCCTGGATGGCGGCACCGCCACCGGCGCGGGTGTGCGGGGCTCCGCGCTGCGCATCGCCGTCGACGTCGCCGAGCGACTGCGGGATCCCGAGCGGGTCGCCCGGGTCACCGAGGCGGAGTTCGCCGGGGTGCCGGGGGAGTTGATGCTCCCCGGGTGGCAGCCGGCCTCCGTGCTGCTCGGGCATCCCGGCGTCGCGCTGCTGCACGACCGTTGCGCGCGGCACGACGACGCGTGGCGCGCCGCCGCGCACGCGCATCTCGCCGCCGCTGCCGCGCTCGCCCCGCGTGAGGGGCCCGCCGCCGTCGGGAACCTCGTGCTGCCCGCGCTGCTCGGTGCCGAGGCCACCGGCGGCTACGCACGGCTGCTCGCACGCGGCACCGGCGTGCTCGCCGGGCACGCCCGGGCCCGGGCCGCCGCGCTGCGCGAGCGCCGGGACGCCGGGCTGTCGTACCTCGACTACGACGTCGTCGCGGGCCTCACCGGCCAGGGCAGGGCCCTCCTCGCGGCGGCCGTCCGGGGTGACGAGCGGGCCGCGGAGGCCCTGGAGGACGTCCTCGCCCTGCTGGTCGCGCTCACCGAACCGCGGCGGGTCGACGGCGTCGAGGTCCCCGGCTGGTGGTGCGCCCCCGAGCGCTACGCGGTGCCCCGCGACCGGACCGCCTACCCGCGCGGCGACTTCAACGCGGGCATCGCCCACGGCATCTGCGGACCGCTCGCCCTCCTGTCGCTGGCTCACCGGGCAGGCCACGGCGTGCCGGGGATCCTCGACGCGCTCCGGCGGATCACCGACTGGCTGGGCGCTCACGCGTACGAGGACGGGCAGGGCGCGGTCGCGTGGCCCGGCCGGGTCGCCTTCGACGAGGAGACGGGCGCCGCGCCGCCCGCCCGGGGCGCGACCACGCGGGCCGGGTGGTGTTACGGCACCGCCGGCATCGCCGGCGCGCTCCACCTGGCGGGCACGGAGCTCGGCGACTCCGCCGTCTCCCGCCTGGCCGTCGACGCGATGACCGCCCTCCTCGCCCGCCCGCTCGCCGAACTCGGCGGCGACGACCCGGGTTTCTGCCACGGCCTGGCCGGTGTCCTGCACGCCGCCGTCCGGCTCGCCCGACGTACCGAGGAGCCGGCGCTCTGGCGCGGCGTCGACCGCCTGGCGGACGCGCTGGTCTCCCTCCACGAGCCCGAATCCGCCTTCGGATACCGTCAGTTGGTCCGGACTCCCGGCGGTACCGTCGTCCTGGAGAGCCCGTCCCTCATCGACGGCGCCGCCGGAGTGGCCCTGGCCCTCCTCGGCTACGCGGAGGCGGCGCACGGCGAGGGGCCGAGGGACCCGGCCGCCACGGAGGGACCGACCGCGGAGGGACCGACCGTGGAGGAACCAACCGTGGAGGTACCTGCCGCGGAGGGATCTGCCACGGACTGGGACGCGGTCTTCCTGACCTCGTGACCACCGGGTGAGCACCACCTTCCCGCCCCGCACGTCCCGCCCCGCACGTCCGGTCGCGCCCTCGGGCCGCTCCGGAACCGACCGACGACAGGAACGACGGCATGACCCAGAGCAAGGGACGCCTGCTGGCCATCAGCGACCTGCACGTCGCCTACCGGCAGAACCGGGCGATCGTGGAGTCACTACGCCCCACGACGGACGACGACTGGCTGCTCGTCGCCGGAGACGTGGGCGAGCTGTCCGAGGACGTCGAGTGGGCCCTGACCCTGCTGAGCGAGCGCTTCGCGCAGGTGGTGTGGACACCCGGCAACCACGAGCTGTGGACGCCGAAGGAGGACCCGGTCCGACTGCGCGGCCAGGAGCGGTACGAGCACCTGGTCGCCCTGTGCCGCCGCCTCGGCGTCCTGACGCCCGAGGACCCGTATCCCGTGTGGCACGGCGCCGGCGGCCCGGTCACGGTGGCGCCGCTCTTCGTGCTGTACGACTACTCGTTCCGCGTGCCCGGCGTCACCACCAAAGAGGAGTCCCTCGCCCGCGCCGAGGAGAACGGCATCGTCTGCACCGACGAGTTCTTCCTCCACCCCGACCCGTACCCGAGCCGGGAGGCCTGGTGCGAGGCCCGCGTCGCGCTGACCGAGCAGCGCCTCGCGGCCTGCGACCCGGAGCTGCCGACGGTGCTCGTCAACCACTACCCGCTCGTCCGTGAACCCACCCGGATCCTGCGCCATCCCGACTTCGCGCAGTGGTGCGGCACGGAACGGACCGCCGACTGGCACCTCCGCTTCCGGGCCCGCACGGTCGTCTACGGCCATCTGCACATCCCCCGGACCACCTGGTACGACGGGGTGCGCTTCGAGGAGGTGTCGGTCGGCTACCCGCGCGAGTGGAGCCGGCCGCGCCACCCGGCGGTCGGCCTCCGCCGCATCCTGCCCGAAGAGCTCACGCCCGAGGAGGGCAGGTGATCGAACGCCTGGTGCCGGAGGGCGTCGTCGCCGTGGACGCCTTCGAGGACGTCGCCGAACCCGGCGACCTCCACCCGGCGGAGGCCGCGCTGATCGCGAGGGCCGTGGACACCCGGCGCCGTGAGTTCACCACCGCCCGCTGGTGCGCCCGGCAGGCCCTCGCGCGCCTGGGCGCGCCCGCCGCGGCGCTGCTTCCGGGCCCGCACGGCGCGCCGGTCTGGCCGGCGGGCACCCTCGGCAGCATCACCCACTGCGCCGGCTTCCGCGCGGCGGTCGCCGCACGCTCGCCCGCCGTCGCCGCCCTCGGCATCGACGCCGAACCGAACGAGCCCGTCCCCGAAGGCGTCCTCGGGGCCATCGCCCTCCCCGGCGAGCGGCGTCACCTGCGCGATCTGGCGCGGGGGACCCCCGAAGTCCAATGGAACCGGCTGCTGTTCAGCGCGAAGGAGGCCGTGTACAAGTCCTGGTACCCCTGGACCGGTGAGCGTCTGGACTTCGAGGACGCGGCCCTCACCTTCACCCTGAACGACGGCCCCGCCCACGGCAGCCACCCCGCCCCCGGCACTCGCCTCGGCGGCGGCTTCACGGCCCGCATCCTTTCCGTCCCTCCGCCGGCCGCCGCCCTGCCCGACCTGCCCGACCGGCTCGAAGGGCGCTGGCTCGCCGAGCGGGGACTCCTGCTCACCGCCATCACGGTCGTCCGAGCCGTCCCCGGCGGCAGGGCGGGCGCAGGGGGGTGAGGCGGGGCGGGGAGGTACCGTGCGGGGAGAGGAGCCGATCTCCGCGCAGGACCGTTCGACCGCTCGTAGCTGGGGTGACCCGATGAAACCCGCCCGCACACTCGCCGCCGCCCTCGCCGAGGAGGTGCTCGTCCTCGACGGCGGGCTCTCCAACCAGCTGGAGGCGCAGGGCTGCGACCTGTCCGACGCGCTCTGGTCCGCCCGGCTGCTCGCCGACGCGCCCGAGCAGATCGAGGCGGCCCACGCGGCCTACGCGCGGGCGGGCGCCCAGGTGCTGATCACCTCCAGCTACCAGGCCACCTTCGAGGGCTTCGCCCGGCGCGGGACCGACCGGGAGGAGGCGGCACGGCTGCTCGCCCGCAGCGTCGAGCTCGCCCGGGCGGCGGTCGAGCGGACGGAGGGCGAGATCTGGGTCGCGGCCTCCGTCGGCCCGTACGGGGCGATGCTCGCGGACGGCAGCGAGTACCGGGGCCGGTACGGACTGACGGCGGCCGAGCTGGCACGGTTCCACCGGCCGCGCGTCGAGGTCCTGGCCCAGGCCGGTCCCGACGTCCTGGCCCTGGAGACGGTTCCGGACGCCGACGAGGCCGAAGGGCTGCTGCGGGCCGTCGAGGGGTGCGGGGTGCCGGTCTGGCTCTCGTACACGGTCGACGGCCGGCGCACCCGGGCCGGGCAGCGCCTGGAGGACGCCTTCGGGCTCGCCGCGGGCGTCGACCAGGTCGTCGCGGTCGGCGTCAACTGCTGCGACCCGGCGGACGCCGGGCCGGCCGCGGAGATCGCCGCCTCGGTGACCGGCAAGCCGGTCGTGGTCTACCCCAACAGCGGCGAGCGGTGGGACGCCGGCGCCCGCGGCTGGCACGGCGGCGCGACCTTCGACCCGGCCACGACCGCCGCCTGGCGCACCGCAGGCGCCCGACTGATCGGCGGTTGCTGCCGCGTCGGCCCCGACGCCATCGCGGCCCTCGCCGGCACGGTGAAGGCGGAGGGGCTCTGAGAGCGGGGGACCGGCGCCCCCGAAATACGGTGGCCCGGGGGTGGCGGCGCAGGTCATGCTGGAGCGCATGTTCCTGACGATCAGCACCACCGGCACCGCCGAGAAACCCGCCACTGACCTGGGCTTTCTGCTGCACAAGCATCCCGGCAGGGCGCAGGCGTTCTCGACCTCGTACGGCACCGCGCACGTCCTCTACCCCGAGGCGGGCGCGGAGCGGTGCACGGCCGCGCTGCTGCTCGAGGTGGACCCCGTGGCGCTCGTGCGGCGCGGGCGCGGCAAGGGGCGGGGCGGCGCACCGGACGCGGCGCTCGCGCAGTATGTGAACGACCGCCCCTACGCGGCCTCCTCACTGCTCGCGGTCGCCCTCGCCCGGGTGTTCAAGAGCGCCCTGCACGGCACCTGCGCGGCCATGCCCGAACGGGCCGCCGCGGCGATGCCGCTGCGGATCGAGGTCCCGGCCCTGCCGGCGCGCGGCGGCGGCGCGGAGCTCGTGACGCGGCTGTTCGGCCCGCTGGGCTGGTCGCGCGTCGAGGCGGAACCGGTCGCGCTCGACCCGGAGTTCCCCGAGTGGGGCGACTCCCGCTATGTGCGGCTCGTCCTGGAGGGCGAACTGCGGCTCGCCGACGCGCTCAACCAGCTCTACGTGCTGCTGCCGGTGCTCGACGACGCCAAGCACTACTGGGTCGCGCCGGACGAGGTCGACAAGCTGCTGCGCGCCGGTGACGGCTGGCTCGCCGACCACCCCGAGCAGAAGCTCATCACCAGCCGCTATCTGTCGCGCCGCTGGGGCCTGACCCGGGAGGCGACGGAGCGTCTGGAGCTGGTACGGCTCGCCGAGGCGGACGGACTGGACGTCGAGGACGTCGACAACGCGGTCGACGAGACCACCGACACCGAGGAGCGGCCGGTCCCGCTCGCCGAGCAGCGCCGTGCGGCGATCCTCGGCGCGCTGCGCGCCGCCGAAGCGGCGCGGGTGCTCGACCTCGGCTGCGGCCAGGGCCAGTTGGTGCAGGCGCTGCTCAAGGACGCGCGGTTCACCGAGATCGTCGGTGTCGACGTGTCGGCGCGCGCCCTCTCCGTCGCCGCCCGCAGGATGCGCCTCGACCGGATGGGCGAGCGGCAGGCCGCCCGGGTGCGCCTGCTCCAGGGCTCCCTCACGTACACCGACAAGCGGCTCGTCGGCTACGACGCGGCCGTGCTCAGCGAGGTCGTCGAGCACCTGGACCTGCCGAGGCTGCCCGCGCTCGAGTACGCGGTGTTCGGTGCGGCCCGGCCCCGCACGGTCGTGGTGACGACTCCGAACGTCGAGTACAACGTCCGCTGGGAGTCGCTGCCGGCCGGTCACGTCCGGCACGGCGACCACCGCTTCGAGTGGACCCGCGAGGAGTTCCGCACGTGGGCGACCGGCCTCGCCGGACGGTACGGCTACGTGGTGGCCTTCGCGCCCGTCGGCCCCGACGACCCCGAGGCCGGCCCGCCCACGCAGATGGCCGTCTTCACCCGCGCCGACGAGACCGGCTCCGACGAGACCGGTTCCGACGAGACCCGTACGGGCCGGCCCCGTACCGACGAGACCCGCACGGACCGGCCCCGTACCGACGAGACCCGCACGGACCGGCCCCGTAACGACCAGACCCGTAACGACCAGACCCGTACCGACGAGACCCCGAAGGAGGACGCGGCATGACCGGCACCACGGACACGACCGATACCACCGACTCGACCGATACCACCGAGACCACCGGCAGCACCGGGACGGCCGGGGCCGCGCCCGCGCCCCGTACGCTGCCCGTCACCGACCTGTCCCTCGTGGTCCTGATCGGTGCGACCGGGTCGGGCAAGTCCACCTTCGCGCGGCGGCACTTCAAGCCCACCGAGATCGTCTCCTCCGACTTCTGCCGCGGGCTCGTCGCCGACGACGAGAACGACCAGAGCGCGAGCAAGGACGCCTTCGACGTCCTCCACTACATCGCGGGCAAGCGGCTCGCGGCCGGCCGGCTGACCGTCGTCGACGCCACCAGCGTGCAGCGCGAGGCACGCCGCCAGCTCGTCCAGCTCGCCCGCGAGCACGACGTGCTGCCCATCGCGATCGTGCTCGACCTGCCCGAGGACGTGTGCGCCGCGCGCAACGCGGCCCGCCCCGACCGGGCGCATCTGCCGCGCCACGTCATCCAGCGCCACCGCCGTGAACTGCGCCGCTCGCTGCGTGGTCTGGAGCGCGAGGGCTTCCGCAAGGTGCACGTGCTGCGGAGCGTCGAGGAGGTGGAGACGGCCGAGGTCGTCCTGGAGAAGCGGTTCAACGACCTGCGCCACCTCACCGGCCCCTTCGACATCATCGGCGACGTCCACGGCTGCCGGTCCGAGCTGGAGACGCTGCTCGCGAAGCTCGGTTACGTCGACGGGCACCACCCGGAGGGCCGCACGGCCGTCTTCGTCGGTGACCTGGTCGACCGCGGCCCGGACAGCCCCGGCGTGCTGCGCCGTGTCATGGGCATGGTGGCCGCCGGGGACGCGCTGTGCGTGCCCGGCAACCACGAGAACAAGCTGGGGCGCTGGCTGCGCGGCCGCAAGGTGCAGCAGACCCACGGCCTCGCCGAGACGATCGCGCAGCTGGAGCGCGAACCGGAGGAGTTCCGCGCCGAGGTGGCCCGGTTCATCGACGGGCTTGTCAGCCACTACGTCCTCGACGAGGGCAGACTGGTGGTCTGCCACGCCGGTCTGCCGGAGAAGTACCACGGCCGCACCTCGGGGCGGGTGCGTGCGCACGCGCTGTACGGGGACACGACCGGCGAGACCGACGAGTTCGGGCTGCCGGTGCGCTACCCGTGGGCCGAGGAGTACCGGGGCCGCGCGACCGTCGTCTACGGACACACGCCGGTGCCGACCACGTCCTGGATCAACAACACCCTCTGCCTCGACACCGGTGCCGTGTTCGGCGGGAAGATGACCGCGCTGCGCTGGCCGGAGCGCGAGCTCGTCGACGTACCGGCCGAGCGGGTCTGGTACGAGCCGGCCAAGCCGCTCGCGCCCGAGGCGCCGGGCGGCCACCAGGGCCGGCCCCTCGACCTGGCCGACGTGCACGGACGCCGGGTCGTGGAGACCCGTCTGATGGGCAATCTGGCGGTGCGGGAGGAGAACGCGGCGGCCGCGCTCGAGGTCATGAGCCGGTTCGCGGTCGACCCGCGGCTGCTCGCCTATCTGCCGCCGACGATGGCGCCGACGGCGACGTCGAAGGTGGACGGGTATCTGGAGCACCCGGCCGAGGCGTTCGCGCAGTACGCGGCGGACGGGGTCGAGCGGGTCGTGTGCGAGGAGAAGCACATGGGTTCGCGGGCCGTCGCCCTGGTCTGCCGGGACGCGGCGGTCGCGGCGGAACGATTCGGCGTGACCGGTGCCGGGGCGGCCGGGCCGGCGGCCGGGGTGACCGGCGCGCTGCACACCCGCACCGGACGCCCCTTCTTCGACGACCCGGAGACCACCGAGCAGGTCCTCGCACGGCTGCGGGCCGCGATCGGCGCCGCCGGGCTGTGGGAGGAGCTGGACACGGACTGGCTGCTGCTCGACGGCGAGCTGATGCCGTGGTCGCTCAAGTCGGCCGGTCTGCTGCGCTCCCAGTACGCGGCGGTCGGCGCGGCCTCCCGTGCGGTCTTCCCCGGCGTGCTCGGGGCGCTCGAACAGGCCGTCGCCCGGGGGGTCCCCGGGCTCGACGGGCTGCTCGGCCGGCAGCGGGAGCGGGCGGCGGACGCGGCGGCGTTCACCGACGCCTACCGGCGCTACTGCTGGCCCACCGAGGGGCTGGACGGCGTGCGGTTCGCGCCGTTCCAGGTCCTCGCGGCCCGCGGGCGCTCGCTGGCCGCCGTACCGCACGACGAACAGCTGGCCTGGCTGGACCGGCTCGTCGAGCACGATCCGACGGGACTGCTCCAGGTCACCCGGCGGCTGGTGGTCGACCCCGCCGACGAGGCGTCCGTACGGGCGGGCGTCGACTGGTGGCTCGAACTGACCGCGGCGGGCGGCGAGGGCATGGTCGTCAAACCGCTCGCGGCCCTGGTACGGGGCGCCGACGGCCGCCCCGTCCAGCCGGGCGTGAAGGTGCGCGGCCGGGAGTACCTGCGGATCATCTACGGCCCCGAGTACACCCGCCCGGACAACCTGGAACGCCTGCGGGGCCGGTTCCTCGGCCACAAGCGCTCGCTGGCGCTGCGAGAGTACGCGCTCGGCCTTGAAGCGCTCGACCGGCTGGCGGCGGGCGAGCCGCTGTGGCGGGTCCACGAGGCGGTGTTCGCGGTGCTGGCACTCGAGTCGGAGCCGGTGGACCCCCGTCTGTGAAGGGGGGGCGGGCGGTCTGGCCGGGGTCCTGCCCTCGGGCCGGCACCGCCCGGCCCGGCCGCCCGTCGGTGTCCGGCCCTGTGTGCCCGCCGTCGCCCGGTCCGGCCGCCCGTCGGGGTCCGGCCCTGTGCGCTCGCCGTCGCCCGGTCCGGCCGCCCGTCGGTGTCCGGCCCTGTGTGCCCGCCGCCGCCCGGCCCGGCCGCCCGCCGTTCGCCCGGCGCGCCCTCCCCGGCCCGCCGGGTCCGGGCCCGCGGCCAGTACCCGGTGCGAGTACCCCGTGCGAGTACCACGCGCGAGCCGCCCCGCTCCGTCAGGATGGGCGCATGGGATTCCATGTCGATTCCGAGACCGGGCGGCTTCGCCGCGTCATCCTGCACCGACCCGATCTGGAGCTGAAGCGGCTCACCCCGACCAACAAGGACGCCCTCCTCTTCGACGACGTGCTCTGGGTGCGCCGGGCCCGGCAGGAGCACGACGGTTTCGCGGACGTCCTGCGGGACCGGGGGGTCGAGGTGCATCTCTTCGGGGACCTGTTGCGCGAGGCCATGGAGGTGCCGGCGGCGCGGGCGATGGTGCTCGAACGGGTCTTCCACGAGAAGGAGTACGGTCCGCTCGCCGCCGACCACCTGCGGGCCGCCTTCGACTCGCTCGACCCCGCCGCCCTCGCGGAGGCGCTGGTCGGCGGGATGACGAAGCGGGAGTTCCTGGCCTCCCACCGCGAGCCGACCTCCGTCCGCTTCCACGCCCTGGACCTGGACGAGTTCGTCCTCGGCCCGCTGCCGAACCACCTCTTCACCCGGGACACCTCCGCCTGGATCTACGACGGGGTGTCGATCAACGCGATGCGCTGGCCGGCCCGGCAGCGCGAGACCGTCCACTTCGAGGCGATCTACAAGCACCACCCGCTGTTCACCGGCCCGGAGGCGGGCCGCTTCCACCACTGGTCGGAGGGGCAGTCCGACTACCCCTCGACGATCGAGGGCGGTGACGTCCTCGTCATCGGCAACGGCGCCGTGCTCATCGGCATGAGCGAGCGCACCACCCCGCAGGCCGTCGAGATGCTGGCCCGCGGCATGTTCGCGGCCGACTCCGCGCGCACGATCATCGCTCTCGACATGCCGAAACGCCGGGCGTTCATGCACCTGGACACCGTGATGACCATGGTGGACCAGGACACCTTCACCCAGTACGCGGGGCTCGGCATGCTCCGCTCGTACACGATCGAACCGGGCGACCAGGGCCAGTCCCTGCGGGTCACCGACCATCCGCCGGAGCAGATGCACAGCGCGATCGCCGCCGCCCTCGGCCTCCAGGACATCCGGGTCCTGACGGCCACCCAGGACGTCCACGCGGCGGAGCGGGAGCAGTGGGACGACGGGTGCAACGTCCTCGCCGTGGAGCCGGGGGTCGTGGTGGCGTACGAGCGCAACGTCACCACGAACACGCATCTGCGCAAGCAGGGCATCGAGGTGATCGAGATCCCGGGGAGCGAGCTGGGCCGGGGGAGGGGCGGCCCGCGCTGCATGAGCTGCCCGGTGGAGCGGGACGCGGTCTGACGGCGGCAGGCACCCCCGGTGCGCACGGGGACGGCGGGCGGCGGACCCAGGAGGAGGGCTGTATAAGAATGCCGAATTACGTATAGACTTCCAATGCTCCCGCTCGCCGGGGGCCCGTCCGTCGTCCCGACCGTAACCCAGGAGGGCTCATGGCCACCGACCTCATCGGCCGCCACTTCCTCAAGGAGCTGGATTTCACCGCCGAGGAGTTCCGCGGCCTGATCGCTCTCGCCGCCGAGCTCAAGGCGGCCAAGAAGGCCGGTACGGAGGTGCAGCGGCTGCGGGGCCGGAACATCGCCCTGATCTTCGAGAAGACCTCCACCCGCACCCGCTGCGCCTTCGAGGTCGCCGCCGCCGACCAGGGCGCCTCCACCACGTTCCTCGACCCCTCCGGCTCGCAGATGGGGCACAAGGAGTCGGTCAAGGACACCGCGCGCGTGCTCGGCCGGATGTTCGACGGCATCGAGTACCGGGGTGACAGTCAGGCCGCCGTCGAGGAGCTGGCCGCCTTCGCCGGCGTGCCCGTCTTCAACGGGCTCACCGACGACTGGCACCCCACCCAGATGCTCGCCGACGTCCTCACCATGACCGAGCACAGCGACAAGCCGCTCGACCGGCTCGTCTTCGCCTACCTCGGCGACGCCCGCTTCAACATGGGCAACTCCTACCTGATCACCGGCGCCCTGCTCGGCATGGACGTCCGGATCGTGGCCCCCAAGGCGTACTGGCCGGTCGAGGCCGTCGTCGCCGAGGCGCACCGGCTCGCCGGGACGAGCGGTGCGACGATCACCCTCACCGAGGACGTCGCCGAGGGCGTGCGCGGCGCCGACTTCGTCGCGACGGACGTGTGGGTGTCGATGGGCGAGCCCAAGGAGGTCTGGGACGAGCGGATCGCCGCCCTCGGCCCGTACGCGGTGACGATGGACGTCATCCGGGCCACCGGCAACCCGGACGTGAAGTTCCTGCACTGCCTGCCGGCCTTCCACGACCTCGGCACCGCCGTCGGCCGCGAGATCCACGCCCGGCACGGGCTCACCGAGCTGGAGGTCTCCGACGAGGTCTTCGAATCGGCGCACTCGGTCGTCTTCGACGAGGCCGAGAACCGTATGCACACGATCAAGGCGGTCATGGTCGCCACGATGGGTGACCCCGTCGCCTGACGGAGCCGGACCGAGCCTGACGGATCTGGGCGGGGTCGGACCGAGCGCGACCCGGGTCGGGCCGATCCCGGCGAGGTCCGCAGCAGCCGCAGCAGCCGAGGCCGCCACCCGGCAGGCGCTGCTGCCACGTGGCCGAGGCCGCCGCCCCGCGGGCCCGGCCGCTACGTGCACGCGGGCGCCGACCCGCACGGGTGCGCCGACCCGGACGGGTGCGCCGGCCTGCACACCGCCGCCGGCGCCCCGGACGGGGCCGCCGACGCGGCCGTCGCCACCCCGGACGCGGCCGCCGCCGCCGTCGGCACCCGGCCGACGGCCCGCTTGAAGTCCGGGCAGTCGACGATCGGCTCGTGCGTGCACACGGCCGCGTGCCGCATGCTGTCGCGGAGCCGTGTCAGGCGGCCGATCTGCTCGTCGAGGTCGTCGGCCCTGGCGTTCATCCGGGCGCGCAGGTCCGCGTCCGACGGCCGGGCCACCAGGAAGCGGTGGATCTCGGCGACCGAGAGCCCGGCGCCGCGGGCGCAGGTGATCAGCGCCAGGCGTTCCAGCACGTCCGACCGGTAGGCGCGCCGGAGTCCGTTGCGGCCGGCGGGCTCGATCAGGCCCTTCTTCTCGTAGAAGCGCAGGGCCGAGGGTGCGAGGCCGGACCGGCGCGCGACCTCCCCGATGTCCAGCAGCGGCAGCGGCTCGCTCATCCCTGAGCCTCCCTGATCCCCTCGATGGGCTCCCCGCCTCTCCGAGGAGGCCCGCCCGGCCGGTTGACTTGAAGCGCGCTTCACGTCGCAGCCTAGCGGTCATGAGGATCCATCACCTGAACTGCGGCTCCGTGCGCACGATCGAGGCCACCTACGAAGGCCCCGCGCCCGCCCCCGCCGTCAACCACTGTCTGCTCGTGGAGACCGACCGCCACGGTCTGGTCCTCGTCGAGACCGGCCTCGGCCTCGGTGACGTCCGCGACCCGGAGGCGACGCTCGGCGCCGACTGGGTCGCGATGGCCGCCCCCGTGCTCGACGAGGAGGAGACGGCCGTACGGCAGATCGCCCGGCTCGGCCACGACCCGTCCGACGTACGCCACGTCCTCGTGACCCACCTGGACGTCGATCACTGCGGCGGCCTGCCGGACTTCCCGCGCGCCCGGGTGCACCTGCTCGCCCCCGAACTCGCCGCCGCCCGCGCGGACACCGCCGGCAGCCGCTACCGCCCCGCCCACTGGGCGCACGAGCCCCGGTGGGTCCCCCACGACCCGGAGGACCAGGCGTCCGCCGAGGACTGGTTCGGCTTCACCGCGCTGCGGCCCGCCGGTCTGCCGCCGGAGTTCCGGCTCGTCCCCCTCGGCGGCCACACCGAGGGCCACACGGGAGTCGCCGTGCGCGACGGCGACCGGTGGCTCCTGCACTGCGGCGACGCGTACTACTACCACCGCGAACTCGAGGACGCGAAGGAACCGCACCCGGTCCTCGACGTCGTCCAGACCCGCTCGCAGGTCCACCGTGACCTGCGGCTCGGCACCCAGGCCAGGCTGCGCGAACTGGTCCGCGAGCACGGCGACCGGGTCGAGGTCTTCTCCGCCCACGACCCCTGGGAGTTCGCCCGCCTCACCAGGGCGACGCAGAGCGGCGCCGCTGTGACGGCACGGCCGGGAGCGTGAACCAGACCGCCTTGCCGTGTGCGGTGGGGCGGTGGCCGCAGTCGCTGCTGAGGGCGCGGATCAGAAGCAGTCCGCGGCCGTGCTCCTGCCACGGGTCGACGGGCGCGACCGGCCCCGGGCCGATCAGCTCGCCGGGGGCCGCGGGGCGGCGGTCGCGGACCTCGATGTGGCAGTCGCCGGACGCCGTGAGCAGCTCGACGACCAGCTCGATGGGGCCCTCGCCCGAGGTGTGCTCGACGGCGTTGGCGACGAGCTCGGCCGTGAGCAGCTCGGCCGTGTCGGTGTCGGCGGCCGCGTCCGCGGCTCCGTTCGCCGTGTCCCCGTCGATGTCGGCGAGAAGGGTACGGACGAGGGAGCGGGCCATCGGCACGGCGGCCGTCGTGTGCGGCAGCTCGACGCGCCAGGATGCGGGTCCTGAGACTTCGAACACGGGGGATCCGTTCGGGCTGGGATCGGAGGGGCGGGCTGGAGGCGCGGGCCGGAGGGGCGGGCTGGAGGCGCGGGCCGGAGGAGCGGACTGGAGGAGCGGACCGCAGGAGCGGCGGACCGGAGGAGCGGCCTGAAGGGAGGACGTCCTGGTTTCAACCTTACGGAGTGAAAAATCCAGACCCAGAGTCGGGCGCCCCGATCCCGGGGGGACCTGAGTCCGGGCCCTTCGCCCCCCGCCCCGCTCCTCCCCCTATTGCGTACTCGTGACGACAGTCACAGACAAGTGATACCCTCGCGGATGATGCCGTACCCGTACGTGCACACCACAGGGAGGTCGTCCCGAATGAGCCCCTTCACCGGCTCCGCGACCCGCACCGAACGCTGGCGGCACCTGCGCCTCACCGTCGACGACGGCGTCGCCACGATCACGCTCGCCCGCCCCGCGAAACTGAACGCCCTCACCTTCGGTGCCTACGCGGACCTGCGCGACCTGCTCGCCGAGCTCTCCCGGGAACGGGCCGTCCGTGCCCTCGTCCTCGGCGGCGAGGGGCGTGGCTTCTGCTCGGGCGGCGACGTCGACGAGATCATCGGCGCCACCCTGTCCATGGACACCGCCCAGCTCCTCGACTTCAACCGGATGACCGGCCAGACCGTCCGGGCCCTGCGCGAATGCCCCTTCCCGGTGATCGCCGCCGTCCACGGCGTCGCCGCCGGCGCCGGGGCCGTCCTCGCCCTCGCCGCCGACTTCCGGGTCGCCGACCCCACCGCCCGCTTCGCCTTCCTCTTCACCCGGGTCGGGCTCTCCGGCGGCGACATGGGCGCCGCCTATCTGCTGCCCCGCGTCGTCGGCCTCGGCCACGCGACCCGGCTCCTCATGCTCGGCGACCCGGTCGGCGCCGCCGAGGCCGAGCGCATCGGCCTGATCAGCGAGCTCACCGAGGAGGGCGAAGCCGGCACCCGGGCCGCCGCCCTGGCCCGCCGTCTCGCCGAGGGACCCGCCCTCGCCCACGCCCAGACCAAGGCCCTGCTCACCGCCGAGCTCGACATGCCGCTGGCCGCCTCCGTCGAGATGGACGCCGCCACCCAGGCCCTGCTCATGCACGGCGAGGACTACGCCGAGTTCCACGCCGCCTTCACCGAGAAGCGCCCCGCGAAGTGGCGGGGGCGGTGACCGTGCGCCCCCCGGCACCGGCCCGGCGGCCGCTGCGGATCGCCGTCATCGGCGGCGGCCCCGGCGGACTCTACGCCGCCGCCCTCCTCAAGCGGGGCGACCCCGCACGCGAGGTCACCGTCTGGGAACGCAACGCGCCCACCGACACCTTCGGCTTCGGCGTCGTCCTGTCCGACGAGACCCTCGGCGGCATCGAGGACGCCGACCCGGCCGTCCACACCGCCCTGCGCCGCGAACTCGTCCACTGGGACGACGTGCACATCGTCCACCGCGGCCGGCTCCTCACCTCCACCGGCCACGGCTTCGCCGCCCTCGGCCGCCGCCGGCTCCTGGAGGTCCTGCACGCGCGCTGCACCGAGCTCGGCGTACGGCTCCGCTTCCGCGCCGAGGCCCCGCCCGCCGCCGAGCTCGCGGCCACCCACGACCTGGTCGTCGCCGCCGACGGCGTCCACAGCCGCACCCGCGAGGCGCACGCCGACGTCTTCCGGCCGACGCTCACCACCCACCGCTGCCGCTACATCTGGCTCGCCGCCGACTTCGCCCTCGACGCCTTCCGCTTCGACATCGCCGAGACCGAGTACGGCGTGATGCAGCTGCACGCCTACCCCTACGCCCACGCCGCCGCCGGCTCCGCCGCCGATCCCGACCACCCGACGTCCCGGCCGGCCGGGACGCGGGTCCGCCCCGGCTCCTCCACCGTCATCGTCGAGATGCGCGAGGAGGTCTGGCGGGCGGCCGGGTTCGACGAGCTCGACGAGGCCGAGTCCACCGCCCGCTGCGCCAAGATCTTCGCCGAGGCGCTGCAGGGCCGCGCCCTGCGCTCCAACAAGTCCGCCTGGACCGCCTTCCGTACGGTCGTCAACGCCCGCTGGTCGCACGGCACCACCGTCCTCCTCGGCGACGCCGCCCACACCGCCCACTTCTCCATCGGCTCCGGCACCAAGCTCGCCGTCGAGGACGCCGTCGCCCTCGCCGCCCACGTCGACGCCCGCCCCGACGACCTCCCCGGAGCCCTCGCCGCCTACGAGGCCGAGCGCCGCCCCGTCGTCGAGTCCACCCAGCGCGCCGCCGCCGCGAGCCTGCGCTGGTTCGAGGAGCTCGCCGGGCAACTCGACCGCCCGCCCCGCCAGTTCGCCTTCAACCTGCTCACCCGCAGCCGCCGCGTCACCCACGACAACCTGCGGCTGCGCGACCCCGCGTTCACCGCCGCCGTCGAGGCCGAGTTCGGCTGCCCGCCCGGCACCCCGCCCATGTTCACCCCCTTCCGGCTCGGCGGACTCACCCTCCGCAACCGGGTCGTCGTCTCGCCCATGGACCTGTACGTCGCCGAGGACGGCGTCCCCGGCGACTTCCACCTCGTCCACCTCGGCGCCCGCGCCCTCGGCGGCGCCGGCCTCGTCATGACCGAGATGGTCTGCGTCAGCCCCCAGGGCCGGATCACCCCCGGCTGCACCGGCCTGTGGACCGACGAGCAGGCCGAGGCGTGGACCCGTATCACCGGCTTCGTCCACGCACAGGCCCCCGGCACCGCCCTCGGCGTCCAGCTCGGCCACTCCGGCCGCAAAGGCTCCACCCGCCTCATGTGGGAGGGCATCGACCAGCCGCTGCCCGCCGGCAACTGGCCGCTCGTCGCCGCCTCGCCCCTGCCCTACCGCCCCGGCGTCAACCAGACCCCGCACGCCCTCGACCGGGCCGGACTCACCGCCGTACGCGAGGAGTTCACCGCCGCCGCGCGCCGGGCCGCCCGAGCCGGCTTCGACCTGCTCGAACTCCACTGCGCCCACGGCTATCTGCTCTCCGGCTTCCTCTCCCCGCTGACCAACCACCGCACCGACGCCTACGGCGGCGACCTCGCCGGCCGGCTGCGCTACCCCCTCGAAGTCTTCGACGCCGTACGGGAGGTCTGGCCGGCCGACCGGCCCATGACGGTCCGCGTCTCCGCCACCGACTGGGCCGAGGGCGGCACCACCGCCGACGACGCCGTCGAGATCGCCCGCGCCTTCGCCGCCCACGGCGCCGACGCCATCGACGTCTCCACCGGTCAGGTCGTGCCCGACGAGCGGCCCGAGTTCGGCCGCTCCTACCAGACCCCGTACGCCGACCGCATCCGCGCGGCCCTCGGCGTGCCCGTGATCGCGGTGGGCGCCATCTCCTCCTGGGACGACGTCAACTCCCTGCTCCTCGCGGGCCGCGCGGACCTCTGCGCCCTGGCCCGCCCCCACCTCTACGACCCCCACTGGACCCTGCACGCCGCCGCCGAACAGGGCTACGAGGGCCCCGGCGCCCCTTGGCCGGCCCCGTACCGCGCGGGCAGCCGCCGCCCCCCGACGGGCCGCAAGGACGGCTGAGCCGCGGGCCCGGTCGGGACGGCCCAGGACGGCTGGACCCCGGGCCCGGTCGGGACAGCCGAGCGGAAGAGCGGAAGAGCGGCTGCCCCCGGGAGATCGTGGCGGCGCTCGCGGCCCGTAGGGACGGACGCCGGGCCCCTACGCCCGCACGAACTCCGCCCCCCGCGCGTACAGCAGCTCGTGCAGCGCCGCGAAGACCTCCGCCGACCGGGTGCCCGGCCAGTTCTCCGGGAGGAGTTCCAGCGGAAGGACCGGGTCCGCGTACGGCAGTCGCCGCCAGGAGTCGAGGGCGAGGAGGTACGCGCGGTAGGCGTCCTCCGGCGTGCCCGGACCGGCCGGCCAGGTGCGCAGCACCGGCTCGTGGGCGTCCAGGAACTCCTCGTGCAGCTTGGCGATCGACGGCAGGTCCCACCAGCGGGCCACCGCCTCCGCCGTGGGCGCGAAGCCCAGGTGGTCGCCGCGGAACAGGTCCACGTAGGCGGCCAGATCCAGCCGCTCCAGGGTGTGGCGGGTCTCGTCGTGCAGGCGGGCCGGGGCGATCCAGACGCCGGGCGCGGCCGTGCCGAAGCCGAGCCGGGCCAGCCGGGAGCGCAGCAGATGGCGCTTGTGGCGCTCGGCCTCGGGGACGGAGAAGACCGCGAGGACCCAGCCGTCCGACAGGGCCGGTTCCGTACGGGCGTAGATCCGGCGGTCGCCGTCCTCCAGCAGCATCCGCGCCTCGTCCGACAGCGCGTACCCGGCGGCGCCGTCCGCCGTGCGCCGGGGCAGCAGCAGCCCCCGGCGCTTCAGCCGGGACACCGACGAACGCACCGAGGGCGCGTCCACGCCGAGCACGCCGAGGAGCCGGATCAGCTCCGCGACCGGGAGCGGCGCGCCGTCCGGCGACCGGCCGTACGCGCCGTACAGGGAGACGATCAGGGATCGGGGGGTGTGCTGCTCGGCCACGTGATCACTTTAGGCCGCCGGGCCCGGTCGGGGGAGGTCCGGCCTCGGCGTCCCGCAGCCGGAACCGCTGGAGCTTGCCCGTCGCCGTGCGCGGCAGCGCGTCCAGGAAGACGATCTCGCGCGGCGCCTTGTACGGGGCGAGCCGGGCCCGGACGAAGGACCGCAGCGCCGTCGCCGTGCCCGCGTCGCGCGGCACCCCGTCCCGTACCACCGTGTAGGCCACCACGATCTGGCCGCGCAGCTCGTCGGGGCGGCCGACCACCGCCGCCTCGACGACGTCGGGGTGGGCGAGGAGGGCTTCCTCCACCTGGGGGCCCGCGATGTTGTAGCCGGCCGAGATGATCATGTCGTCGGCGCGGGCGACGTAGCGGAAGTAGCCGTCCGGCTCGCGCACGTACGTGTCGCCGGTGAGGTTCCAGCCGTCGCGCACGTACTCCGTCTGCCGCGGATCGGCGAGATAGCGGCAGCCGACCGGGCCGCGGACCGCGAGCAGGCCCTCCTCGCCGTCCGGGACGTCGTGGAGGCCCGCCGTTCCGTTCCGGCTGACGACCCGGGCCTGCCAGCCGGGGACCGGCCGGCCCGTGGTGCCGGGCCGGATCTCGCCGTCGGCGGCGGAGATGAAGATGTGCAGCAGCTCGGTCGCCCCGATGCCGTTGATCAGCTTCAGACCGGTGCGCTTGTGCCAGGCCTCCCAGGTCGCCTCGGGAAGGTGCTCGCCCGCCGAGACGCAGCGGCGCAGCGAACTCAGGTCGGGGCCGTGGCCGGGCCGGCCGTCGTGCTTCGGGGAGTCGAGCTCCTCCAGCATCACCCGGTAGGCGGTCGGCGCGGTGAAGAGCACCGAGACCCGGTGCCGCTCGATCGCGGCGAGCAGTTGCTGGGGACCGGCCTGTTCGAGCAGCACCGCGCACGCCCCGGCCCGCAGGGGGAAGACGACGAGCCCGCCCAGGCCGAAGGTGAAGCCGAGCGGCGGGGAGCCGGCGAAGACGTCGTCCGGCTCCGGGCGCAGGACGTGCGCGGAGAAGGTGTCGGCCACGGCGAGCACGTCCCGGTGGAAGTGCGCGCAGCCCTTGGGACGCCCGGTGGTGCCGGACGTGAAGGCGATCAGGGCCACGTCGTCGGCGGCCGTCGGCACCGCCTCGTAGCGCTCCGGCTTGCCGGCGGCCAGGGCCAGCAGGTCGTCGGGCCCGTCGCCGCCGTACGGGGTGACGCGCAGCCCCGGCACGTCGGCCTTCACCAGCTCGTCGACGGCGCGCACGTCGCACAGCGCGTGGCTGCAGCGGGCCATCTCGCCCATCACGGCCAGCTCCCGCGCCCGCTGCTGGGCGAGGACGGTGACGGCGACCGCGCCGACCTTCATCACGGCGAGCCAGCAGGCCGCGAGCCAGGGGGTGGTGGGGCCGCGCAGCAGCACCCGGTTGCCGGGGCGGACGCCGAGGTCGCCGTCGAGGACATGGGCGATCCGGTCCACCCGCGCGCGCAGCTGCCCGTACGTCCAGACGCCGCCCTCGCCGTCGCGGAACACCGGGCGGTCGGGGCCGAATCGTTCCACCGTGCGGTCGAGCAGCTCGGCCCCGCAGTTCAGCCGGTCGGGGTAGGCGAGGGAGGGCAGGTCGAAGAGGAGTCGGGGCCACTGCTCGGCGGGCGGCAGATGGTCGCGGGCGAAGGTGTCCAGGTGGGCCGAGGGCGTCAGCTCCATGCGTCCGTCCCCCTGTCGGGTGGGATCGTCGAGGACCGTGGAAGTCCCGTCGGCCGCGCGTCGGGCCCGTCACGGTTCGGCGGGCCTCGGGGCGTCGACGGGATCGGTGGGGCGTCGTGCGCGTGCGGGCGGGGCGTCGTGCGGGGCGGCGGGAGATCGTCGGGACGGCGGGCATCGTGCGGATGGCGGACATCGTCGGGAAGGGGTCGACCGTCGCCAAACGAGCGTATCGTGATGGTGACGACAGTCAACGGTTCGCGATAGAAGCCGCGTCGGCGCCTGCGGGGCGCCAGAGAGGGCCACCGCACATGGCCGCATTCTCGCTCGATCCGGAACAGATCGCCTGGTGCGCACGGCTGCGGGAGCTCGCCGCCGACCACCTGCGTCCGCTCGCCGACCAGGGCCCGCCGGGCCGCGTCAACCGCCCGCTGGTCGCCGCCCTCGGCGAGCACGGCCTGCTCGCCCGCGTCTTCGAGTCCGGCGCACTCGACCTGTGCCTGATGCGGGAGTCCCTCGCCCACGCCTGTACGGAGGCCGAGACGGCCCTCGCCCTCCAGGGCCTCGGCGCCCACCCGGTCGCCGCCTTCGGCACCCCCGAGCAGCGCGCCCGCTGGCTCCCGGAGGTCGTCGCGGGCCGCGCCGTCGCCGCCTTCGCCCTGTCCGAACCGGGCGCGGGCTCCGACGCCGCCGCGCTCTCCCTGGAGGCCGTCCCGGATCCGCCGACGGGCGGATGGCGCCTGTACGGGGAGAAACGCTGGATCTCGAACGCGCCCGAGGCGGACGTGATGACGGTGTTCGCCCGAACGGGCGAGGCGGGAGCCGGGGGAACCGCTCCCGAGGGCCCCGGCACCGCCTCCTCCGGCTCCTCCGGTCCCGACGGCCGTGACGGCGGCCCGGGCGGCGGGTCCGGGGCCCGGGGCGTCACCGCCTTCCTCGTCCCCGCCGGCCGGCCGGGGCTGTCCGGCGAGGCCCTGGACATGCTCGCGCCGCACGCCCTCGGAAGCCTCGTCTTCGACGGGGTGCCGGTCGGGCCGGGCGATGTGCTCGGCGAGCCGGGGCAGGGCTTCCGGGTCGCGATGAACACCCTCAACCTCTTCCGGCCCAGCGTCGGCGCCTTCGCCGTCGGCATGGCACAGGCCGCCCTCGACGCCACCGTCGCCCACACCGCGGGGCGCCCGGCCTTCGGCGGTGTGCTCGCCGACCTCCAGGCCGTCGCCCACCAGGTCGCCGAGATGGCCACCCGTACCGAGGCGGCCCGGCTCCTCGTGTACGCGGCGGCGGAGGCGTACGACCGGGGCGACCCGGACGTGCCGCGCCGCGCCGCCATGGCGAAACTGCTGGCCACCGAGACCGCGCAGTACGTCGTCGACGCCGCCGTCCAACTGCACGGCGCCCGCGCGCTGCAACGCGGCCACCTGCTGGAACACCTCTACCGGGAGGTGCGGGCACCCCGTATCTACGAGGGAGCCACGGAGGTGCAGCGCACGATCATCGCCAAGGAGCTCTACAAGCGGGAGCTCGACCAGCGGGAGCTCGCCCGGCAGCCGGCCGGCGCCGCCCCACCCCCGTCGACGTCAGGACTCACGCCGACCGTCACGTCAGGAGTCACCTCGGGAGCCGCGACATGAGCCTGCACCGGCACAACCCCGCCGAACTGTCCCCGCCCACCGGCTTCAGCCACGCCGTCACCGCCACCGGCAGCCGGCTCGTGTTCCTCGCGGGGCAGACCAGCCTGGACCGGGACGGGAAGGTGACGGGGGAGACCCTGCCCGAGCAGTTCGAGACGGCCCTCGCCAACCTCCTCACCGCACTGCGCCACGCCGGTGGTTCGCCCGCCGACCTCGCGCGCGTCACCGTCTACGCCACGGACGTCGCCGACTACCGCCACCACGCCCACCAACTCGGCCGCATCTGGCGGCGGTTGGCGGGCCGGGACTATCCGGCGATGGCGGTCGTCGGCGTCGTGCGCCTGTGGGACGAACAGGCCCTGGTGGAGCTGGACGGCTTCGCCGTCGTCGACTGAAACGGCCTCGACGGAACGCCGTGAAGATCGACTGGTCACCCGTATGGACCAGCATTACGGTCGAAAGGTGGACTGACCGGCCCATGGTCCCCCCAGGTGAGGGCGCGATGCGCCATGAGTACATCCAAGCCGACGACCCCGCGGAAGTCAGCCGCTCCCCGGAGCGGCGGAGACGGCAAAGGCATCGCCCTGTTCGTCATCGCCTCCTGCCAGCTGATGGTCGTCCTCGACATCACCATCGTGAACATCGCGCTTCCGCACATCCAGAGCGCGCTGGACTTCTCGACCACCAGCCTGTCGTGGGTGGTCAACGCCTACACGCTGACCTTCGGCGGCCTGCTGCTCCTGGGCGGCCGCTGCGGTGACATCCTCGGCCGCCGACGGGTCTTCGTCTTCGGCGTGCTGCTCTTCGGACTCGCCTCGCTCTTCTGCGGGCTGGCGCAGGCCGAGTGGCACCTGCTGGCCGCACGAGCCCTCCAGGGCGTCGGCGGCGCCATCGCCTCCCCGACCGCGCTGTCCCTCATCACCACCACCTTCGATGAAGGGCCCGAACGCAACCGCGCCTTCGGGGTGTTCGCGGGAGTCTCGGCGGGCGGCGGCGCGATCGGCCTGGTCGCCGGCGGCATGCTCGTCGAATGGCTCGACTGGCGCTGGATCTTCTTCGTCAACGTGCCCATCGCCGTGCTGATCGCCTTCCTCACCCCCCGGCACGTCCGGGAGTCCGAGCGGCACCCCGGCCATTTCGACCTCGCCGGCGCGCTCACGTCCACGCTCGGCATGGTGGCGCTGGTGTACGGGTTCATCCGGGCCTCGCAGGAGGGCTGGCGCGACCCGTACACGATCGGCTCGTTCGCGGCGGCGGTCGTGCTGCTCGCCGGGTTCCTCGCGATCGAACGCCGCTCCCAGCAGCCCATCACGCCCCTGCACATGTTCGCCGACCGCAACCGCTCGGGCACGTACGCCATCATGCTGTGCCTGGCCGCGGCGATCTTCGGCATGTTCTTCTTCCTGACGCTCTTCGTGCAGCAGGTCCTCGCCTTCAGCCCCCTGGCCACCGGGTTCGCGTTCCTGCCGGTCAGCGCCATCATCGCGGTCGCCGCGGGCCTCACGTCCAGCCTGCTGCCCAGGTTCGGGCCGAAGCCCTTCATGGTGACGGGGTCGGTGCTGGCCGCGCTCGGTCTGGCCTGGCTCACCCTGACCGACGTGCACTCCACGTACGCGGGCAGCATCCTCGGACCGATCCTGGTCTTCGGCTTCGGCATGGGCTTCATGTTCGTCTCGCTGACCATCATGGCGCTGTCGAACGTCCCGCAGCGGGAGTCGGGCGCCGCCTCCGGACTGCTCAACGCCACGCAGCAGGTGGGAGGTTCGCTGGGTCTGTCCATCCTGGTCACGGTCTTCGGCACGTACAGCCGCGACGAGGCGAAGAGGCAGGTGCCCGCGTTCCTGTCCCAGGCGGGCCCTCTGGAGAAGGCCCAGTTCGCGAGGACGGGCGAGCTCCCACCGCCCTACGCCGACCAGGTGCTGACCTCCGGGGTCTCCGCGGGCTTCATCACGGCCGCCGTCTTCGCCGCGGCCGCCGCGCTCATCGCCCTCTTCGTCATCAAGGTCCGGCCCTCCGACATCGAGCGCCTGAAGGGCGGCGGGATGCTGCCGGGTGCCTGAGGTCGAGATCACCGCTCGTATCCGTTTGAACGCCCCCTGTTCGAGACAGTGTTCGACGGAAACCCGAACGACGAGCGAGAGCAGGCACCTTGAGACAGCAGCAGACGGTCCGCCGGATATCCCTGACAGTGGCGGCGACGGCGGTCGCCGCCACCGCCGTCTTCCTGGCCTCCGGCACGGGCCTCGCGGAGGGCCTCGGCCAGGCCGCCCCGGCGGCGGCCGAGCCGACCGACGGAGGAACCAGCGTCGGCGTCACCGAGGGCACGACCTCCGGGGAGACCGACGGAGGGTCCACGGTCGGGACGACGAACGGGGCGGACGGCGGAGCGGACGGTGGCGCGAACACCGGCGTCAGCGAGGGTACGACGACGGGCGGGGCCGACGGCGGAGCGGACGGCGGCGCGAACACCGGCGTCAGCGAAGGCACGACGACGGGCGAGACCACGGGCGGCGGCGAGCCGACCCCCACCCCCACCGCGACACAGCCGGGCACGGGCCAGATCCCGTACACCGCCCACCCCTGCTGGACCCCGGACTCGAAGCCGATCACCGGCACCTTCGTCGCGCTGGTCCCGGCCGGAACCCTCCCGACCGGCAACAAGGCGACCCTGGTCGAACTGCGCTTCGCCCCGAAGACGGACCCGGCCACGGGCATCCGCGGCGACGACGAGATCCTCACCCGCTTCGCACCGGCCGGCGGCACGTGGACGGCGGCCCGCCCGGCGAAGCTGGAACTGGCCGCGGACGCCATCAAGCCCTTCCGCCCGGTGGTCGACGGCACGGCCCTCAGGATGCCCGAGATCCGCCTCACCGACATCAACTGCTGGGACGCCACGGTCGCCTCCCTCGGCGGCACCCTCCGCTTCGGCGGCGAGGGCGGCAACGGCGGCGCGGAGGTCAAGGTCCCGGTGACCTGGCAGCGCTCCTGACGGACCCGTGCCGGGGCCCCGGCACGAGTCCGTCAGCCGACGGCCCCGGCAACCGACGGGCGCTGGGGCCGGCCGCCCCGCCCCTCCTCCCTCCTCGGAGGGGGGCACATACCACTGGGACATTGAGCACTCAAGATGCGGTTTGCACGGTTCGGACCGCCACTCGGGCCTTCGATGTCCGGAGGTCTGGTCGGCCCCGTAAGATCGTCGAGAAAGACTGCGGTCCGACGGGCTTCCATGCGAGGACATGCCCCCACCCGCACGAGTCACTCGTGCCCTGGGGGAACCACCTCGTGTCCATGCTCCTGCTGAAGATGGCAGCGCAGGATCTGCTGACGCTCAACGCCAGGCGCCTCATGGTGCCGCATCTCGCGGCACGATGGCGGAAGTTCCGGAAGAGCGATGCATCGCTCACCGAGCGGTCCGCCTGGGCGGAAAGCCTGGTGAGCCTGGCCGGCGACCTGGTGGAGGCCGGGCGGGGCAACGTGCAGATGGTCGTCGAGTGTGCCGCCACCATCGACGAGTTCAACCGTCCAGGTGATCCGAGGCTCATCGATGTCGTCCTAGTGGGTCGCCACCCCGAGAGGAACCGGCCCTCCGTGGAGTTGGTCGAGCTCAAGCGCTGGTCGACCGTGACCAGGGTGGAACAGGCCACCGCGGACCTGGTGTACGTGGAGGGCATGGGTGAGAAGGCTCATCCGGTTCTGCAGCTGCGGGAGTACTACAACGCGTTCCGGAGTGAAAGGGGGCCGTTCCAGGGCCTTGACTTCGAATGCGGCGGCTTCGCCTACCTGCACAACGCCACGGACGAAGCGGTGCGCCCACTCCTCGACGTGGTGGCGCCGACCGGGGTGTACGGCCGGATCTATACGAGCGACCGGCGCAAGCAGCTCTTGGCGGACCTCCAGCGGAGTTTCGCCGCTGACGACGAGAGTGCGGCCTCGGCGGCCGAGGTCATGCTCCAGGGCATGGGGTTGCGCAACACCCGCTTGCTGGACGCCATGATCTGGTCCCGTGGTGCGGACACGGTCTTCACGCTACGGGGAAAGCAGAAGGAGATCGCCGAGCAGATCCTCGAGACCGCGTCCAGGGTGCTTCCCGACCCACGCCGACCGGAGCTGATCCCGGACGAGCGACGCGCGGTGTTCTTGGTGACCGGCGGTGCCGGAACGGGGAAGAGCGCCGTCGGCCTGCAGATGAAGACCGAACTGGAGGCCCAAGGCCGTACGGTGATGTACGCCAGCGGCAGCCGGGCCTTCAACGGTGCGATGCAGGAGCACGTCGGCTTCGGAGACAGCGAGTTCCGGGAGTCGTTCACCTACTTCAGCAACTTCGTCACTCCGCCCGACCCGCCCCTGGACGTCCTGATCTGCGACGAGGCGCACCGCCTGCGGGACCGCTCGTCGAGCCGGTTCTGGCCGGCCGAGAAACAGGGGACGGGGCCGCAGGTGGACGAGCTGATCGCGGCGTCCCGCCTGTCCGTCTTCTTCCTGGACGAGGCACAGTCCGTTCGGCCGCACGACGTCGGCACCGTGCAGCTGATCGAGGAAGCGGCCGGTCGGAACGATGCCCGGCTCGCCCGGTTCGACCTGTGGGAGCAGTTCCGCTGCGGCGGCAGCGACGCCTACGTTCACTGGGTGCGAGCCCTGCTGGGGCTCACGGACGAGAAGCCCGAGGAATGGAGAGCCGACGGACTGATGCACATCGAAGTCGCCGACACTCCGGACGAACTCGAACGGATCATCCACGGCCAAGCTCGGGCCGGTGCTTCCGCCCGCATGGTCGCAGGCTACTGCTGGCCCTGGACGAAGCCACAGGGCAAGACCAAGCGGCTGGAGCCCGACGTCCGCATCGGAGGCTGGCACCGGCCCTGGAACGCGGACAGCGAGACCGTCTGCGAGAACGGCGCGCCCCCCTCCAAGATCTGGGGGGTCGACGAGAACGGTCTGGGGCAGATCGGCTGCGTGTACACGGCGCAGGGCCTCGAATGGGACTGGTGCGGCGTCATCATGGGCGAGGACATGGTGCGGCGGGGGGACACCTGGGTGTTCCGCCGCGGCAAGGACCGCGTGGACCCGGAGTCCAAGGTCAAACGTGTCGCCGTGCCCGGATCGTTCGATCCCAAGGTGAAGCCCGCCACCGTCGACGACGAGGAGTTCGCCCGGCTCGTACGCCACGCCTACCACGTGCTGATGACCAGGGCCAGCCGTGCGACGGTGCTGTACTCCACGGACAAGGAGACCCGTGAGTACCTCAGGAAGATGGTCGGCGAGGTGGAGATCCACGGCCTTCGACCCACCTGGCACAACCTGCCGCCGGAAGCCCGCCGTCCACCCCTGCCACGTACGCGCGGCCGGCGCAAGCGCAAGAAGCGCAAGCCCGGAGGGGTTCACGAGACGGAACTGAGGCTCTTCTGACAAGGGCCACAGGGTGATGGCGGGCTCTCCGGGCCCGCCATCCGCCCGGGTCAGAAGACCAGGCGCGCTGCCGCCGTCAGGGCCGCCACCACGAGATTGGCGACGACACCCACGGAGACGTCGAACAGGATCCTGCGGACCCTGCGGCGACGTGCAAGCTTGCACTCGGCAGAGCTCATGAGCACCACTCCTCGATCGGACTGTGGAATGGCAGGGTTGCCCTTCCGGGCATCCGCACTCACCTCACGTACGAGACGCGAGGGAAACCACTCCAGTCGCTGCCGAGGACCGGCACCTGACCACCACCGACGTACCCTCCGGGAAGGTGCGCAGCGCCAACAACCCTAATGCACGGGACGGTCGGGGAATGACCGATAGAGTTGTGAGCGTCGTGGCTACGCCGACTGGAACCTGGTCGGCTCCGA
This sequence comes from Streptomyces sp. NPDC126499, assembly GCF_040302485.1. Taxonomy (NCBI): domain Bacteria; kingdom Bacillati; phylum Actinomycetota; class Actinomycetes; order Kitasatosporales; family Streptomycetaceae; genus Streptomyces; species Streptomyces sp. NPDC126499. The sequence continues at coordinate 297,187 of NZ_JBEOUO010000009.1, read as the reverse complement.
CAGCACGGCACGTGCCCCGTCGAAGTCCGCCAACCGCGCGGCGACCGTCGCCGTGGCAAGGCGCATGGGCAGGGCGGCGGAGAACTTCAGCCCGGCCACCGCCCGACGATCCACGTCGGGGAGCACCAGGGCGGGACCGGTTTCCGCAGCCCTGAGCGCGCTCCGCCACATGTCCTGCGTCAGGTCCTCCCGCAGTCGGAGACAGCAGTCGGTGGGACGCTGCACGGGGTCGGCAATCGAGCCCAGCGTCGCGCCGAGCGTCGCGTTGGCGCGGTAGCCCGCCCACGTCCACCAGCGGACGTCGTTTCCGTGCCGCACCACGAGGGTGCCACCGGGGTGCACCATGTGAGGCCCCTGCTCGGAGCGCCAGTCCTGCAGACAGATCTCGGCCCTGCGGGTGAGCGCCACCGGCGGATCCTCGCCCAGGAGGATCTCGCGCATCGCACGGGTGAGCGCGTACGAGAGGCCGGCGACCGATCCGCTGGACCACTTCGCGACGCCGCCGCTCTCGACGGGCTCGACGAACACCCTCTTGCGCCCCCAGTCGATGAACGTCACCTGCCAGCTGCGGCCGGCAAGAAGCAGTCTGCGCGGACCCGGACGCTCCTCGGTGAGAACGGAGGGATCCATCCGGCCGATCTCGGTGCGCCCGGACAGCACAGTGAACTGGGGCGGCGCGGTGAAGGACGCCGTCAGTTCGATGAAATGCCGTCGCCCGAAACGGCGCTCGGCCTCCTGGCCGATGAACAGCATGCCTCCGTCCGAATCCAGGAATCCTTCGTCCACGAGGTGGCGCAGGACAGGGGCGGCGGAGCGGTCGAAGGGCACGAGCCCGTTCCACTGCTCCGACCACAGCTGATCGCCCAGCTTGTGCTCCTGCAAAGTGACCGCGAGGAGTTGCTGGGCGATGAGGTGACGGGGTTCCGGCGGCGCCACGACGGGTTCGACCCAGCCCCGACCCCAGAGCAGGAGCAGCCCTGCAGCCTGCAGCAGCGTCTCCTTCTGGGTGGTAAGGAAGAGGCAATTGCGGAGGGAACCCGACCGCCGCCCCGTCCGGCCGATGCGCTGGAGGAAGGAGGCGACGGTGGCGGGGGAGTCGATCTGGATGACCCGGTCCAGGTCTCCGACGTCGATCCCCAGCTCCAGGGTGGAGGTGGCGACGATGACGCAATCACGTGCCTCGGCGAAGGCTTGTTCGGACCTGGCCCGTTCATCGGCCGAGAGAGAGGCGTGGGAGAGGAACACGGTGACGTCCCGCGCCCGCAGCGCGGCGCCCAGCTCCTCCACCTGACGCCTGGAGTCGCAGAACACCAAGCGCTTCTCGCCCCTGTGCAGGGCGGCGATGACTTTGGCGGCGTTGTCGAGGGACCCCACGTAGTCCAGTTCGACGTCCCCGGGCGGCGGGGAAGCGGTGCCGGCGGGAAGCGCCTGCGTGGCAGGCGGGGTGTCCGGGGCAACGACGGTGCCTGGTCGCTGTCCGGCCTTCGCGCCCTGCAGCCAGGTCAGGAGTTCCTTGGGGTTGCCCACGGTCGCCGACAGCCCGATCCGCTGGATGGCACGCCCTGTCACTCGCTCCAGCCGTTCGAGGACGGCCAGGAGATGCCAGCCGCGGTCGTCCCCCGCGAAGGCGTGCACTTCGTCCACGACGACTGCTCTGACGCCTCCCAGCAGGTGCGCGTGGTCGGTCTTCACGCCGATGAGCATCGCCTCGAGGGACTCCGGCGTCGTCAACAGGATGTCGGGCCGCTCGGTACGGATACGACGCCGCTGGGACTCCTTCGTGTCCCCGTGCCACAGGGCAGCGCTGCGCCCCAGCCACTGGGCGTACCCGTCGATGCGCGTGACCAGGTTGTTGAGGAGTGCCTTGAGAGGACAGAGGTACAGGACCGAGGTGCCGCTCCAGCTTCCGGCGGTCATGGCCGAGAGGATCGGCAGGCAAGCTGCCTCGGTCTTCCCTCCGGCGGTGGGGGCCAGCAGCACCGCGTCTTCGCCGTCCATGACCGGGTCGATTGCGGCGCGCTGCAGCGGCCGGAGATCCGGCCAGCCGAGGGTGTTGACCACGTGGTGCAGGACCACAGGGTCGAGCCGGTCGACGGGATTCGCGGCGTGCGCCATCACAGCTCCAGGTCGATGCCGTCGGCCGAGACGGCCGCAGACAGATTCCGCTCCACGTCGGTCAGTTCATTGCTCGTCACTGTCAGCCGGTAGTGCAGACGCGGGTCGAAGTCCTCGAACTGGTCGATCCGGTCGAGGACGTCACCGACCAGTTTCTTCAGAAAGAGTCGGGGCGCCACGCCGACCTTCCCGCCGAGCGAGCCGCCCACGGCGCGGGCGAGATCGCTGATGTACGCGTCGTCGGCCAGCGCTCGGATCCGGTCGGGGGCCGCAGCGCCTGAGGCGTAGAGATCACGGATGTTCATGCCGAGGGAGGTCAGGGACTCCTGGGTGAATCCGGTCAGGCGCAGCTGCACCGCCCGCGGGTTGTCGAAACGCGGATCCGTCGTGAAGTCCGTGGCCAGCCTTTGGGCGAGTGGCGCGAGTCGCTGGACGCCCTGCTGGCCGTCGAAAAAGGCAGGCGTTCCCGTGATCACGAGGTAGAGGCCGGGGAAGCGACCCGAGTGGACCTCGTCGATCAGTTGTCGGAGGGCGTTCAGCGCCTTGTCCCGGGCGTCCGACCGCACCCGCTGGAGTGTCTCCACCTCGTCGAGTACGACGAACAGCCCTCGGTGACCGGAGTCCCGCAGCACGGTCAGCAACCCCTGAAGGAAGCCCAGGGCCCCGAAGTGGTCGAGGTCCCCGCGTACACCCGCCGCGCGCCGGGCTGCCGCGGCCACGTGCGGCTGGCCACCGAGCCAGGCGAGGACGGCCGAGGCCGTCGCCTCATCGCCCTCCGCGAGGGCGGACCGATAGCCACGCAGAGCGGTGGCGAAGGACGGCGCGTGCCGCGAGACCTCCGTCAGCCGGGCGGTCAGCAGCCGCTCCACCTCGCCGTCCAGGTGCTGCTCGTCGATGCCGGCGGCGAGAGCGTCTTCTTCCAGGGCGTAGAACCAGGCGTCCACCACGGGACGCAGCGCGCTCGGTGGGAAGCTCGCCGTTGCGAGCCGCTCGGTGAGACGTCGGTAAACGGTTTCCAGCTTGTGCAGCGGAGTCTCGGTCTCCGAGATCTGGATCTCGGAGACGGCGAATTTCCGCTGCTTCGCACGTTCACCGAGCCAGCGCGTGAAGAAGGTCTTGCCGGAGCCGTACTCACCCCGCACGGCCTTGAACACCGAGGCGCCGGAGGCTACCGCTTCGAGTTCCGCATCGAGGGCGGACTCGAAGCGGTCGAGCCCGGTGGCCAGCAGATCCAAGCCGCTCTCGGGCACCGCTCCGCGCCGGAGGGCATCGAGGGCGGTGCGCCGCCGAGCGGCGGATACGACGGTGGGACGAGGTGCGCTCACCCGCGCATTCTCCCATCCGTCGTGGATCCGGTGCCGGGTCGAGTCACCGCCGGCGCAGGCTGCCGTAGCCCAGGGTCGTCGTCAGGTGCGTCACGAATTCCGCGCTCTTCGCGGTCTTGTCCGGTCCCCACTGCCGGTCCTTCTGGAAGAGCTCGAACTGCTCGCGGAGCGACTGCCACAGCGCCTCCAGACGGGCGGGAGTGGGGAAGACCTCCTCCCGGGCGGCGTTCGTGAGCATGTCCGGCCTGTTGAACACACGGCCGATCAGATCGACGGCACCGAGCATGGCCAGATGGAAGTGGAGATTGGTGTACTCGGAGCGGGTGACCGGCTCCGAGGCCGACTGGAGGAACTCGTCCACCTGCCGCTGGGCCCTGGCCAGCCACAGGTATACCGGCAGCTCCGTCTTGTCGGAGAACACCCGCCGGTAGTCCGTGTCGGACTTGAGCAGACTGGACGGCCGGGCACGTGCGTGGTCCGGCTGTCCCAGCGCCATCGCCATGACGGACTGGGCGAGGAGCGGGATGCTGACGATGCGGTCGGCGGGCTTGCCCTGGTTCCGGTAGAAGTTCTTGCGGCGGTCGTAGAACCACTCGTGCTCGAGGAAGTAGGACTCGATCTGCCGCTGAATGTCGTCGGTGGCCCGGAGCGAGGCGACGGGCACGCTGGTCTGCCGGTTGGTGGCCCGGATGACGGCGTCGCGAGCCGCCTGGTCGGCCGTGACGAGGATGCGCACCTGGACCAGCCGTTCGAAGACAGGGGCGGTCGGTTCGGCGGCGTACAGCTCTCGGAGGGTCTCGTGGAGTGTGTACGACGTCTGGAGGCCGTTGACGATCTGCACATCGGAGAGGCTGAGGCGCTTGCCGACGGACGTGGCCTGGGAGCACACGATCGTGATGCCGTTGTTCAGCCACCAGAACTCGGGCGCATCCGCATTCTGGAGGGACGCCGTGATCTCCCGGTTGACTTCGACGTTGCCCTGGTAGTCGCGGACGTTCCAGTCGAAGATGTGCGACTTGATCGTGCCGGTCTCGTCGCTGAGGAAGTCGATGTACTCGCCCAGGCCGACCAGGGCGATGTGGCTCGTGCCGTGGGTGATGCTTTCCCGGTACGGAAGTTCCAGGGTGTACGAGGGCAGGGTGCTCGCCCGCTTCCAGAGCTCGGCAGGGCCCAGGAACTCGACCTCGCCCGTCGAGATCGCGAATGCCTGGGTGAGCTGGGCCTCCAGGAGCTTCGCCTTCGTCTGGACCTTGACGTGGACCTCGGAGGCCTCGCCACGGGTCACGTACGAGAACTTGATCAGCAAGGTCGGGTGACGGTGCGCGAGGCGCTTCAAGGCATCCCGGAACAGTTTGAAGCGGCCCAGGAGGTCCTCGTTGTAGAGGATGGACATGGCGCTCTCGTCGACCTCCATGTCGAGGAGGTCCTTGCAGGTGGCGGCCACCCGGTCCAGAGCCAGCTCGGAGAAGGTCTGGCTCGTCTTGGCCTGGACGAGCCACAGCGTCAGCTGTGTGCCGGCTTCCACCTGTGCAGCAGCCGATGACTGCTGGAAGATGTCACTGTCCTCGTGCAGGAGTCGCCCGCCGAGGAACACGTATGCGCCGTCGATGCCCCCGTCGTTCCCGCCACCGATGATGCCTGCCTCGATCTCCTCCTCCGACAGGCCGAAACCGTGCAGAGCGTGCTCGCTTGCGAAGCGCTCGAAAGCGGCGTCGAACGACAGAGGGACGGTGCGGGCGTTCCGCCACTCGTCGATCATCTGGTTGATCAGAACACGGTCGTTGGCGCTCATGGCTCCTGGCTCATCGTCAAGGATCGGCACAGATCGGTCGGAGGGGAGGGTCAGTCGAGGGCGAACTGGACGCGCAGCAAGGGCAGGTCGAGGCGGACCGTCCGGCCGTCCGGCAGTGTCTCCAGGACTTGGACACCGTCGTAGTTGAGGAGCTGACGCAGGACGGCGGCAAACCCGTCGGCTCGCGTCGTCGGATACGCCACGCGCTGGGCCAGTGCCGTTACCGGCAGGGTGCCGCCGGCATCGATCAGGGCGCGAATCGCCTGCTTCAGCTTGCCCTCCGGCGGCTTGCGCGCGAGCAGCTCCTGCTGGCCCTTGAACGTCTCGGATGCGAACAGCGCCTCGACGAGGGCGTCGCCGGGGTCGACCACGGCAGCGGTCACCAGCGCATCCTCGTGCTCCGCTGCCGGAACGAGGGCGACGTCGAACAGCGAGTCGTGGGTACGCGCCAGCTGCTCGTGCTCTTTGCGGGGCTTCTGCTTGGCTGCCGGACGCTTCGCGGGCACGTTCGGTTTGGGCACCGGGGCAGCCACGGGCTGGGACGCCTTCGCCTCCAGATGCCACCAGAGGGGACGCTGGTCGCCCAGTTCCCGCCATGCCGGTGGCGGGGTGGCCCCGAACGGCAGAAACGCGAGGACCGGGATGGTGAACTCGGCGAGGGACGCACCCCCGTGGTAGCCGGCCTTCCGGGCCGTGTAACGGGAATCGGCATCCCACAGGGCGACGATCGAGGCGCCGGGCTCGGGCGCGACGACTCGACTCCCTTGCAGCTCGATCTCGGCTGGGGCGGTGTCACCACCCGGAGTCCGATGACGGGCGGACAGGGGCGACCCGGCCTCGACCTTCACCCCGTGCCGATCCACCACGTGCCCGTGGTCACTGGTGATGAGCACGGCCATGCCCTGCTCCGCCGCGACCCGCATCAGGTCCACGAGCCCGGGGATGTGCGCCGCCTGCCAGGACCCGTCGCCGAGCTTCTGCTCCTTGGCGAGCCGGTCGTCGATGGCGTTGAGGACCACCGCCACATGCGTACGGCCGTCGTTCAGCGCCTCGGTGAGTGCGGGCCCGAACGTCTCGCCCGCGCTCTCCGCCCGCAGATCGTCCTTGTGGAAGACGGCGGCGGGCGCTCCGTCCCAGAGCGGAAGCCGGGGAAACAGTTGAGCCTCGTCCTTCTGCGATCCCTGCATGAGCCGGCCTGCGAAGAGCGACGTCCGGGAGACAGCCGTCAGCGTCGGCAGAGCAGCAGCCATGGCCCGGCGCCGCGGACTCCCGTTCTCCACCGGATCGAACTCCGCCCACGAGGCGCGCAGCTCCTCACCCAGCTCGGTGGCGATGGCCGCACTCATGCCGTCAAGGACAAGCAGCAGCACCCGCCGGTCACCGGGCCCCTGGACGACGGGTTTCACCACCCGCTCCAGGAAGTTCTCCACAACCAACCCCGTACCGGGCCCGGTACCCCCGGCCGTCCATGTCGCCAGCGTGCGGGCGAAGTCGCGGTCGATCTCGCGACGCCGCTCGCGCACCCGAGCAGCAAGCGAGTCGTACGCGGCGGCGAGCCCCGGATCGGGGTCGCCGCCGGCTTCGATGTGCTCCAGGGCACGGTCGACCCAGCCCGTCTCCTGCACGTGATGCTGTATCGCGTCGAACACCGGCCGGTTCTCGTCGACCGATTCGACGGTCAGCCACTGGACGAGCCGCTGACTCATCCTCGTTCGTTCGACCCGCGCCCTGTGCTCCGGACCCTTCGCCCGCCGATGATTCCCCAGAGCAACGACCGCGTGGGCCAGCGCTCCCGGCTCGCGCGCGGCCAGCGCCTGACCGACGGCCCTGAACCTGGCTTCCAGACCCATGGACAGGACAGGACTCGCCTCCGCAGCGGCCTCCGCTCCGAACTGGCGCACCAGCACCGAGGCCCGGTCCAGGACCGTCTCGCTGACCCTGCGTGCCTCCCGCGCTTCGTCGGAGCCGTCACCACCGGCCCGGGCAGCCTTGGTCAGCAGACCCGTGACATAGTCCTCGGCGGCCCGGCCGAAGGCTGCCGCCAGAATGTCGAACTGCTCGCCCTTCGCTGGGGGGCGCTCGCCGAACCAGCGCTCGGCCCGACCGCGTGCCGTGTACGTCGCAGCGTCCGGCTCTGCGTGACACCACAGCGCGGAGCACACCAGGCCGAAGGGAACGGCGTCAGGCCCGTGCTCCGCCTCGACCAGGGCGAGGAGCGCCTGGCCTGCCAGCCCGGCCTGATCCGGTTCGCCGAGGAACGAGACGAGTCCGGAGCGCTCGGGTCCGCGCAGCTCGAGAAACCTCTCGGGTCCGGTGGGTGTCAGAGACCAGCCGAGCAGAGCGTGAGTGTCCAGGGTGTCGGCCGCGGCGGTGTGGTCCTGTGGGCCGGTTTCCTGTTCGTCTTGGAACGGCCCGAGCCGCAGGCGCCGGAGCGCGAGAGCGGTCAGTGCGACGGACCGGGACAGCAGACCGCCGCCGAGGCGGTTCCACCCGGCCGGAGGCGCGGCGTCCAACAGCGCCTCCGCGGCCCAGTTGTCCTCCTTGAGCCGCGGATCGACCTGCTGAGCGCCGAAGGCGTCCCGGACCACGTCCCAACTGTCGACCGCGTCGATCCGCTGCCTGTGGACCCGGGCGAGGATCGCCGGGTCGAGCTCGTACTGCTCCCGGTCCGTGAGGACGACGAGGACCGCCGGCCCCGCCGCTCGGTCGGCGAAATGGTCGAGCACCAGCTCGTGCACCGCGAGTGGGGACGGCGCCGCCACGACGCGAGCGGACTGGCCGTCACCCCAGGTCGGCTCGGCGGGGCCCTCCCACTGCGGAGTGGAACGCAGCAGGACTGCGCGTCGCCTGCCGCGCCCGGCGAGCGCGTCGGCCAGGGAGGACTGGGCGGACAGATACTGGGTGATGGTCGCGAGGTTCAGCCGTACCGCGACCGTGCCGGAGGCGAGCGCACTCATGACTCGACAACCCGCCAGGTGATCTCGACCGTGGCGCCCGGCTCCTGGGCGACCAGTTCTGCGAGCTCCGCCTGGAGCTCCGCGACGGCCCGCACGGCCGTCGTCCGGCCGCCGCCGGACCGGCGCAGCCGACCGCCCGTGCCGCTGCCGCCGGCAGCGGGACCGGCCTTCGACTCGCTCTCCTCGGGAACCTGTGGATGGCTGGTCGGAGTGTCCAGGGCCACGTCGCCGGGCCGCGGAGCCGGGGGAGCGGGAGCGGGCGGCGGGGTGGCCGCGGCACGGTTCCGCTTCACCAGCGCGAGGACGTCACGCTGAGCGCGCGCCAGGGCGTCCTTGAGGTCGTTGGTCCGCTGGTCGCTCCGCGCGGCGTTACGGAGGGACTCGAGCAGCGCCTCGCCCTCGGGCCCCTCGGAGGAGGCCAGGTCGAGCGTGTTCCAGGAGGCCGAGTCGAGCGCCTGCGCCACCGCACCGGCCTGCTTGATGGAGGTACCGAAACGGTCGGGGCTGACGGGACCGAAATCGAAGGCGGCGAACGCCTCGACCGTCTTCCTGGCCCCCGCGGCACCCTGACCGGCCGAGCGGGTGAGCACGTCGAGCAGCTCCACGGCCCGGCGGGCGATGGCGAGCCGCCCCGTCTCCAGCGTCTCGTCCAGCTGGAGGAAGCCGGCGTGCCGCTCCAGCTCCGCCACCAGCTGGCGGGCCTCCTCGCGGTACTTGCCGGCCTCGGTGGCGATCAGCCTGGCCAGCTGGTTCACCATGCGACCGCGGCGCAGCGTCGGCGCGGGGACGCCGAAAACGGTCGTGAACCGCTGCCGGGCAGTGTCCCAGTCCTCCTCCGACGGCAGCGGCTGGCTGCGCAGGGAGTCCTGCTCCTTGATCTCGTTCAAGCCCGGAGGGGGGTCGAGCGGCATGCCTGCCCGCACCCACACTCGGTCGTCCATCTCGGCGAACGAGGCCACGACGAGCCGGCTGAGGAACACGGGCAGGCCGCGCGGCGTCGGCCGGTCCGTCCAGTCGGTCAGCGTGATCAGGCTGAGGTCGCCGGTCACGCCCTGCTCGCGGGCCAGCTGCTGGAAGTGGTCGGCCCAGTAGCGGGAGAGCTCGAAGTACGCCTCCTTCTGCTGGCCGAGCCGCAGCGGCCCGGCGACCCTGCGCATCAGGTTCCGGTCGGCAGCCGGGATCTCGGCCCGTCCGTCGCGTGCCTCGACCGCCGCCTGGACGTGGCCGAAGATCTTCTTCGCATCGGCCTGCCGGACTGCGGTACCGGTGCCGTCGGGGTCGAGGTCGGGGTGTTCCGGGAACTGGCTCGCGAGCAGCTTGCCGGCGATGTGCCGGATGCCGTCGCGCAGGGACTGACCGAAGGAGAGCGTCAGTCCGTCGACCGCACGCAGCGACTGCAGATGGTCGGCGAACCCGAGCTCGACGTCCGTGGCCTTCTTCTCGGCGAGCCCGTAGGCCTGCTTGAAGGCGGCCTTGACGTTCTTGAGGAGGGACTCCCGCTGTGTCTCCAGGAGCCCCTTGGCCCGGGCCCGGTTGTCGGGGCTCAGATGTCCGGCGTACTGCCCGTCGAAGCGCTGCTCGTCCGCGAGCGCCTTGTCGATGACGACGAGGCGGCGGAAATCGGCATATCGCTGGTGGGAGAGGTGGGTGGGCAGCCACGCGACCGTACGGGACGGCTCGCCCTGCTTCTCGCGCAGCCGTCGCATGCGGTCGGCATCCTCGACCGGACCGTACTCTCCCTCGTCGAAGGGCAGATCGATCACCAGTCGCCAACGCCCGTCCATCTGGGGCATCAGGTCGTGATCGGGCAGCTCGTCCTCGTCCACGACATTGCCGAAGATCACTTCGACGCTGCGCTCCGTGCCGCGCCAGACCAGGTTCAGCTCGTCGATCAACTGCCCCTGAGTGATGTCGAGTTCCTCGGCGAGGAGCCGCTTGGCGAGCGCATTGCGGTTGCCGGGGTTGTCGTTGATCTGGGCGTTGGCGATGACCGAGTCCACGTCCACGCCGGACAGTTCGAGACGGACACCCGGGTTGGCCTCGGTGCCGGTCTCCTTGATCTCCGGGAAGCGTCCCGCCCACTCCGCGATCTTGTTCTTCAGGATGCCGTACTCGCGGCCGGGGATCGGGGCGACGACAGAGCCGTAGTTGAGGGCCGACAGACGGCGGATCGTGAGTTCGGAGAGCGCGGGGACGCTCGGGGCGAGAGCAGAGAGGAGCAGCGTGCCGACGATGCGGTTGTCGCCGATGAACAGCTTGATCCGGCCACGCAGCGCCGGGTCGGTGATGTCGTCGGGACGGTTGGTGTACTTCTCGATGTCCTCCTCGGACACGTTGTGCGTAAGGAGGAGATAGGGGCGCAGCTTGGTCTTGTACAGCTTGTCCGCCGCTTCGAAGACGACCTTCAGGCTGTCGGTGAACGGCTTGTCGCCACCCGCGGTGATCAGGGGGTAGAGGTCCCCGACCGGGATCAGATCGCCGAGCCGCAGCTCGTTGCGGTGGTTGGCGAGCAGCTGTCCCATCAGCTTCATACCGGTGCGGTTGCGCTGCAGCGCTGAGGACACGTGCACGAGGGTGTCCATGAAGGCCGGCGAGAAGGGGTACGTGAGCCGGAAGCTCTCCTCGTCCGCGCCGACGCCGTCCGCACCCCGGTCGGAACCGAGCAGGGTGTCCCAAACCTCCTGGCGGATCTTGCGCGTCTTGTCGAACTCCGCCTTGATGAGGGCCGCGGCGTCCGCGTCCTTCGGCTGGAGGAGGCGGGCGTGGGCGACCTGGGGGAGGTTGCGGTCCTCCAGGGTGATCTTGTCGAACCGGCCCGAGGCCAGGTTGAGCGTGTCCTGGATGGAGGACTCCGCCGCGCCGGACACCTCCTCGCCGACGAGCTCGCGCAGGTCACGCTGGCGGGCGATGAAGGAGACCACGGGGATGGCGCGGCGGGCATCGCCGCCCTCGACGAAGTTCGTGATCTTGCTTGCCTCGCGGGCCACGAACTTCTGGTCGTGGATCAGCGTCGCGAGCCACAGGATCAGCTCGTCGAGGAACAGGATCAGACCGTCGTAGCCCAGCCCCTTCGCGTGCTCGGCGATCACGGACAGGCCGGCGTCGAGCGAGATGAACCCGTGCTCGTCCTCGGCCGCGTTCTTCGCGAAGCCGGGCAGCAGATTCGTGCTCGCGTCGCGTACGAGCCGAGCCCTCAGCTCGGAGGGCGTGGACGGGCGGACCAGGTTCAGGGCCGTGCCGCTCTCGTGAACCTCCTCCGCGGCGAGCGCGGTGTCCAGCAGCTCCGGCGTCCACGCCCAGGCGAGGGACTCCCCCCACTCGTCCTCTTCCTCGCCGTCCGCGTCGTCGGACCCGTCCAGGGAGGCGAGGCCGGCGATCACGGCTGCGTCGCCCATGCGCGCCCGCATCGACCGGATGTCCTCGAAGAGGGCGTCCGTCCGGTACACCTGCGGCGTCGGCGCCTCGGGGTGCAGCTTCTTGACGTGGCTCACGTACCCGCCCAGGACCCGCTGTTCCAGAGCCTTGGCCCCGAGCATGTGGTACGGCACGAGCAGGAACTTCTTCCCGTCCGTGCCGAGCCACTCGTGCTTCGTCAGGATCGGATCGAAGTCGTCGCGCGCACGGGCCGCCGGGCTGCCGCTGAGCAGCGCATGCAGCACGGCCATGAAGTGCGACTTACCGGAACCGAACGAACCATGGAGGTACGCAGCCTTGGAGGTTGCCCCGTCGAGCGCCGACTTGATGAGCCCGAGCGCCTCGTCGAAGTTCTCGAGCAGCCGCTCCGTGACCACGTAATCCCGGAGCGCGCGCTCCGCGCCCTCGGGAGTCGTCGCCTCCGAGAGCTGGAGCACGAAGTCCGAGGTGGAGACTTTCTCCTTGATGTCGATGACATCGCGGAGCAGGGGCGGCTGCTGGGCCATGGACGGTCTCACTCTCGACGGGCGGGCGGCTGCCGACGGTACTGATGTGATGGTTGAAGCTCGTCCGATCGTATGGCGTCGGTCTGACAACGGTTGACCGTTTTCGGACACCAGTGGTCGGAGGCCGGTCGGGCTGCGGCCCGACACGAACGGGTAGGCGGCGGGGGACGGTCCCTTGTGCCCTACGCCGGAGGGATCAGAGACCGCAGTTTGTCCCGCGTCTCCGGGTCCGTCGAGTAGATGATCGTGCCGACCATCCCCCGGGTCAGCAGGACCTTGTACGTGTTCCGGACGAGCCGGTCGATGTGGGCATCGGGCGTCGCCTTGGTGAACGACGGATCCTTGGACGCCGTACGGTCCACCACCCACCGGTCGGTACGCCACACCAGATCGGGCCCCATGATCACGCCGGACCAGTCGTACTCGAAGCCCTGCGCCGTGTACACGCAGCCCACCTGCCCGAAGCCGGCCTTGTCGGTCGCCCACAGCGGCGCCGGCGGCGCCCCGAGGACCGACCGGTCCCCGTACACGTTCCACGGCCGGGCCCAGTCCCCGATGACGACGTCGGCGGGCAGCGCCTGCATGTCCGGGGTGATCTTCGTCGTCCACTTCCAGCAGTAGCCGGCGGACATCCGGGCTCCGTAGCCCTCCTCGCGGCGTGCGACGAGGAAGTCCTCGAGCTCCTGAGGGCTGTCGGCGACCCGCAGCTCCACCTTGCCGTCCGGCTCCCAAACGGTGGGTGTCTCGCCCTCCAGGCCGAGCAGATCGGCGACCCACTGCACGTACGCGTCGCTGCCGCCGCAGCGGAACTGGCTGTCCAGGTCCACCACCGTGCACTCCAACCCGTGTGCGGCGGCGGCCTGTCGGATCTGCTCCTCGGTCCCCATCTCGCCCGGTCGCACCACCTGATGCTGGTCGAGCAGGAACACCGGCACCCGGGCCGCGTCGATCAGCTCGGACACCTGCGGCTTGCCGGTGCGCAGAGCGGCCTTGGTGTAGCGGTTGGCCGAGGTGATGCGGAGCCGGTGCGCCTCGTCGCAGATCAGCACGTCGAGGTCGTTCGGCTCGGCCTCCATGAAGCTGTTGAAGTACTTGAACAGCTTCTGCACCTCGGGCTTCCGAGCCCCCGCCACCTTGCGCATCGTCTTCGTGAACGACTGCGACCCGGTCGCGTGCAGGGCGGGAACGCCACGGCGGTACAGCTCGCCGAGCAGCTGCATCGCGATCACGCTCTTGCCCGACCCGGGCCCGCCGGTGACGACGATGACCTGCTTGTGGTTGGCGCGCTGCGCCTTGCGTACGGCCGACATCACGAGCTCGTACGCGAGCCGCTGCTCGTCGAGCAGCACGAACTGCTCCCGCTCACGCACCTCGGCCGCCGCGACGCTCATCAGCTGCTTGGAGGGCCGCACCTTGGCCTGCAGGAGTATGTCTGCGGCTTCGGCACCCGGCTTGGGTGCGAGGCGCGAACGCAGGAAGTCGAGGAACGCGCCGCGCTCCTCACCGGTGTACATGCGTCCGTGGAGGTCCTCGGGCACGGCCCGCAGTGACCCGACCCCGAACTCGGTCGCGTTGTGCAGGTATGCCACACCTGCGACGGCCTCCGGAGTCCGCTCCACGGCACCGTTGAAGGACAGCAGGTACTCGCAGTAGCCCCGCACCTGCTCGATCGGATTCAGGACGGGGTGCGCGTAGGCGTCGATCCGGCAGAGGAGCGGGTCCTCCTCCTCGGGGTGCGCCTCACTCCACTGCTTGAGCTCCACAACGACGTACGACGGCTCGCCGGTGGTGGGGTGGACGCCGGCCAGTATCGCGTCCGCCCGCTTGCTGGTGAGGGGGAGCCCGTACTCCACCATCACCTCGACATCGCCGAGCCCGGCCTCGACGAGGGCGTTCGCGAGGGCGGGAAGACTCCGCTTCCAGGAGCGGACCTCGGAGGCGCCGGGCTGGTGGCTGTGCTTGTGCCGGAAGTTCTCGATCAGGAGCAGCGCAAGGGAACCCTCGAGCGTGCGGGCGGCAACCGACGCCGCGGACTCACGGAACAGCAAGACAGGCCCCCAGGCAGCACAAAAACGCTCGTGCGGGTGGGGGCGTGTCCTCGAAGTCCGCGAAGCGGAACGGAAGCCCGGCGGGCCGCTGAGATGATTTCGGTCATCTTAAGACAGCGTGTGAATCATGTGGAGGGCGCCGGTCCGGACTCCGTCAGGTCGGGCGATGGTGTCCCGTTGCCGAGGCTGCGGCGGCGCCGGCTGCGCGCGTTTGCCTCGGCCACGAGCGCACTCAGCAGCTCCGCGCCGGTGAGGGGGTGGAGGTGGGCGGCTTCGACGTCCCACTCGCGACCGCCGCCGAGAGGGCGGAGCTGAAGGTACGGGCCTTCCGCGCCCATGACGCGGCCCACGTGGTTGCGGGCGGTGTCGAGGACGATGGCGCCGATGGGTGGGAGGTTGGTGTTGCTGCTGGTCATGTGTCCAGCCCGTTCCTGATCACGGTGGCGAGCGCGTGGGCGACGGGCGCGGAACAGACTCCGAGGTTGACCAAGGCGTACGGCGCTTCGGCCTCGCGGTCGTCCAGCCACGGGGTGCGGATGTCCATGGCGGGAAGCTGGATACCGGCCCGCGTGAGCGCGGCGGCGAGGGCGTCGCGGGCGTCCAGAGCCTCCTGGACCTTCGGGTCGGGCGCGGTCTTCGGAGTATTGGCCGAATTGTGTGTGGTGGGTGCCATGGGGTCGCTCCTCGTGGGCGGATTGCACTGTTTCCCGGAGCCGCTGACGCGCGCTGCATTACGCTGCGTAATCCGGGTGTGACGAGGATGTGCCCGGATGTGGGCGGGCGGGCCGTGGACGGGGGAGTGCTTCCCCGGCGTGCGACGCCGGTTCCACACCTTCCACGCCCCGTCCCACCTCCGCCCGTGTGCGAGCGACTCGGAGGGGAGCGCCGTCATGCCGCAGCGACGAGTGATCAGCGGCCGCAGCCAGGAACCACGGCAACGGTTCGCGGAGGAGCTGCGGAGACTGCGGGCGGAGCGGCGGGTGAGCCTGCGGCAGCTCGGGGAACGGGTCGGCTGGGACTGGTCCCTGTTCGGGAAGATGGAGAAGGGCGAGACGATCAGCAGCCCGGAGGTCGTCCAGGCGCTGGACACGTTCTACGGGACGCCGAACTTCCTGATGACGCTGTGGGAGCTGGCGACGGGGGACAAGTCGCAGTTCAAGGAGCGATACCGGCGGTACATGAAACTGGAGGCGGAGGCGGTGAGCCTCTGGCACTTCGCGGTGAGTGTGGTGCCGGGGTTGTTGCAGACGCCGGGGTATGCGCGGGAGGTGCTCGCGGCGGGTGGGTACAAGGGCAAGGAGCTGGACCAGCAGGTCGAGGCGCGGATGAGTCGGAAGGTGCTGCTGGAAGGGGAGGATGCGCCGCCGTTCCGGACGATCATGGCGGAAGCGGTCCTGCGGACGCCAGCGAAGGACGAGCGAGAGTGGCATGCGCAGCTGGAGTACCTGCTGGAGGTGTCCGAGCGGCAGAACATCACCGTGCAGGTGCTGCTGCAAAGCGCGGGAGTGCACGGGCTGGTCGGTACCGAGGTGTGGTTCCTGCGTCTCGCGGACGGCCGCCCGGTGGCCTACACAGAGAATGCCTACAGCGGCGAGCTCATCGAAGAAAGCCCGAGGATCGAGCGCAAACAGCGTGCCTACGATGTAGTGCGCGACATGGCGCTGTCCCCTGCTGAGTCGCGGAAGTTCATCCTGCGCATGTTGGAGGAAGTGCCGTGCGATCCATCGACTTGAGCGCCGTGACCTGGCGCAAGAGCAGCTACAGCAACCCGGACGGCGGCGCATGCGTCGAGGTCTCCGACGACTTCACCTCCGTCGTGCCGGTGCGGGACAGCAAGATGCTGCGAGGTCCGGTTCTCGTGTTCCCGGCAAGCGGCTGGTCCTCCTTCGTCACGGCGGTCAAGACCGGGCAACTGCCCGGCTGAGCAGACGACAACGGCCCCCGCGACCTTTGGGATCGTGGGGGCCGTCGGCGTACCTGGGCCTACTTCTTGGTCGTACGGCGTCCTCGCGTGGCCGCCAGCGGGCGCCACGCGCGCAGATCGTCGTCCGTCAGACCGTGCTTACCCTGCTCCATCTGCCGATCGCCCCGGAAGAAGTCGGCCGGAGACGTACCGAAGGTCGGGTCGAACTCGTTGTGCCACTGGTCCAGCCACGGCTGGAGTTCCAGCAGGCCGGCCAGGAACGGGGTGACTTCCTCGTCGGTCAGGGCCTCGTGCGTGGCGATGTACGTGGTGAGCGCGTACGCCTGCTCCTGGTGGTCCCAGCCGGCCCAGCCGTACAGGTCGGGCGTGGGCACGTTGGCCTGCCCGTACGAGATGAAGCGCTCCTTGGGCACGTCCAGCTTGCCGCGCGCCCGCCAGTAGGAGGGGCGCAGGAAGTCGGCCGAGGTGTACTTCGGCGGTACGGGGATGGAGTCCCGGATCTTTCGCTTGGCCAGCTCGTCCTCGGCGGCATCCTCCTGCCGCTGGAGGTCCCAGACGTGCTCCCAGTCGGCGCGCTTCTTGAGCCCGGAGGGCTTGTAGCGCAGGGCGGAGAGGAACGGCACGTGCTCGTCGGTCATCAGCTCGGCGACGACGGCGGGCAGTTCCTTGCGGGGCGCGTAGATCTTGGCGACGGAGACGAAGTCTTCGTCGCGGGACAGGTTGTCGGTCAGCCGCGAGAGCGTAACGAGGGCAGGCATCCCGTTCTCGTCGAACCAGTGGTCCCGGCTCTCGATCCGGTCGAGCAGCCACGACCGCAATGCCTTCTCCTGCAGCGCGTCCCAGCCCTCAGTGGCCCAGCGACGCTTGTACTCGGGGCGCTCGACCATCCCGATCGCGCGGGACGACTCGATGGCGTCGATCCGCTTCTGCACGACCTCACGGTAGGCGGCGGGCCAGTGCGCCGGGATCTCCGTGATGGGCGTCGACCCGTGCCGCTTGAACCACTCGTCGCTGGCCTCGCCTGCGGCGACGCGGCGAGCCAAGACGATCTCGAAGGCGCGCTCGCCGAGGGCGAGTTCGGGGATATCGGGGGAGTCCGGGTCCTCTGAAACCCGCAGGTCCTCGGGGTACAGGTTGTAGAGCGCGTAGACCTGCCAGTCCAGCTCTTCCTGAAGCGCGATCATCCGGGCACGGTAGGAATTCCAGCGGATCTTGGCATCGCGGAGGGTGGAGGCTGTAAGTGGCGATTCGGATGCGAATCCGGAAGGGCTGCTGCGCGAAACTTGCTCGGCAAGAGCGTTCAGGGCGGAAGCAAGGGGCGTGGGGTAGGTCGGAGGTAGCGGAAATTCCTTAACGGCGGCCCCAGTGAACTCGTAAAAGCTCTCCCACGCGTAACGGCCTGTGCCGCGCTCGCCGCCACGGTTTCCCTTGTCATGACAGACCTGGCGAAGCCAAAAACCAGCCGTCGAGCTGTTTAGGAGACCGAGGATCTGAAGGTGTTCCTCTAGGGTTGCTCCATCGTGCAGCTTGATCACCGGTGAAGTTCGATTGAAAAGACGGCCGCATTGATCGAGTACAAAGTGATTGTGCGTGGCTACGAATGCAAATGCGATGCCAAGGTCTGTGCCTAGTTTGCTGGGATAGTTTTCCAGGTGCTCGTACCAGGCGCGACCGTTCTCCGCCAAGGACTTGCCGAAGATTTTCCTGTTGCGCAGCCTTGTGCGGTCCAGCCAGAGATGTCTTGAGACGAGTCGGTCGCTCTCGCCAAGAAGGTGCGTATGCTCTCGATTTGCATAAGGGTCGCTCACTTGAGTGAGTGGGCCTAGTCCGAAGTCTCGTACTACGTCACCCGCCACCATTGGGCGCGTCCTGTCAGCGTGTCCGTAGCGCGAGGCGCAGGAGGGCGACGGCCAAAAGAAAATGTCGTCTGCCCCAGTGGAGGTAGTCCGCCCGACGCTCTCTACTTGCGACCTCAGCCTCTTCGTGGCTGCTGCTGCGATCTCCTCCACCATCTCCAGGCCGCCATCGGCGAGAATCCAGGGCTGCTTACTGAAGAAGCGCTGTCGATCCAGATCGTCGACGGACACCCATCGACTTGCCGATCCCGGCTTATCAATCTGGTCAGTGATGGCGTTCCAAACGAGACCGTCCTCACCGCGCTCGGGGGTGCCGGGCTCCCCTTGGATGCCTCGCACCGTGCGGACGGTGCTCTGTCGACTCTTCCCGGATCGCCGGGTGCCCACCAGGATGACGGTGGGCGTTCCGTGGTCGGGGATGTATGCGCCTGAGGTATCGATTACCTCTGTCAGCTCAACCTGGTGGGCAAAGTACTGCTCAATGAGTCGTGAGCCGAATTCTCGTTTCATGAAGGAGTTTGCGGTGATTTGCCCAACTCGACCGAAGCCGCGTCCCTCCTTGTCGCCGATCTTGGCCAGTTGGAAGAAGCGCTGGGCAAAAGGAACTGAAAGGGCGTAGTTTCCGCTGCAAGCATCGTAAATCTGGCGATAGAGCTTGTTCAGGTTGTCATCGTCCACCTGGATGTACGGTGGGTTGCCCACCACCACGTGGTACCGCCCCGGCTCCAGAATCCTCGGGTGCTCGTGCACATCCTCCGTCTCGTACTTGAAGTCCGCGAGCTCGTCCGCGCCCTCTTCCTCCAAGTCGTCGAACAGGTTCCCCTGCTTGTGCCGGTGCTTAATGAGCGAGTCACCCACCGCCAAGTGGATCGGCCACTCATACCGCGCCGCCTCCGCCAGCGTCCGAACCCCACTCGCCGCCATCGCCGCCACCAACAACCGGAACCTGGCGATAGCCACCGCAAACGGGTTCAGGTCCACCCCGTGCACCGAGTCCAGCGCAGCCCGCACCCGCTCGTGCAGGTCCTTGCCCGGCTGGCCGTCGCCCCACAGCCGCACCAGCCTCCGGAACGCGCCCAACACAAAGTGCCCCGACCCACACGTAGGGTCGATCATCTTCAGGCCCTCGTAACCGAACTCCCGGACCGCAGGGTCCATCGTCCGGTCGAGGATGAACTCCTCGACGAACTCCGGGGTCTGCAGCAGTGCGTACGTCTTGCGCGCCGCCTCGCTCAGGTCCTGGTACAGGTCACCCAGGAACCGGGTGTCCCACCCCTCCGTACCGTCCTCGTTCAGCGGGTCCGTGAAGTCGTGAACCAGAACACCCGACTCATCCCGCCCACGCCAGAAGTCCACCAGCTCCCGCGCCCCGTCGTGCGACAGCGGGATCTGGTACAGCGGGTTGTGCCGCCGGTCGAACAGCAGTCGGCCCGCCTGGCCGGAGCCCAGCTCCTCGAAGGCGCACTCCAGCCAGCCCCGGTACGTCGGGTCCTCCGACGTAGCCATGTAGTCCTCGTACCTCGCCAGCGCCAGGTCCCGCCGGTCCGCGCTCGGAGCCGTCAGGTACGGCTCCGGGATCAGGCCGTTGTCCTCGCAGAAGCGGACGAAAACCGACCCCAGCACCCACGCCACCGCGACCTGCGTGATGCGCTCGTCCAGCCACGTGTTCCACGTCGCCGCCGTACGCCCGAGCTTGCGCGCCCGCTCGTACTCGTCCCGCAGGCGCGCGCCCTCGGGAACGACCTTCACCTGCTTGCCCAGGTCGGCTTCGACCGCCTTGACCTGCTGCTTCAGGTCGTCCAACAGGGCTTTGCGGTCGATCACTTCTCGTCTCCAGTTGCCTTGACTTCGTTGAGACCCGACCGGTGGGCGTTCTTCACCCACGAGTCGGGCAGGTCGATCCATTCGCCGAGCCCCGCCTGGTACGGCACGGCCACGGCGCCCAGCTTCGGCTCGCGCGCCGGGTCCGGTTGGGGTACGAGCAGCCACAGGCCCCGCCCGCCCCGCCGGGCGGCCTCCGCCAGCCGGTCGAGGACACCCATCGCGTCGTACCGCGCGAAGACCGCCGTCTCCGTCAGCAGCACCGGGCCCTCGCCCGTCGCCGGGTCGAGCAGCTCCCGTACCCGGGGCTCGACCGTGCCCCACGCCGTCCGCGCGTACTCGGCGAACTTCATCGCCCCCCGCGTGCCCGGCTCGGCCACGTCGGCCTTCAGCAGGGTCTCCCACGTCGGCTTCGTTGCCGGCGGGACGAGGGCGTGCATGGACTCCAGGAACAGCTCAGTCGCGGACACCGGGCGCGCCCCGATCCGGTCGCTGGTCAGCCTGTGCACCGCCTCGACCGTACGGCCGTGGTGCACGGTCAGGACCCGGTAGCCGTCCTGGCGGGCGGAGGCGAGGAGGCGCTCGTCCGTGCGGACGGCGCCCGCGAGCAGCGGGTCGTCGGAGTACCGGGTCACCGTGCCGACGCCGCTCGATGTGTGCCCGATGCCACCGGTCAGATAGCTGGACGTGCCGTCCATTCGTGCCGGCAGATAGCGCAGCGTCTTCGTGTCCTCGCGCGTCGAGAGGGTGAGCTCGAAGCCGGCGTCGAACAGGGCCTTCGTCAGGCGGCTGCCGGTCGGCAGCTCGTGCGTCGCGACCCCGCGTGCGTCGGTGACGACCAGTTCGGGGAAGCGGGCGCGGACCCGCTCGTGGATGTCGTCGGCGGTGAGGCCCGGCTGCCGGGCCTCAGGGACGCCCGGAATCATCGGAACCAGGCCGGCCTGGGTGAGCCGCAGCGCGCGGACCAGCGACAGGTTGCGCGGGTAGATCTCCAGGCGCGGGGTGGCGGCGGCGTTGGCCGAAGCCGCGGCGGCCAGTTCGACGAGCCGGCGCTCGTCCCACTCGACGAGGCCGGGCGGCGGGGTGAGCGCGCCGAGTTCGCCGAGGACCGTGGTCGCCGTCGGGAGGGTGTCGAGGCGGGAGAGCCGGTCGGCGGTCTTGCCGAGCCGCATCGCGTAGTCGAGGAGACCGGGAGCCGTCGGAGTGTCCGGGGCGTCGCCCTCGCGGACGTCCAGGGCGAGCAGCCCCGCGGCGAGGGCGTCCTCGGTGGCCTTGCGGTTTGGCTGGTGCTGGAACTCGGCCTCCTCCGGCTCCAGTTGCTCCACCTCCACCACGGCCCGTACGGCTGCGAGGGCGAGAGCGCGCCGCTGCTCACGCTCGGCCAGCTGCGTACCGCGTCGTACGGCGAGAGCGTCGGCGATCTCCAGCGCGGAGGCGACACGGCCGAGGCCGGCGAGGAGATCCATGATCTCCGTGCGCAGGGCCTGCACAGCCGGGTGCTTCTTCCAGCGCTTGCGCTCTTCCTTGAGCATCTGCGGGATGCGGCCGGCGGACAGTCCGAGGGCCTCCGCCACGTCCTTCTGCTTGGGCCAGACGCCGATGTCGGGCAGTTCACCGCGCTCGTTGGGGAGGCGGAGCAGCAGCCGCACCATCTCGATCTTGTTGCTGTTGGAGCGGTTGTTGTTGAGCTCCGGGACGAAGATCGTGGCGAGCGTGTCCAGGCTGACCGAGCGCAGCGCGGACGCGGTGAGCCCGCCCGCTCCCTCGCCGGTGGCGAGCGAGCCGAGAACGGCCGATTCGGCGGCCGTGAGCTGGGCGAGCTCTTCCTTGGCCTCGGCACGGCCCTTCGGCGTGAGCGGCGAGACGGGTGCCTCGCGCAGCAGCTTGCCCCACTGGCGTTGGCGGCGCTGCACCTCGGTGCGGGTCTTGGTGCCGAGGCCGGGGGCGTTGAGGAGCTTGCTGCGGCTGTAGTCGAGGAGCCCGCCGACGGTGGTGATGCCCAGGCCGTAGAGGAAGGACTCGGCGGCCGGGGTGAGGCCCGCGGAGGAGAGGTGGGTGTCCCGGGTGACGGCGGCGGCGAGTCGTTCGCGCTGCTCGTCGGCGGTGAGCGGCTCGGCCTCCGCGATGGCAGGCGCGCCGGTCGGGGCGGTCTGCTCGGCGGCCGGCTCGGGGTGACGGGTGCGGTGGCTGGACGGCACTGCCTGAGCGGCGTCCAGGAAGATCTTCTTCCAGGCGTCCCGCATCGGCTTGAGCTCGGGGTACCGCTGGGCGGCGTCCCGGTGCAGCGCCTTGCGGAAGAAGGCGACCAGCCCGTCCCGTACGGCGGGCTCGAAGGCGTCGGCCGCGATGACGGGGTACGGGAACTCGGCCGGGTCCGTCATGGCGGGCGGAACCGAGCCGTCGCCCCACTTCGGGAGCTCGCCGGACGCCATCTGGTGCAGCGTGACGGCCACCGCGTACCGCTCGGCGTGCGAGTCGTACGCGGTGCGCGTGAGACCGCCGATGAACGGGTCGAGATAACCCTCCGTACCGGCGTCGTGGTCCGTCGCCGGGTAGCCGGCGAGGGAGAAGTCGATCAGCACCAGCTCGCGCGTGCGGTTGGGGCGGATGCGGATGGCGATGTTGTCGGGCTTGATGTCGCGGTGCCAGACGCTCTCGCCCTCCAGGAAGTCCACGGCTCCGAAGAGGTAGTCGCCGTACGCCTCCAGTTGGTCCATCTGGAGCCGACCGCGCTCGCGGAGCTGGCGGGCGACGGTCTCCTCGCGGCGGCGGTGCCGCGTGCCCTTGCGGGGGGCACTGTCGGAGCCCTCGGCTCCGGTCCCGTCGGCGTCGGTGTCCTGGTCGCGCTCGTCCCCGACGTACTCCAGGGCGAGCACGGTCCGGCCCGCGATCCGCAGCGGCTCCGGTTCGACGAGCCTGATGATCCGGGAGTCGGGCCGCAGCCGGCCCATGACCTCGGCCTCGTGGACGAGGATCTCGCCCCGGCTGTCGGACAGCGCCACCTTGAGCACGGCGAGCGGGCGCGTCTTCCGGGCCTCCGCCTCCAGGTCCCGTACGAGGAAGGCGCGGCTGGTGGAGCCGGTGCCCAGGCGTCGCCGGACTTCCCACCGGCCGCCGAGGACGTCACCGGCGACGGCTTCCAGCGGGTCCTTCTCGGCCACCTCCGCGGTCTCGGGCTCCGCGGGGGGCGTCGGCGCGGTGAGGCTGTCCTCGACGTACTCCAGCATCTCCAGGAACTCGTCCACCGTGGACAGCCGCTGCCCTGGGCGGTAAGCGGTGGCCGCCTGCACCAGCTCGTCGATGTCCGGGGACAAGCCGTCGACGAGCGAGCTGGGACGCAGCCCCTCCCCGGCTTCCAGCCGTGCGAGCAGCTCGGCCTGGCTGGCGGCGGGCGCCTTGCCCGTGACGAGGAGATAGGTGAGGACGCCCAGGCCGTAGACGTCGAGATAGACCGGGTCCGCCTTGAGCGCGGTCAGCTCCGGCGCGAGGTAGGGGTCGGATCCCTCCGAGATGTGCGTCACCGACAGGGCCGTGGGGGCGAAGCGGGTCATGCCCTGCCCCGTGGAGCCGTCCGTGCCGGAGGACCGCTGGGTGGCGATCTGCCAGTCCGAGATCTGCAGCCGCGGAGCCAGCCAGGCAGCGTCCTCACCGATCGCCTTGCCCTCGCGGCCTCGATTGCGCGGGATGACGTGCACCGAGCGCGCGGCGAGGGCGCGGTGGTGGATGCGGCTCGAGTGGGCGGACCGTATGGTCTCGGCGAGCTGGCGGACGAGCGCCATGCGGCCGAGGATGTCGAGCCGCTTGCCGTGCTGGAGCAGGTACTCGTCGAGGCGAAGGGTCTGCGGGTGGTAGTCGAAGATCAGCGCGGGGCCGGCCGTGTGTCCGGACGGGAAGTACTGCTTCAGCTGCACGACGCCGGGGTGACGGAAGCGCTGGAGCACCGCGGCCTCGCGCCGGGCGGCGTTCTCGACCGAGCGTCGGAGGGAGGCGTCGGAACCGCGCTCGCTCAGATAGACCCGGACCCGGGCGACCTCGGGCAGCTCACTGTGGGTGGCCCGGTAGTCGGCCCAGGTAGGGCCGGAATCGAAGGCCTTGCGCTCCAGCTGGTACGGACCGACCTTGTACGCGGCCTCGCTGCGCTTGATGCCGATGCGGTCCAGAGCGGTCTTGATCTCGCGGGAGTCGATCGCCGTGATGCGGCGTCGCTCGTCCCGCGGTGGCTGCTTCAGCATGGCCACGAGCTCGGGGACGGTGTACACGCCGTTCTGGTCGTGGGCCGGGAGGCGGACCCGGAGACCACCGTCGGTGAAGCAGACCGCTTCGCCGACCCACACCCGCTTGCCGTTCTGGCCGAGGAGCGTGGCCAGCTCCTTCGCCTTCTTGTTGACCAGGTGGAGGGGATTGCCGTGCGGGCGACGGTGGCCCCCGGGCGTGGTCTGGACCCAGGTGCCGTTCTCGCTGGTCACGGAGCCGTGCCAGTCCTTCAGTTCGATCATGAACATGCCGCCGGGGGCGACGACGAGCAGATCGACCTCGCGGACGTGACCGGTGTTGGCGGTGAAGGTGAAATTGGACCAGGCACGCCACGGGTCCGCGTCCGGCAGCTGCGAGCGGATGGCTTCCAGGCCGCGGCGCTCATGGTCGAACTCGGAGTCGGCGACCGTCGTCCACCGGCCTTCCCGCATGCGCTGTCCCCGCCCGTCTCGTTTCCCTGCCCACTGGTGGATCGCCCGGGGCTCATTCAGGGCCGTCGAGGCTGTTCCGACCAGGGCACATCCGTGGGAAATCCTAATGGCGGGCGCTGACAGGGGGAGCCGTTCCCGGCATATGCGGTCGCCGCCGGACCGAGAAGCCGGATGATCGTTTCACGGCAGTGTTGACGGTTTGCGCCAGAGCGGCCGAATCGGCATGGTTTCGCGCTCCGCCGGTTGCGCGGACCCTGGCTCCAGGTCACCGGAGTCGGCAGAGCCGAGGGGGAATCCGCCGTGTCTGAGCTGTTGTACGTGCCCGTGCTCCGAGCCCGACCGCATGCGGCGAAGGCCTACGCGTGGCAGCCGCCGATAGGCCGGCGGCGCATCGCGCCGCTGTGGAACCTGCCACCGAGACCGGAAATCGACGCCCCGGCTCTCACCACCGGGTTCCGTAAGGACCTGGCCTCGGTCGGGGCGGTCCACCGTCACAACGACGGGTGGATAGACGCGCCCTTCGCGGACGAGACACAGATGACCGTGCTGGCGGACCTCCTGGACGAACGCTGCATGTACGCCCGGCTCCGGCCGGTGACCGGACCGGACCGATCCGCCTTCCAGCAGGCGACCTCGCTCGAAACGGCAGCGCGCAGCCAACGGGGCATCGGGATACGTGTCCCCGTCGCAGGGGAGTGGGACGACGGGACAGGGGAAGCCGTCCGCTCCCTCCTGGCCCGCGCCGACCCGGGCGTCCGAGTGGACCTGCTCCTGGACATGGGCGCCGTGCTCGCCTCCCGGCCCGACGCGGGTAAGGAGGCCCTGCGGGCACTCGACGTCCTGTTCCCTCTGGCTCCCTGGCGCGAGGTCTGCGTGCTGAGCGCCGGCTTCCCGCACGTCACAGCGGACATGCTGGAACAGGGCCCGCGGGAGGAGCCGCGGTGGGACTGGGCGATGTGGCACGAGATCGCACAGAGCCGGAGGCCCTACCTGCCCGTGGTGAGGTACGGCGACTACGGGACCCAGTCCGTCGACGCCATCGCTCAACCACCGAGCGACCCCAACCGGAAGGGAGGGCCGGACTGGGGCTTCCTGCGCTACACGACCGAGCGGGAGTTCGTCATCTCGAAGGTCCTGCACACCGGCAAGCGGACGAGCGACAAGCTCGCGTACAACCAAGAGGCGGCTCGCCGCATCGTCGAACTGCCCTCCTTCCGCGGTCTCAGCGCCGGAGCCGCCGAGATGTGGCTTCACGACCTGGCCGGAGGAGGCGACAAGACCGGGGCCTTCGGGGAGTGGCTGACGGTGGGCAACGCTCAGCACTTGGCCTACGTCGCCCACACGCTCGGGCCGCAGTGAAGGTCAGCGCACCACCGTGATGCGGTCCGGGCCACCGGTCATCCGGTCGCTGCGGTGCAGCGCCTTGATGTCCGCGCTCAAGGTGGTCCGGATGTCGGGACCCAGCCGCCGCCAGCCGAAGAAGTCACAGGCCTGCTTCATCAGCTCTTCGGCCGACATGCCGGGACACTCGGCCGCCAGCTCCCACAGCGCCAGCCGGCGCTCGGCAGGGGCGACGTGCAGCACCTTCCGCGCGGCCTCGCCCGCGCCCGGGGTGCGTGCCTGGAGTGTGGTGCGGTGCGTCACGTCGAAGAAGGAGCCCTCTGACGTGACGGTCCCCGACCGTACGAGGGCCTGTGCCACCTGTACGACGGCGGTGCGGGCGCGTCCGCCGGCCCTGGCGAGGCCCCAGGCCTCGCGCGCACGCTGCACGAGGAGATCCTCGTGGACCGGCCCCTCGGCCTCGATGACGGCGGCCAGCACCTTGCGCAGCGCGGGCTTGGCCTCCGGGGTATGCAGCTCGTAGGACGAGCCGGCGCTGATCCACCGGGGCTCGTACGGGGCGCTCCATGCCCGCTCGGCCTGCGTGTCCACGGGCACGCGCTCGTACTCGACGTCGAGCTGGGCGGGTGGCGCGGGCAGCTTCACAGGAGTCGGAGCCGGCGACACACCGCCGGCCGTCACCGGATCCATCCGTTCCTGCTCCGGGCGGCCGACGGGCGGCGCGTCGTCCACGGGCCCCCGCTGCGCGGGCAGCGTCACGGACGCTCCGCCGAGCAGCGGGCCCTGGGCGATGGCATGCTCGACCGCCTCGCGCAGTCGCAGCTCGGCTGCGGCCCGGCCTCGGTACCAGTCGGTGCCCCAGATCCGGTACAGCCGCCACCCCAGCCCGGTCAGGACCTCCTCGCGCAGCCGGTCACGGTCCCGTGCGGCCTTGGACGAGTGGTACATCGCGCCGTCGCACTCGATTCCCAGGGCGTAGGCGCCCGGCAGGGTGGGGTGACGCAGACCGATGTCGATCCGGTAGCCGGCCACGCCGACCTGGGACTGCACCTTGTGTCCCCAGCCGCGCAGCACATCCAGCACCGACTCCTCGAAGGGGCTGTCGGGCTCCGCGTCCGACGGGAGGACCTCCTGGGCAAGTACCGCCGGGCCGGACTCCGCGTACTCCAGGTACCGCTTCAGGTGGCGAACGCTTTCGTTCGTGCTGTCGGCAAGGCTGCCACCGCGGAAGGATGCGACGACCTCCATGCGATACCGGGCGCGGGTGACGGCGACGTTCAGGCGACGCCAGCCGCCGTTCTTGTTGATCGGCCCGAAGTTCAGTCCCAGCCTGCCGTGCTCGTCAGGCCCGTAACCGACCGACATGATCATCACGTCACGTTCGTCACCCTGGACCGACTCGAGATTCTTGATGAAGAAGCCGTCGAGGCGGTCTTCGGTGAAGCAGCGCTCCAAATCGGGCCGGCTCAGCCGGGCCTGCTGGACGGCGAGATCAATGGCTGATGCCTGGGCCTGAGAGAGAGCGACGACGCCGAGAGTGAGCCCGGGGCGGGTGTCGAAGTGGTGAAGCACGCGCTGGGCGACGAACTCGGCCTCGGCCTGGTTGTCACGTCGGCCGCCGCGGTCGTAGACGCCGGCGGCCTCGAAGAAGGCAACGCCGACGTCGTTGCCCTCCTCCTGCGCACCGGGGAAGGTGATCATCGAGTTCTGGTAGAACTCGCGGTTGCTGAAGGTGATCAGATCCTCGTGGCGGCTGCGGTAGTGCCAGCGCAGGGGAAGGTCCTGCATGGCACCGGCCTTGCAGGCATGCAACAGGGACTCGAACGAATCGGGTACGTCCTCGGCGTACTCGTCGGAGTCGTCCTCGACAGAAGAGTCGAAGAACGAGGTCGGCGGCAGCTGCTTCTCGTCTCCTGCGACGACGAGCGTTCGGCCGCGATAGACGGAGTTGATCGCATCCGCGGGCCGGACCTGGGAAGCCTCGTCGAAGATGACGACGTCGAAGGTGAAGTCGGCAGGAAGCATCTGGCTGACCGTGAGCGGGCTCATCATGAAGCAGGGCTTGATCGCCTGAACCACCTCACGAGTCCTGCCGAGCAGTTCGCGTACCGGCAGGTGCCGGGTCTTCTTCTCCGCCTCGCGAGTGATGACGGCGCCTCCACCGCTGCTGAATCGGCGGGGCCGGCGTGTGTTGCAGGCCTCGATGACGGCCCTGCCCGCGGCGGCGACCAGCCGCCGGTCGGCCTCATGGAAGTCGGCGACGCGGGCGTCGAGGTCCTCGCCACGTGTGGTCCGCAACCGTTCGTCCGACGCGAGGATCCCGTCCGCCCAGGCACGCAGCAGTGACTGCTCAACGATCTCCGGCAGGTGCTGCGGGTCGAGTCCTTGCTCGGCGGCTGCTGTGACGAGGCCGTCCGCGCCGTGCCGGGCGAGTACGGAGAGCCCGTCACGATAGGCCCTCCATTCCTCGGGCCCGCGCTGGTCGTCCTCCAGAGCATCCACCATCGCCTGTGCCTGATCGAGAGGGCCCAGCAGGGACGGCGAGAGCTGGGCGGCGCGGGCCGGCTCGAAGAGGGCGAGCAGAGACTCTGCCGCTGTCTCCCAACGATCGGCGCGCTGTGCCGCAACGGCACACCAACCGCCCAGGGCACGCCGAATGTTGCCGGCGAGGAGTGCACCAAGCCGGTCCTGGTCCGTGTCATGGGCCAGCTGCAGTGCGGCGAGATCGGTCCGATCGGCGCCGCGCGTCAGGACGGCGATGCGGTCGGCGTTGACCAGCGCTGCGTCCAGGGCGACGATCGCCTCCTCGTTCAGCGGCGCGTACGGGCCCAGGAGTGCTGAATGCCGTTGCGCCAGACGGGCCACGCCGGTGTGCGCATCCTGCCACGCAACGGCATCGGCGAGCCGTGTGCCGACCGACTTGTCCCAGGTCCCCGTGAGCGTCAGCGCTGCGGCCGCCGCCCGATCGGCCTTGAACTGCGCCGAGAACCGCGAGAAGAGGCCGTGATGTTGCGTGGAGAAGCGCTCCGCCAGCTCGTGGAGCCCCGCGGCCCGCAGCACCTGGTCGCCGAAGAGGTCCGCGGCCGTGGCACGGGCGGCGGATTCGGCGGCGATCGCCTCGCGCAGCTCAGCTGCGGCGGCGTGGGCCTGTGCGAGAGAGGCCGGCTCGAACCACGCACGAGGTGGCCTGAACTCGGACGAGGTGAGGTCTGCCAGCTCGCACAGGGCGAATGCTGCCTCCGAGGAGACGTCATGCGGCATTCCGAAGAGATCGGCAAGCTGACGCAGCTCCGCGTCCGTGACCTCGGGCAACTGTCCGTCCGCCGGCACCTGCGGAGCCTCCGGGAGTCGCGCGCTCAGCGTTCCTACGAGGTGCCGCAGCTCCCGCACCGACCCGGGCTTGTCCTGGGGCGAGGCGAAGGGCCGTCGTTCGACGGCCGCGCTGAGAGCGGTCAAGGCTCCGGACGCCTCGGAGACCACGGTGTGCGCCGAGCTGCCCACGAGACCGCGCCAGACGAACGCCGAACCTTGCGCCGCCGGCCGCCAGGCCCGGCTGATGGCCTGGGCGGCATCGACCGATTCCCTGAGGGAGCCGGCACTCAGGGTGCGGACGATGGCGTCGTTCTGCGTGGATGTCGGCAACTGCGGGACGCCGGCCCGCTCCAGTTGGATCAGGCGGCCCAGGACCTGATGCAGGGTGCGCTGCAGAGGTTCGCGGACCTCGTTCATGGCCGTGGCGTGCGCGGACAACTCCGTGCGCAACTGCCGTGCCTGCTCGAGCTCATGCTGTGCGGCGCCGGTGACCCGCGCCTCGGTCGTCAGGACCCGGGCCAGTTCCGCGGCCACGGCCTTCTTGCCGGTGTCACCGCTGTGCAGGGCCAGGACGAAGTCCCCCAGCCCGACGCTGCGCAGACGGTTTCGCACCACGTCCAGTGCCGCGGCCTTCTCACTGACGAACAGCACACTGCGGCCGGCGTGCATCAGGGCAGCGATCATGTTGGTGATCGTCTGGCTCTTGCCCGTTCCCGGTGGACCGCTCATGACGAAGGAGCGCTGGTCGAGGACGGCCGCGATGCACTGGCGCTGCGAGGCATCCGCATCCAGCACCATCGGAGTCGTCTCGGGCAGCTGGATCTCGTCGATGCGGTCCAGCTCCGGAGGATCGAAGCCGATGACGTCGTCGGGAAGGCCCGCATCCGGGCCGAGGGCAACGGCCCGTACCAGCGGATGGGCGAGGATCCGGGCCTCGTTCTGCAGGAGGTCCTGGTACATGGACTCCCGGTGGGAGGCGAAGAGCCCGAGCACCACGCGTTCGTCGACCGACCAGCCGTCCAGGCCGGCCGTGACCTTCCGGGCCGCAGAGAGGACGGCAGGTGCATCCATGACGTCGGTGCCGCCGACCGGCTTCCAGTCGACCCCGAGGTGTTCCATCTTCACCGCCAGGGCCGGGTTGTGCATCCGCTCCTGGTTGTCGGCGAGCCGCAGCCTGTAGCGCTTGCCTCCTTCCTCACGCCGGAGCTCGACCGGAACCAGGACCAGGGGCGCAGCGCTGCTCTCCTGAGCACCCTCCTCGCGCCAGTTGAGCATGCCGATGCCGAGCCAGAGAACCCACAGGCCGTAGTCGTTGAACATTTGGCCGGACTTGCTGCGTAGCTGGTACAGGGCGCTGTTGAGGCCGACTTGCGTGGTCTTCTGGGTGACGAGGCCGTTGTCGAGGTAGGGGGAGCGCCCGTCAGTGGTCTTGAGGAGGGTGACGGATCCGCTTCCGTCCGAGTCGTCGTCGGACTCCTCAGCGACGGGAGCGAAGGTCCAGCCCTGCCGGAGTTCGGCCAGCAGCGGTTCGACGCCCGGGAACATCACTTCCAGTGTTGCGGTCCTGGTGTGCCTGAAGTTCAGCAGCCGGTTGCGTCCGCCCATGTCCAGCAGGGACTTGCGCCACTCTTCGAGGACGGCCTTCAAGCGGCTGAGGCCGGGATCGCCGCCGGAGGCGGAGGACGTGTGGAACGGGGCGGGCATGTGGTGACTACCTCCTGAACCGGGCGCGCAGGGCATCGTCGCGACGACCCCCGGAGGTAACTGAATATCATCTCATTCCGCGACGTGGGTGCGGGTTTCGACACACCGTCACATCGCCACGCGCCCGGTGGTCTTCCCCTCTCGCCCCTCCGCTGTCAGTGGTGTGTGCGAGCCTGAAGCGAGTGCATTGTGGAAAGCGGGGGACGACATGACCATACGGGTCAAGCGAGCGTTGGCAGCTGGGGCGGCAGGCATCCTTGCCTCGGTGGGCGGAGTGGTCACCAATCTGGTCACGGACAGTCCGTCGTGGACCCTGGGCATTGCCTTGGCCTTGTTGGTGACGGCCGGTACGGGTGCCCAGATCTACCTGAACGACAGCGATGCATCCCCGCAGACGCCTACCGTCACCGCCGCCGCCCCCGGGGCGATCGCGATCGGCGGTTCTGCCCATGGCCCCGTGGTCGCGCACGGCAACGGAAGCGGCGCTGCGGCCGTCCCTGACCATGGGATCACAGCTGCCGGTGCCGGTTCGGTGGCCATCGGAGGCGATGCGCTCGGTTCCGTACACACCGACTCTGGTGAGGCTCGATGAGGCGCCCCGCCATGGGCGTACGGGCCGAGGGTGATGCGTCCGTGGCGATCGGAGGTGACGCGCACGGCCCGCTCCTGGTGAACTCGCCCCAGTTCTTCGTGGTCCCCAGCAGCACCCCGGAATCCGCCTCCCGACCCAAGCTGCTACCACCCGAGGTGCAGGACTTCACCGGACGCGAGGACGATGTCGACCGTGCGGCGGAGGCGGCACGCGCGGCGCTCTCGACTGCCGGGACGATGGTGGCGGTCATTTCCGGCCAGCCCGGCATCGGCAAGACAAGCTTCGCACTGCGCATCGCCCACATGATCGAGCATGAGTTCACCGGCGGAGTTCTTTACGCCGATCTTCGGGGTGTTGATCCAGCACCCGCCCCACCGGACGAAATCGCCCGGCGCTTCCTCCATGTCCTTGGCGTCCCTGATAGTGAAATTCCGACGGATCCGTACCTCAGGCTGGACTTGTTCCGAAACAGGACCGCCGACCGGGGCCTCCTACTCGTTCTGGACAACGCCGCCGACGAAGGGCAGGTCCGGCCCTTGCTGCCCTCCGGACCAGGAACCGCCGTCCTCGTCACAAGCCGGAACAAGCTGGCCGGACTCGAGTCGACGCACCGATTCGATCTTGCGGTCTTCCCGACTCACACGTCGTTCACCTTCTTGGAACGCGTCACGGGCCGAACACTCGCAGGCGCGGATGCCCAGGCGGCGCACACCGTGGCCGAGCACTGTGGTCACCTCCCCCTCGCACTACGCATCGCCGCATACCGCGTGCAAGCCACGCCGGGAATGAGGATGACCGACCTTGCCGTCGAGTTGCAGAGTGAACACGAGCGGCTGGACGCTCTCGTGGTCGGCGACCTTGCAGTACGCAAGGCATTCAACCTTTCCTACCGAAGGTTGGGGAAGGCGTGCAGGAACACCTTCAAGCAGCTGGCTCATGTCCCCACCTCGGAGTTCGGACCCGGCATCTGCGGCGCTCTGACGGGTAACGGAGAAGCTCAGGCGCGCAAGGCTCTGCGGAAGCTCGCCGAAGCGAACCTGGTCGAGCCCTCCCCGGTGAACGGCCGATACCGAGTTCACGACCTGCTGAAAGAGTTCGCCCGCGAGAAAGAGCAGAAGGGGTCGCCAACCGGACCTCTTTCGGACGTCAGACGGATGATCCTCTGGTTGCAGGGTTCTGCGCTGCGTGCGCAGAACCACATCGTGGGGGTCCTGGAGGTGAAGGTTCCCACCACTGCCGGCGCAGATCTGGACTCTTTCGAGGCGGCCGTCACATGGGTGGAGCAAGAGCTTGCCAACGCAGTTGGAGCCCTTGTGATGTCCGAAGAGCTCTGTCGACCGAAGGAGACGGCCACTTTCGCGCTATCCCTCACCCTTGTCTGTCAAACCGTCGGGCGATGGGACGAGTGGGCCACCGTGTGTGCGACAGGGTTGAGATCCTCGACAGCTGCCGGAGATCCCGAGCTGCGCGTCAGGTTTCTCGCGGACACCGCCAACCTAGCTCGCTATCAACGGGACTTCGCGACCGCCCTCACACATGCGAGACAAGCGTACGACGCATCACGCACGACGAAGGCGGTGGGTCTCACTATCGGTACAGCGAGTCTTATGGCGGGCTTGATGATGGACCTCGGCCGCCGGAGTGAGGCGCTTCCCCTGCTGCGTGAGAGCCTGGAGCTGGCCGAGCGGTTCAAAATCAAGCACGAAGTCGGTAAGGCTCTCTACAACCTGGGCACGATCCACCTCGACTCCGGTGAACTGCGGACCGCGCTCACGTATTTCGAGCAAGACCTGACCGTGTGCCGCGAGATGTCGGATGAAGCCGGCGCGGCAGAGACGATGAACACAATGGCACTCACCTACGCCGAACTGGACGAGCCTCACACCGCTGAGCAGTTGCAGCGCGAGGCCCTGGCCGTGTTCTCCCGGCTGAGGAACCCTCACAAGATCAGCATGGTCCTCAACGACCTAGCGCTCACCTTGTCTCGTCAGGGGAAGCTCGAGGAGGCGTTGTCGCTCCATGAGGAGGACATCGAGCTGTGCCGCTCCACCGGCAACGCCTCTGGGGAAGGTGTGGCGCACGGGAACGCGGCGGAGATCCTGTATCTCCTGGGGCGGGTCCGGGAGGCAACGGAGAAGGCTGTCCTCTCGAGGGAACGCTTTGTCGAACTTGGTGACCGACAACGTTTCGCTCGGACCGTGGTTTGCCACATCCCTATCTTCTTCCACGGTGGTCCAGATGCCGAGAGTCTCGCGGTACTAGAGCAGGCGCTCCAGATTCTGGCCGAGTTCGATGAAGCTAAAACCATAGCGTTGGCTCACTACGCTCTCGCGAGGGAGTACTGCGAGAAAGCGCTGTGGGAAGAGACCCGGTCACACGCTGAGCGCTCGCTCGGCGGCGACGGCAAGGTACTGCCTCCGCTCGCCAGGATCGCGACGTGCTTGCTGGCTCTTCGAGCCGCCGCCCAGTTGCGCGACGCGGACGCCGTCAGACAGTACGAGCGTCTCCTGCGCGTCATTCGTGCCGAGAATCCGGGTGTCATGGCAGCCTCCGGCGAGTGATCGGCCGCACGCAGCAGTCAATGAAGAACGTCGAGGCTCCATCGCCTTCTGAAGACGATGGAGCCTCGACTACGCCAGACTGCGCTTCCTCCTAGATGTCCCTGAAGATCTCGATCTGCGCCCCCACCGAGTTCAGCCGCTCCGCCAGGTCCTCGTACCCCCGGTTGATGACGTACACGTTCCGCAGCACCGACGTGCCCTCGGCCGCCATCATGGCCAGCAGGACGACCACGGCCGGGCGCAGGGCCGGGGGGCACATCATTTCGGCGGCGCGCCAGCGGGTGGGGCCCTCGACCAGGACGCGGTGGGGGTCGAGGAGCTGGAGGCGGCCGCCGAGGCGGTTGAGGTCGGTGAGGTAGATGGCGCGGTTGTCGTAGACCCAGTCGTGGATCAGGGTCTTGCCCTGGGCCGTGGCCGCGATCGCCGCGAAGAAGGGGACGTTGTCGATGTTGAGGCCCGGGAAGGGCATCGGGTGGATCTTGTCGATCGGCGCCTCCAGCTTGGAGGGGCGGACCGTGAGGTCGACCAGGCGGGTGCGGCCGTTGTCCGCCGGGTACTCGGCCGAGCGGTCGTGGTCCAGGCCCATCTCCTCCAGGACCGCGAGCTCGATCTCCATGAACTCGATCGGCACCCGGCGGATCGTCAGTTCCGACTCGGTGACGACGGCCGCGGCGAGCAGGCTCATCGCCTCGACCGGGTCCTCGGAGGGGGAGTAGTCGACGTCGACGTCGATGTCCCGGATGCCGTGCACGGTGAGGGTCGTGGTGCCGATGCCCTCGACCCGTACGCCCAGCGCCTCCAGGAAGAAGCACAGGTCCTGGACCATGTAGTTGGAGGAGGCGTTGCGGATGACGGTGACGCCGTCGTGGCGGGCCGCCGCGAGCAGGGCGTTCTCGGTCACCGTGTCGCCGCGCTCGGTCAGGACGATCGGGCGGTCGGGGACGACGGACGACTCGACCTGGGCGTGGTAGAGGCCCTCGGTCGCGGTGATGTCCAGACCGAAGCGGCGCAGCGCGATCATGTGCGGCTCGATCGTGCGCGTACCGAGGTCGCAGCCACCGGCGTACGGCAGCCTGAAGCGGTCCATGCGGTGCAGCAGCGGGCCCAGGAACATGATGATGGAGCGGGTGCGGATGGCCGCCTCGGCGTCGATGGCCTCCATGTCCAGCTCGGCCGGCGGCACGATCTCCAGGTCGACGCCCTCGTTGATCCAACGGGTGCGCACGCCGATCGAGTTGAGCACCTCCAGGAGGCGGAAGACCTCCTCGATGCGGGCGACCCGGCGCAGCACCGTACGGCCCTTGTTGAGGAGGGAGGCGCACAGCAGCGCCACGCAGGCGTTCTTGCTCGTCTTGACGTCGATGGAGCCGGAGAGGCGCCGGCGGCCGACCACCCGCAGATGCATGGGGCCGGCGTAACCCAGAGAGACGATCTCGCTGTCCAGGGCCTCACCGATCCGGGCGATCATCTCAAGGCTGATGTTCTGGTTACCGCGTTCGATCCGGTTGACGGCGCTCTGGCTGGTGCCGAGCGCGTCCGCCAGCTGGGTCTGGGTCCAGCCACGGTGCTGACGGGCGTCACGGATGAGCTTGCCGATGCGTACGAGGTAGTCGTCTGCCATGGCGTCACGTTATCTCAGATATGAGATGAGTTACGCCAGGGGGTGGGCCATCAGGGTGACGGGCTGTGGGCGACCGGGTGGCGCGGTTCATAGAGCGGCAGTTCGGACCCGCTCGGCAGGCGCACCGCGCAGACCAGGCCCCAGCCCTGGTCGCTGATGGGGCGTGAGACCTCGGCGCCCCGGTCCTCCAGCCGCTTCAGGGTCTCGGCGACGTCGTCGCACATCAGATAGACCTCGTTCTTCGGCTCCCCGTCGGTGGGATGCACCGCGATCTCGGCCGGTGGCAGCCGGAAGATGAGCCACCCGCGTCCCGCGTCCACGTGGTCGAAGCCGACCACGTCCTTGAGGAAGGCGCGGTCCGCCTCCGCGTCCTGGGTGTAGAGGATGACATGCGCGCCGCTGAACATGCCTCGATCGTCCGCCCGATTCCCTTTCGCGGCAATCGTTCCGCAGCCGTACGGGGAGGGGAGGGCGGGGAGCGTACGGGCGCACGTGGGGTCAGGCATCCCGCAGTCGGACCCGCTGGACCTGGCAGGCGAGCGTGCGGCGTCTGGCCGGCGATCCCGCCGGGCTCCCGTCCGTCGCGGTCGGCACGTCGAGGCCCCGGGCGATCCGGTCGTAGGCCTCCCGGTACGCAGCGAACGGCGCCTCGGCGCGATGCTCCCTCAGGTCCTCCTCGACCAGCCGCCGCAGCGCGTCCACGTTCTGCGGCGTGAACCGCTTCCGGCCGCGGGCCAGCGCGTGCACCAGGCGCGAGCAGTGGGCGGCGTCGTCCAGGGTCT
The DNA here is from genome assembly GCF_040302485.1 of Streptomyces sp. NPDC126499. Classification (NCBI taxonomy): domain Bacteria; kingdom Bacillati; phylum Actinomycetota; class Actinomycetes; order Kitasatosporales; family Streptomycetaceae; genus Streptomyces; species Streptomyces sp. NPDC126499. The sequence goes on along the minus strand of NZ_JBEOUO010000009.1, from coordinate 260,831 downwards.
CCGAGACCGCTTCGGCCAGGCCCCACAGCCGGCCTTCGAGCCAGGGCGGGTCGAGCTGGTCGAGCGACAGGTCCACCGGCTCGCCCGTCCCGCCCGCCGCGCCCTCCGTCCTCGCCCTGGCCGCCTGCTTGGAGACGGCCGGCTGGCTCATCCCGGCGAGCCGGGCGAGCCGCTCCTGGGTCCAGCCGGCGCCGACGAACAGCCGGATCATCTCGGCGCGCAGACGGCGCATCTCCTCGCCCGCGTCGATGATCTCGTTCATCTCCGCGAACATCCGCCCGACCTGTTCCTCGGTCCACTCACCCTCGGCTGTCACCACCCCGTTATACCCCGCCGTCGGCAGGGCTCGACAGAGGTCATAACCTGGTTGTACAACCTGGTTATGAACTCCGTCTCCGGCACCTTGTCCGCACCCGACGGCACCCGCCTCGCCCTCCGTACCACCGGCTCCGGCGCCCCGCTCCTCTGTGTCCCCGGCGGCCCCGCCGACTCCGCGTACCTCGGCGACCTCGGCGGCCTGTCCGCCCACCGCACGCTCCTGATCCCCGACCTGCGCGGCACCGGCCGCTCCGCCGTGCCCGCCGACCCCGCCTCGTACCGCTGCGACCGGCTCGTCGACGATGTCGAGGCCCTCCGCGTCCACCTCGGCCTGGAGCAGATCGACCTGCTCGGGCACTCCGCCGGAGCGAACGTCGCCGTCCAGTACGCGGCCCGCCACCCGCACCGGGTGTCCCGGCTCGCCCTCGTCACCCCCGGCATGCGCGCCCTCGGGATCGAGATCACCGCCGAGGAGCGCCTGGGCCTCGCCCGGCTCCGTGCGGGCGAGCCGTGGTTCGCCGCCGCCTTCGCCGCCCTGGAGGCGATCAACGCGGGTACCGGAAACGACTGGGAGGCCGTCGCCCCCTTCCGTTACGGCCGCTGGGACGAGGCCGCCCGGCGCCACCACGCCGCGGGGCGCCTCGGTCCTCCCGAGGCCCTCGCCCGCTTCGGTGCCGACGGCGCCTTCACCCCGGACGCCACCCGCGCGGCGCTCACCGGGCTCACCGCCCCGGTGCTGCTGCTCGCCGGGGCGTACGACCTGAACAGCCCGCCGCGAGCGGTGGCGGCGTGCGCGGACTTCGTGGCGGACGCCACATTCCATGTGCGGCCGGAAGCGGGCCACTATCCCTGGCTGGACGACCCCGCCGGCTTCGTCGCGACCCTGACGGCGTTTCTCGGGGCCTGCCGGGCATGACCGACCGCCGGTGATGTACTAGAGTTATCTCGACATCGAGATATCTGCCGAGGCGCACCGCTGCCGCCACCCGGTAAGGGTTACCTAACTTAGCCTTACCTTAGCGGATCGACGACGTGTACGTGGCGGCAGGATGTGGTGGAACGCGCACATATATGAAGGAGACTGTCGTGTCGGCGAACAGCTTCGACGCCCGCAGCACGCTGCGCGTGGGCGACGAGTCGTACGAGATCTTCCGCCTGGACAAGGTGGAGGGCTCGGCCCGGCTCCCCTACAGCCTTAAGGTTCTGCTGGAGAACCTGCTCCGCACCGAGGACGGCGCGAACATCACCGCCGACCACATCCGGGCCCTCGGCAACTGGGACTCCCAGGCCCAGCCCAGCCAGGAGATCCAGTTCACGCCCGCGCGCGTGATCATGCAGGACTTCACCGGCGTGCCCTGCGTCGTCGACCTCGCCACCATGCGCGAGGCCGTCAAGGAGCTCGGCGGCGACCCGGCGAAGATCAACCCGCTCGCCCCGGCCGAGCTGGTCATCGACCACTCCGTCATCGCCGACAAGTTCGGCACCCCGGACGCCTTCGGCCAGAACGTCGAGCTGGAGTACGGCCGCAACAAGGAGCGCTACCAGTTCCTGCGCTGGGGCCAGACCGCCTTCGACGAGTTCAAGGTCGTCCCGCCCGGCACCGGCATCGTCCACCAGGTCAACATCGAGCACCTGGCCCGCACGGTCATGGTCCGGGGTGGCCAGGCGTACCCCGACACCCTCGTCGGCACCGACTCGCACACCACCATGGTCAACGGCCTCGGCGTGCTCGGCTGGGGCGTCGGCGGCATCGAGGCCGAGGCCGCGATGCTCGGCCAGCCGGTCTCCATGCTGATCCCGCGCGTCGTCGGCTTCAAGCTGACCGGCGAGCTGCCCACCGGCACCACCGCCACCGACCTGGTCCTCACGATCACCGAGATGCTGCGCAAGCACGGCGTCGTCGGCAAGTTCGTCGAGTTCTACGGTGAGGGCGTCGCCGCCACCTCCCTCGCCAACCGCGCCACCATCGGCAACATGTCGCCGGAGTTCGGCTCCACCGCCGCGATCTTCCCGATCGACGGCGAGACCCTGAACTACCTCAAGCTGACCGGCCGCTCCGAGCAGCAGGTCGCGCTCGTCGAGGCGTACGCCAAGGAGCAGGGCCTCTGGCTCGACCCGGCCGCCGAGCCCGACTTCTCCGAGAAGCTGGAGCTCGACCTCTCCACCGTCGTCCCCTCGATCGCCGGCCCGAAGCGCCCGCAGGACCGCATCGTCCTCGCCAACGCCGCCGAGCAGTTCAAGCAGGACGTCCGCAACTACGTCGACATGGTCGACGAGGCCGGCCAGGAGTCCTTCCCGGCCTCCGACGCCCCGGCGGTCAGCAACGGCGTCCCGTCGAACCCGGTCCAGGTGACCGCCCCCGACGGCACCACCTACGAGCTCGACCACGGCGCCGTCACCGTCGCCGCGATCACCTCCTGCACCAACACCTCGAACCCGTACGTCATGGTCGCCGCCGCGCTCGTCGCGAAGAAGGCCGTGGAGAAGGGCCTGACCCGCAAGCCGTGGGTCAAGACCACCCTCGCCCCGGGCTCGAAGGTCGTCACCGACTACTTCGACAAGGCGGGCCTGACCCCGTACCTCGACAAGGTCGGCTTCAACCTCGTCGGCTACGGCTGCACCACCTGCATCGGCAACTCCGGCCCGCTGCCGGAGGAGGTCTCCAAGGCGGTCAACGACCACGACCTCGCCGTCACCTCGGTCCTCTCCGGCAACCGGAACTTCGAGGGCCGCATCAACCCCGACGTCAAGATGAACTACCTGGCCTCCCCGCCGCTGGTCGTCGCGTACGCCATCGCGGGCTCCATGAAGGTGGACATCACCAAGGACGCGCTGGGCACCGACACCGAGGGCAACCCGGTGTACCTCAAGGACATCTGGCCGTCGGAGGCCGAGGTCAACGACGTCGTCGCCAACGCCATCGGCGAGGACATGTTCTCCAAGTCCTACAGCGACGTCTTCGCGGGCGACGCCCAGTGGCAGGCGCTGCCGATCCCGACCGGCAACACCTTCGAGTGGGACCCCGAGTCCACCTACGTCCGCAAGCCCCCGTACTTCGAGGGCATGACGATGGAGACCACCCCGGTCACCGACATCACGGGCGCCCGCGTGCTCGCGAAGCTCGGCGACTCGGTCACCACCGACCACATCTCCCCGGCCGGTGCCATCAAGGCCGACACCCCCGCCGGCAAGTACCTCACCGAGCACGGTGTGGAGCGTCGTGACTTCAACTCCTACGGCTCGCGCCGGGGCAACCACGAGGTCATGATCCGCGGCACCTTCGCCAACATCCGCCTGCGCAACCAGATCGCGCCGGGCACCGAGGGCGGCTACACCCGCGACTTCACGCAGGAGGGCGGCCCGGTCTCCTTCATCTACGACGCCTCGCAGAACTACCAGGCCGCCGGCACCCCGCTGGTCATCCTGGGCGGCAAGGAGTACGGCTCCGGCTCGTCCCGCGACTGGGCGGCCAAGGGCACCGCGCTCCTCGGCGTCAAGGCCGTCATCACCGAGTCGTACGAGCGCATCCACCGCTCGAACCTCATCGGCATGGGCGTCCTGCCGCTGCAGTTCCCGGCCGGCCAGTCGGCCGACTCGCTGGGCCTGACCGGCGAGGAGACCTTCTCCATCACCGGCATCACCGAGCTCAACGAGGGCCGGACCCCGAGCACGGTGAAGGTCACCACCGACACCGGTGTCGAGTTCGACGCGGTCGTCCGCATCGACACCCCCGGCGAGGCGGACTACTACCGCAACGGCGGCATCATGCAGTACGTGCTGCGCAACCTGATCCGCGGCTGAGGATCAGCAGTAGGCAGTAGGCAGTAAGTAAGGGCCCGTCTCCATGGAGACGGGCCCTTACTCATGTCCGCGGAACCTCAGCCGAGCAGCTCCACCTCCGCCAGCTCCGCGGCCACACCGCCCGCACCCGACGGCACCAGCCGGTACCGCGCGTACGTCCCCGGCTTCGCCACCGAGAACACCCGGGTCTGCCGGTCCCAGGCGAAGCCCTCGCCCTCTCGCCGGTCCAGATCCGTCCACGTCAGCCCGTCCGCCGAGCCCTGGAGCACCCAGCCGGACGGCGCCTTCGCCCGGTCCGCCGAGGACGTCAGCGTGTACTGCACCGCCCGGCCCGGCTTCGCCGTCGGCAGCTCCAGCGCGCCCGCCACCGGACCCGCCGTCGCCGACGTGTCGTCGAACAGCGGACCCGCGCCCCGCACCAGGTCCGCCCGAGGCGCCGGCACCTCGTCGTCCCGGGTGATCGAGACCGGCGCCGCCTCGGCGCCCGTGCCCCAGGCCGACGGCTCCGGCCCCATGTCGAACTTCAGCGTGCCGCCCTTCGCGAGCAGCTCGTGCGGCAGCGCCGTCGAGTTCCAGCGCTTCCCGTTCAGCTTCACGCCCTGCACGTAGATGTTGCGGGCGCTGTTGCGCGGGGCCTCCACGACCAGGGTGCGGCCGTTGTCCATCCGTACGGTCGCCTTGGTGAAGAGCGGCGAGCCGATCGCGTACTCCCCGCTGCCCATCACCAGCGGATAGAAGCCGAGCGCCGAGAAGAGGAACCAGGCCGACTGCTCGCCGTTGTCCTCGTCGCCGTGGTAGCCCTGCCCGATCTCGCTTCCGGTGTAGAGCCGCGACAGCACCTCACGCACCTTCTCGGCCGTCTTCCACGGCTGCCCGGCCGCGTCGTACATGTACGGCACGTGGTGGGCGACCTGGTTGGAGTGCCCGTACATGCCCATCCGCACGTCCCGCGCCTCCGTCATCTCGTGGATGACGCTGCCGTACGAGCCGGCGACGTCGGGGCTCGCCGTCTCCGGCGTCGAGAAGTACGCGTCCAGCTTCTGCGCGAGGCCCGCGCGCCCGCCGTACAGGTTGGCCAGACCTCGGGAGTCCTGCGGGGCGGTGAAGGCGTAACCCCAGCCGTTGGTCTCCGTGTAGTCGTGGCCCCAGATCCGCGGGTCGTACGACTCCGAGGGCACCCGCCAGGCACCCTTGGGGTCCCGGCCCTGGAAGAAGCCCGCGCTCGCACCGGAGCCGGAGCCCGCGCCCGCCTTCGCGTCGAAGAGCAGGACGTAGTTCCGGGCCCGCTCCAGGAAGTACGCCGACTCCTCCGCGTACCGCTTCTTCCCGGTCTTCTCGTGGAGCGCCTGCCCCATCCTCGCGATGCCGTAGTCGTTGAGGTAGCCCTCGAGCGACCAGGACAGGCCCTCGTGGGTCGCGGTCGAGGCGTAACCGGTGAAGGGCGAGGTGTCCATGCCCTTGCGGCCCACGCCCCGGTGCGGCGCGACGACGGTGGCGTTCTTCAGTGCCGCCTCGTACGCCGCCTCCGCGTCGAAGTCGACGCCCTTGACGTACGCGTCGGCGAAGGCCACGTCCGAGGAGGTGCCGGTCATCAGGTCCGCGTAGCCGGGGGAGGACCAGCGGGAGATCCAGCCGCCGTCCTTGTACTGCTGCACGAAGCCGTCGACCAGCTCGCCCGCCTTCTTCGGGGTGAGGAAGGAGTAGGCCGGCCAGGTGGTCCGGTAGGTGTCCCAGAAGCCGTTGTTGACGTACGCCCTGCCCTCGACGATCCTCGCGCCGGTACGGGTCGGGGTGTCCGGCCCGGCCGGGGCGGAGAAGGGACTGGCGTACTTGTAGGTCGAGCCGACCTTCTCGAAGCCGGAGTTGGGGTAGAGGTAGAGCCGGTACAGGCTGGAGTAGAGGGTGACGAGCTGGTCGTGGGTCGCGCCCTCGACCGTCACCCGGCCGAGCACCTCGTCCCAGGCGTCCTGCGCCCGCTCCCGCACGGTGTCGAAGCCCGTCCCCTCGGGGATCTCGTCGGCGAGGTTGGCCTTCGCCTGCTCGACGGAGATCAGCGAGGTCGCGATCCGCAGGTTCACCGTGCGGTCCGCGCCCGCGTCGAAGCGGAAGTGTCCCTTCACGCCCTGGGCCGTCGGCTTCCCGGACGCGGTGACCGGCGCGTCGAAGACGCCGTACACGAACATCCGCCCGGCGCCGGTGGACAGCCCGCTCTTCACGTCGGAGTAGGCCGTGAAGGAACGGGTCTGAGGGTCGAGGGTGAGGCCGCCCTGGTCGTTGACGTTGTCGAAGACGACGCTCGCGTCGTCCCCGGGATAGGTGAAGCGCATCGCGGCCGCGTGGTCGGCGGGCGCGATCTCGGCCTTGAGGCCGTTCTCGAAGGTGACGCCGTAGTGGTGCGGCTTCGCCGTCTCGTTCTCGTGGCGGAACGGCAGGGCGCGGGCCGCCCGGTCGGCCGGCGGGGTGCCGGCGGCGGCCGAGGGCATCACCTGGAAGGTCTGCCGGTCGCCCATCCAGGGGCTCGGCTGGTGGCTCGCCGACAGCGCCTGCAGGGTGGGCAGGTTGTCGGCGTTGTTGCCGCGCGCGTACTCGTAGATCCAGCTCTGTGTCGCCGCGTTGGTCACCGGCGTCCAGAAGTTGAAGCCGTGCGGGACGGCGGTGGCGGGGAAGGTGTTGCCGCGCGAGAAGGAACCGGAGGAGTTGGTGCCGCGGATCGTGGAGGCGTAGTCGGAGAGCCGCTCGTAGGGCTGCCGCGGCGCCTCGGGGGCGATCGTGAGATCGTCGATCCAGCCCTGGAACTTCGCCGGACCCTTGGGGGAGTCGTACGCCACGAGGATCCGGTCCACGGTCCTGCCGTTCGCCACCTCGCCGATCCGGGCGGTGACCCGGTTCCACTGGTTGACGTAGAGGCGCTTGGCGGCGCCCTGGCCCTGGGGGCTGAGCCGCCCGCCGTGGCTGTCGACGGCGCCGAGGTCGCTGAGATAGGTGCCGTCGGTGAAGGCCAGGTCGACGGAGACGTTCGTCGCCGGGTAGTTCAGGTCCGTCTCGGAGGCCGGCATCGAGGGGAAGATCGCGTAGGACAGCTCGGTGTTCCGCACGATCCGGGTGTCGACGTCGAAGACCTTGTTGTACGAGTACGCCCGGCCCTCGCCCTTGTGGGTGCCGGCGTAGCGCAGCGCCCGCTTACCCGTGAAACCCGCACCGGCCTTGGCGGTGGGGGAGCCGCTGGGGCCCCGGTCGACGTGGCTGCGCATCTCCTCGGGGACGGGCTGGGAGGTGTCCCCGTTCGAGAACTGAACGTCGGCGAGCTGGGTCAGGCCCGCGCCGGCGTTCTTCGTGATCTCCAGGCGGTAGTGGGCGTAGGCGGTCGCGCCACCGCCCGCCGCGCCCGGGATGTCGTAGCTCCTCGTCTCGAACCGCTTGGCGAAGGTCTCGCCCGCGCGCGTGTCGAGGACCGTCCACTGCTTGCCGTCGGCCGAGCCCTTGAGGGTCCAGTCGCGCGGGTCGCGCTCGGCGGCGTCGTTGGCCGAGGTCAGCGCGTAGGTCGCCAGTCTTACCGGGGCGTCGAGGTCGAACTCCAGCCAGGCGGTGGGCTCGAAGGCGAGCCACTTGGTGCCCGCCTGGAGGTCGACCAGGTTCTCCTTCACCTCTCCGGCGCCCGCGTGCTCGGCGCTCGCGCGCACGGCGACGACCCGGTCGGTGACATTGCCGGGAATGCCGGTGACGTAACCGCCGTCGACACCGGAGGCCCGCTTCTCTCCGTCGGGGCCGGTGTCGATGGTGTTCCGCCAGGTCGGCTGTGTTTCGTCCGGTTCGAAGGAGGTGGTGAACTCCCGTCCGGAAGTGTCCGGTTGACCCGGAAGCGCCTGAGCCACCGAGGGGGTGAGGCTCAGGATCAAGGCCGCCGAGGCCGCCAGCGAGACCACTCTGAAAGAGGACCGCATGCCGTGTCGTCGCTCCTGCCGCTCGTTGTAGACAACGTTGTCAATCCGATGGCGCGAGAAACCAGAAGAAGGCAATGACCTGCCGCTGTCAAGGGTGTTGACGAGAAATCGAGGGAGGAAACGGGGCAGAAACGGCTCGGATATCCCGCAGGTCTCAACTCGGAGAAGACTGCCCGGGAAAGCTGGTTTCGATCTTGCTCCGGCGAAGGGAAGTGGACTATACCTGTCGGCGTCCGACCCGTCGTATCACTCCACACGACGGCCCGACGCCTGCACGACCCAGCAATTGACCGCGGTGGCGGGGCCCTTCGCCTGAGGCGAGTGAAGAACGGGTGACCGGTACACCGCCTGAGTCCTGAATGAAGGCGAGGACTTGAGCATGGGATCCACCTCCGCCCCGAAGAACGACGGTCTCGGCCGTCGCGATCTGATCAAGCGTTCCGCCGCACTCGGTCTGATCTCGGTGCCCACCATGAGTTTCCTGTCCGCGTGCGCCTCCAGCGGAGGCGACAGCACGGACAACAGCAAGCCCAAGGGCGAGAAGACCAAGGACAATCCGTTCGGCGTGGCCAAGGGCGGCAAGATCGACGTCGTCGTCTTCAAGGGCGGATACGGCGACGAGTACGCCAAGGCGTGGGAAGCCAGCTTCAACAAGAAGTGGGGCGTCACCGCCACCCACACCGGCACCCAGGAGATCACCGGAAAGCTCCAGCCGCGCTTCAACGCCGGCAACCCGCCGGACATCGTCGACAACTCCGGCGCCCAGAAGATCAAGATCGACGTTCTCTACAAGAACGGCCAGCTGCTCGACCTCGCCGAGGTCCTCGACGCGCCGTCCGTCGACGACCCGAACAAGAAGGTCCGCGACACCCTCATCCCCGGCACCCTCGACCCGGGCCTGCAGGAGGGCAAGGTCGTCGCCCTCAACTACATCTACACGGTGTGGGGCCTGTGGTACTCCGGCAAGCTCTTCAAGGAGAAGGGCTGGACGGAGCCGAAGACCTGGGACGAGTTCCTCGCCATCTGCAAGGAGGCCACCGCCCAGGGCATCGGCGGCCTCGCCCACCAGGGCAAGTACCCGTACTACATCAACGTCGCCATCATGGACCTGATCGCCAAGACCGGCGGTCTGGAGGCCATGAAGGCGATCGACAACCTCGACCCCAAGGCCTTCGTCGGCTCCGACGCCGCCAAGCAGGCCGTCGAGGCGATCTACGAGGTGGTCGAGAAGGGCTACCTCATGCCCGGCACCAACGGCCTGGAGCACACCGAGTCCCAGACCCGCTGGAACCAGTACAAGGCCGCCTTCATCACCTGCGGCTCCTGGCTGGAGAACGAGCAGATCAAGCAGACCCCGGCCGACTTCGACATGAGGTTCATGCCGATGCCGCTGCTGCCCGGCAGCAAGATGCCGTACGAGGCGATCCGCGCCGGCTCCGGCGAGCCCTTCATCATCCCCTCCAAGGCCAAGAACCTCGCCGAGGCCAAGGAGTTCATGCGGATGATGCTCTCCAAGGAGTGGTCGACGCTCTTCGCCAAGGAGGCCAACTCCCTCACCATCCTCGCCGACGGCGTGGACCCGAGCGTGAAGCTGCGCCCCGGCACCCAGTCCACCGTCGAGGCGTCCAAGAAGGCCGGCCCGAACACGTTCCGCTATCTGTACACCGAGTGGTACAGCGAGATGGACACCGAGCTCCAGAACGCCTCCAACGAGCTGATGGCCAAGCGCATCCAGCCCGCGGAATGGCTGAAGCGGGCCCAGGCCGCCGTCGACAAGGCCGCCAAGGACCCGGCGTCCAAGAAGAACCGCCGCGACTGATTCGCGGACCGATCCCGCGCCTCACGCCGGGAACACCGCCGCCGGGAACATCAGGGACAGGAACGCCATGCGCAAAGGGCAGTACACGTTCGTCACGGGATTCCTCTTCATACCCGTGGCCCTCTATCTGGTCTTCGTCGTCTGGCCGTACATCCAGACGTTCGGCTACTCGCTGACCGACTGGAAGGGACAGTCGCAGACCTTCTCCTTCGTCGGTCTCGACAATTACGTCGCGCTCCTGGAGGACGACGTCTTCCTCGGAGCGGTCTGGCACAACATCCTGTTCCTGGTGTTCATCCCGGTGATCACCATTCTGCTCGCCCTCTTCCTCGCCTTCATGGTGAACGCGGGCGGCGGCGGCCGGGCCGGCGGTGTCTCCGGCGTCGCCGGCTCCAAGTTCTACAAGGTCGTCTACTTCTTCCCGCAGGTGCTCTCCCTCGCGATCCTCGCCGTCCTCTTCGGCGCCGTGTACCGCAGCGACACCGGCGGCATGCTCAACGGCCTCCTGCTGAAGCTCGGCCTCATCGAGGCCGAGAGGCCCATCGAGTGGCTCAACGAGCCCGACTTCGTCCTGTGGGCCCTCATGGCGGTCGTCGTCTGGCACGGCGTCGGCTTCTACCTGGTGCTCTTCTCCGCTGCCATGCAGTCCGTCCCCCGGGACATCTACGAGGCCGCGCTGATCGACGGCGCCGGCCGCGCCCAGTCCTTCTTCCGCATCACCCTGCCGCTGCTGTGGGACTCCGTACAGACCGCCTGGGTGTACCTCGGCATCGTGGCCATGGACATGTTCGTCCTGGTGTCCACCATGACCTCCGGCGACTACGGCGGTGGCCCCGACCACCACAGCGAGGTCATGTCGACGGTCATGATGCGCAACTTCCTCTACTTCGGCAGGAGCGGCTACGCCTGCGCCATGGGCGTGGTCATGCTGCTCCTCACCCTGATCGTGTCCGTGGTCACGCTGCGCGCCACCCGCCGCGAGCGCCTCGAGTTCTGAGCGGGAGAACGTAACGATGACTGCACCCATCCAGAAGTCCGACGCGAGCCCGGCCGCCGCCGGCGAGGGCTCCGTGCCCAGGCAGCGGGCGGTCCGCAAGGGCCGCACCCCGGCCCCCGGTCCGGCTCGCGAGGGCATGGTCCTGAACGTCTTCTCGCACGGCTTCCTCGCCGTGTGGGCCCTGCTGATCGTGCTGCCGCTGCTGTGGCTGGTGCTCAGCGCCTTCAAGACCGACTCCCAGATCGCCGGGTCGGCCTTCGGCTGGCCGTCGAACTGGTCCCTCGACGTCTTCGCCCGCGCCTGGGAGAAGGGCATCGGCGACTACTTCGTGAACACCGTGATCGTCCTGGTGTTCTCGGTGCCGCTGACCATGCTCTTCGGCTCCATGGCCGCGTACGTGCTCGCGCGCTACGAGTTCTGGGGCAACCGGCTCCTTTACTACTTCTTCGTCGCCGGCGCGATGTTCCCGGTCTTCCTCGCCCTCGTCCCGCTCTTCTTCATGGTGAAGATGCTCGGGATGCTCAACACCTACCAGGGCCTGATCCTGGTGTACGTCGCCTACTCGATGCCGTTCACCGTCTTCTTCATGCACTCCTTCTTCAGGACGCTGCCGACGGCGGTCTTCGAGGCCGCGATCCTGGACGGCGCCTCGCACACCCGGGCCTTCTTCCAGGTGATGCTGCCGATGGCCAAGCCGGGCCTGCTCAGCGTCGGCATCTTCAACACGCTGGGGCAGTGGAACCAGTTCATCCTGCCGACCGTGCTCATGCAGCCGCAGAGCGGCGACGACCCCGAGCGGTACGTGCTGACCCAGGGCCTGATCCAGCTCGAACAGCAGCAGGGGTACGCGACGGACCTGCCGGTGCTCTTCGCCGGCGTGACCATCGCCATGATCCCGATGCTGGTGGTCTACCTGTCCTTCCAGCGGCAGGTCCAGGCAGGTCTCACTTCGGCCACGCTGAAGTAACGAGGGCGCCGCACTGTCCGGCCCCGGGAGCGCCACGCTCCCGGGGCCGGACCTTTTCGTTCCGGATTCCACTACCGTCGAGGACTTGACGACGACAAGCCCCACGAAGGAGCTTGGAGTTCATAACTTGTACACGTCGTAGGGTGGAGAGAGTCAATGGAGACTCCGGGGTCGCAGTCCTCGCTGCACCGGGCCAATCTGGAGCGGGTCGTCCGGGCGGTACGGATGGCCGGATCGCTCACCCAGGCGGAGATCGCCCGTGCGACGGGCCTGTCCGCCGCCACGGTCTCCAACATCGTGCGGGAGCTGAAGGACGGCGGCACCGTCGAGGTCACGCCGACCTCGGCGGGGGGCCGCCGGGCCCGCAGCGTCTCGCTCAGCGGGGACGCCGGCATCGTGATCGGCGTCGACTTCGGCCATACGCACCTGCGGGTCGCGGTGGGCAACCTGGCCCACCAGGTGCTCGCCGAGGAGGCCGAGCCGCTGGACGTGGACGCCTCGGCCGCCGAGGGCTTCGACCGGGCGGAACAGCTGGTCAGCCGTCTGATCGCGGCCACCGGCATCGGCCGGGACAAGGTGGTCGGGGTCGGCCTCGGCGTGCCGGGCCCGATCGACGTCTCCTCGGGCACCCTGGGCTCCACGTCGATCCTGCCGGGCTGGAGCGGGATCAACCCCGCCGACGAGCTCTCGGGCCGGCTCGGCGTCCCCGTGCACGTCGACAACGACGCCAACCTCGGGGCCCTCGGCGAGCTGGTCTGGGGCAGCGGCCGGGGCGTGAAGGACCTCGCGTACATCAAGGTCGCCAGCGGTGTCGGCGCCGGCCTCGTGATCGACGGCCGGGTCTACCGGGGCCCGGGCGGTACGGCCGGCGAGATCGGCCACATCACGCTCGACGAGTCCGGACCGGTCTGCCGCTGCGGCAACCGGGGCTGCCTGGAGACCTTCACCGCCGCCCGCTACGTGCTCCCGCTGCTCCAGTCCAGCCACGGCCCGGACCTGACCATGGAGCGGGTCGTCCAGCTGGCCCGGGAGGGCGACCCGGGCTGCCGCCGGGTGGTCGCCGACGTGGGCCGCCACATCGGCAGCGGCGTCGCCAACCTCTGCAACCTTCTGAACCCGAGCCGGGTGGTCCTCGGCGGCGACCTCGCCGAGGCGGGGGAGCTGGTCCTGGCCCCCATCAGGGACTCCGTGTCGCGGTACGCCATCCCCAGCGCCGCCCGGCAGCTGTCCCTGGCCCCCGGGGCCCTGGGCGGCCGTGCGGAGGTCCTGGGCGCCCTCGCCCTCGTCCTCAGCGAGATGGGGGATTCCTCCCTGTTGCACGGGTCCGGCAATGCCCTCGCGAGCACCGCCGGGACGAGGACTCCTGCCTTCACTTAGATAACGGATGGCACCGTTGTCATCTCGTTAAGGATTTACTCCTTGACGTCGACCCTGCGGCCGAGTTGACTTCCAGCCACCTCGGCCGCAACGTCGCGGCCTCGTCAGGGAGGCAACCCCACATGAACGCAGTGACGCGTCGCGTCGTCATAGGCACGGCCGCGGTTTCCATGGCCCTCTCCCTCGCCGCCTGTGGCAAGGCCGGCGACAACGGCTCCGGCGATGCGGGTGGTGACGGCAAGACCATCGGCCTGCTGCTGCCGGAGAACAAGACGACCCGCTACGAGACCTTCGACCGCCCCATCATCGAGGCGAAGATCAAGGCCCTCTGCTCGGACTGCGAGGTCAAGTACAACAACGCCGCGCAGGACACCGAGACGCAGAAGAAGCAGTTCGACGCGCTCGTCACGCAGGGCGTCAAGGTGATCATCCTGGACTCGGTCGACTACAAGGCCACCAAGTCCTGGGTGCAGCAGGCCGAGAAGAAGGGCGTCAAGGTCGTCGCGTACGACCGGCTGGCCGAGGGCCCGATCTCCGCCTACGTCTCCTACGACAACGAGAAGATCGGCCGCCTCCAGGGCGAGGCCCTGGTGAAGGCGCTCGGCGCCAAGGCCAAGGACGCCAACGTTGTCATGATCAACGGCTCGCCGACCGACCCCAACGCCCCGCTGTTCAAGAAGGGCGCCCACAGCGTCCTCGACACCGGCGTCAAGAAGGTCGTCTACGAGCAGGACATCCCGGACTGGTCCCCCGACGAGGCCAACAAGAAGATGGGCGCCGCCATCGACTCCCTGGGCAAGGACGGCTTCCAGGGCGTCTACTCCGCCAACGACGGCATGGCCGGCGGCATCATCACCGCCCTCAACAAGCAGGGCGTCAAGGTCCCCGTCGGCGGCCAGGACGCCGAACTCGCGGGCCTGCAGCGCATCCTGAAGGGCGACCAGGCCTTCACCATCTACAAGCAGATCAAGCCGGAGGCCGAGACCACCGCCGAGATCGCGGTGCGCCTCCTCAAGGGCGAGAAGATCGACGACCTGGTCAGCACCAAGGTCACCAGCCTGACCGGCGAGTTCAAGGACATCCCGGCCAAGCTCTACGACGCGCAGATCGTGACCAAGGAGAACATCGCCTCCACGATCATCGCCGACAACGTCTACAAGGCGGCCGACATCTGCACCGCCGAGTACAAGGCGGCCTGCGAGGCGGCGGGCATCAAGTAGCCCGCCCCGCTCCACGGACCGGTCCGGCGTACCCCGCCCCGTCCACGCCCCGCGAGCGGGGGCGGGGCGCCGGACTCCCCTCCCCGTACCTCGCAGTACTTCTCGCACCACATCCCCGCCGGTCAGGCGGCGAAGGAGATGATTCACGTGTCCGCTACGCCCGTGCTGGCGTTGCGCGGGGTCTCCAAGCGGTTCGGCGCCGTCCAGGTGCTCACCGATGTCGATCTGGAGATCCACGCCGGAGAGGTCGTCGCCCTGGTGGGCGACAACGGCGCCGGCAAGTCGACCCTCGTCAAGACGATCTCGGGCGTCCACCCGATCGACGAGGGCACCATCGAATGGGACGGCCGTCCCGTCCAGATCACCAAGCCCCACGACTCCCAGAACCTCGGGGTCGCGACCGTCTACCAGGACCTGGCGCTCTGCGACAACCTCGACGTCGTCGCCAACCTCTTCCTCGGCAGCGAGCTCAGCTCCGGCACCGTCCTGGACGAGATCGCCATGGAGAAGCGCGCCCGGGAGCTGCTGGACACCCTGTCCATCCGGATCCCGTCCGTCCGCATCCCCGTCGCCGCCCTCTCCGGCGGCCAGCGCCAGGTCGTGGCCATCGCCCGCGCCCTGATCGGCGACCCGAAGATCGTCATCCTGGACGAGCCCACCGCCGCCCTCGGCGTCGAGCAGACCGCACAGGTGCTCGACCTCGTGGAGCGGCTGCGCGAGCGCGGCCACGGCGTCATCCTCATCAGCCACAACATGGCCGACGTCCGCGCCGTCGCCGACCGCGTCGCGGTGCTGCGCCTCGGCCGCAACAACGGCGACTTCAAGGTCGCCGAGACCACCCACGAAGAGATCATCGCCGCCATCACCGGTGCCACGGACAACGCCGTGACCCGCAGGCAGGCCCGTACGGCCGCGGCCGCGAAGGAGGACGCCAAGTGAGCGACCTCGCCAAGACCACCCCCCAGGACGGCACCCCCCAGGACGCCCAGGACGGCACCGCCCAGGGCGAAGCCGTCGAGCGGTCCGCGGCCCCCGTACCGGCCGTCGACCCCCGCCTGCTCGTCCGCGAGGAGGGCCTCAAGGGCTACTGGACCGAGTTCACCCGCAAGATCCGCGGCGGCGAGCTCGGCTCCCTGCCCGTGATCCTCGGCCTGATCGTCATCGCCGTCGTCTTCCAGCTCCAGAACGGCAACTTCCTGTCCGCGAGCTCGGTCGCCAACGTCGCCGTCTACGCCTCCGGCCTCGGCATCATGGCCGTCGGCATCGTCTTCGTGCTCGTCCTCGGCGAGATCGACCTCTCCATGGGCTCCGTCGCCGGCGTCGGCGCCGCCGTCTGGGCCGGCCTCCAGGTGAGCAACGGGACGAACGAGTGGCTGGCCATCGTGCTCGCGGTGCTCACCGGCACCGTCATCGGCGCGCTGCACGGCTTCTTCTTCGCCAAGATCGGCGTCCCCGCCTTCGTGGTCACCCTCGCCGGCTTCCTCGGCTGGATGGGCCTCCAGGAGTGGCTGATGGGCGGCGAGGGCTCCATCAACACGCCGTCCGGCAGCGTGGTGGAGAACCTCACCAACTACTTCTTCGCCGACAAGATCGCCGCCTACGGCCTCGCGCTCGTCGCGGTCGCCGTCTACCTCATCTCGCTGCTGCGCGACAGCAGCCGCCGCAAGGCCGCGCTGCTCCCGGCCCGCCCGGTCTCCGAGATCGCGCTGCGCACCGTCGTCGTCGCGATCCTGGTCTTCGCCGTGGCGTACGTCATGAACGAGCCCGCCGGCGCCCGCGGCCTGCCGCTCGCCCTGGTGCTCTTCCTGGCCGTCCTCGTGATCGCCGACTTCGTCGCCCGCCGCACCCTCTTCGGCCGCAAGGTCTTCGCGGTCGGCGGCAACGCCGAGGCGGCCCGCCGCGCCGGCATCAACGTCGACGGGGTCAGGATCGCGGTCTTCGCGGTCTCCGGCACCCTCGCCGCCTTCGGCGGCCTGTTCATCGCGAGCCTCTCCGGCGGCGCCACCAAGAGCCTCGGCGGCGGCAACACGCTGATGCTGGTCATCGCCGCCGCGGTGATCGGCGGCACCAGCCTCTTCGGCGGCCGCGGCAAGGTCTGGTCCGCGCTCCTGGGCATGATCGTGATCCAGTCGATCCAGCAGGGCCTGAACATGATCGGCATGTCCAACGCGATCCAGAACATGATCACCGGTGCGGTGCTGCTCGCCGCCGTCGTGATCGACTCGGTCTCCCGCCGTACGCAGAAGACCGCGGGCCGCGCATGACGCTCCCGTAAGCGGGCGTAACGCACATCACGCCCCCGTCCGCCCGGCGCCGGGAAACCGGCGCCGGGCCGACGCGCGTCCGGAGCAGTGGACGGGGCAGACGGACCAACGACGTGTCGGCCATCGGAGTGGCCCGCCACCCCGGCCCGATGCCCACCATCCAAGACGGAACATTAGACTCGACAAATCGGCAAGCTCGACCAGTTCAAACGCAAGGAGGCACGGGTGGCATTGCTGACCCGTATCAGGGGACCGCGAGATCTGGACCGGCTCTCCTCGGAACAGCTGGACCAGCTGGCCGAAGAGATCAGGTCGTTCCTCGTGGACGCCGTCTCCAAGACCGGCGGGCACCTCGGTCCCAACCTCGGCGTGGTCGAGCTGACCATCGCCCTGCACCGCGTCTTCGACTCGCCCAGGGACAAGGTCCTGTGGGACACCGGCCACCAGAGCTATGTGCACAAGCTGCTCACCGGCCGTCAGGACTTCTCCCGCCTCAAGATGAAGGGCGGCCTGTCCGGCTACCCCTCGCAGGCCGAGTCCGAGCACGACGTCATCGAGAACTCGCACGCCTCGACCGTCCTCGGCTGGGCCGACGGCCTGGCCAAGGCCAACGAGATCCTCCGCAAGGACGACCACGTCGTCGCCGTCATCGGCGACGGGGCCCTCACCGGCGGCATGGCCTGGGAGGCGCTCAACAACATCGCCGCGGCGAAGGACCGCCCGCTCGTCATCGTCGTCAACGACAACGAGCGCTCCTACGCCCCGACGATCGGCGGCCTCGCCAACCACCTGGCGACCCTGCGCACCACCGACGGCTACGAGCGCTTCCTCGCCCGCGGCAAGGACATCCTGGAGCGCACGCCCGTCGTCGGGAAGCCGCTCTACGAGACGCTGCACGGCGCCAAGAAGGGCCTGAAGGACTTCATCGCCCCGCAGGGCATGTTCGAGGACCTCGGCCTGAAGTACGTCGGCCCGATCGACGGCCACGACATCGAGGCCCTGGAGTCCGCGCTCACCCGCGCCAAGCGCTTCGGCGGCCCCGTCATCGTCCACTGCATCACGCAGAAGGGCCGCGGCTACGAGCCCGCCCTCGCCGACGAGGCCGACCGCTTCCACGCCGTCGGCAAGATCCACCCCGACACGGGACTGCCGATCTCCTCCTCCGGCGCCGACTGGACCGGCGTCTTCGCCGACGAGATGGTCGCGCTCGGCAAGGAGCGCGAGGACATCGTCGCGATCACCGCCGCCATGCTCCAGCCGGTCGGCCTCGACAAGTTCGCCAAGGTCTTCCCCGAGCGCGTGTTCGACGTCGGCATCGCCGAGCAGCACGGCGCGGTCTCCGCCGCCGGTCTCGCCACCGGCGGCCTCCACCCGGTCTTCGCCGTCTACGCGACCTTCCTCAACCGCGCCTTCGACCAGGTCCTCATGGACGTGGCCCTGCACAAGTGCGGTGTCACCTTCGTCCTGGACCGGGCCGGTGTCACCGGCACCGACGGCGCCTCCCACAACGGCATGTGGGACATGTCGATCCTCCAGGTCGTGCCCGGTCTGCGGCTCGCCGCCCCGCGCGACGCCGACCAGGTCCGCGCCCAGCTGCGCGAGGCCGTCGAGGTCACCGACGCCCCCACCGTCGTCCGCTTCTCCAAGGGCGCGGTCGGCCCGGCCGTCCCGGCCGTGGGCCGGGTCGGCGGCATGGACGTGCTGCGCGAGGCCGGCACCGACACGCCCGACGTGCTCCTGGTCTCCGTGGGCGCCCTCGCGCCCATGTGCCTGGAGATCGCCGACCTCCTCGACAAGCAGGGCATCTCCACCACCGTCGTCGACCCCCGCTGGGTCAAGCCGGTCGACGAGGCCCTCGCCCCGCTCGCCGACCGCCACCGGGTGGTCGTCACCGTCGAGGACAACAGCCGCGTCGGCGGCGTCGGCTCCGCCGTCGCCCAGGCGCTGCGCGACGCCGGCGTGGACGTGCCGCTGCGTGACTTCGGCATCCCGCCGCGCTTCCTCGACCACGCCTCCCGCGCCGAGGTCCTGGCCGAGATCGGCCTCACCGCACCGGACATCGCGCGCCAGGTCACCGGCCTCGTCTCGCGCCTCGACGGCCGCTTCGAGACCAGCGCCGAGGCCGTGGAGCCCGCCCGCGACTGACGTCCCGCCGGCCGCCAGGCCGTAACACCGCGTCACCATTGGGCCGGTCGGACCACCCTTACGGGTGCCGACCGGCCCTTGTCCGTGCATTCTGGGCTGAGGACGGGCAGCCCCAGTGCCAGGAGGTGCGACGGTGAGTACGGACCAGCAGCCACGCGCGAATTCCGGGATGTTCCGGACGAAGACGATCGAACAGTCGATCCGGGACACGGAAGAGCCGGAGCACGCGCTCAAGAAATCCCTCTCCGCGTGGGATCTGACCGTCTTCGGCGTCGGCGTCATCATCGGCACCGGCATCTTCGTCCTCACCGGCAAGGTCGCCAAGGAGAACGCGGGCCCGGCGACCGCGCTCGCCTTCGTCGCCGCGGGCATCGTCTGCGCGCTCGCGGCCCTGTGCTACGCGGAGTTCGCCTCGACCGTGCCGGTGGCCGGCTCGGCGTACACCTTCGCGTACGCCTCGATCGGCGAGCTGCCCGCCTGGATCATCGGCTGGGACCTCGTCCTGGAGTTCGCCCTCGGCACCGCCGTCGTCGCCGTCGGCTGGTCCGGCTACGTACGCTCCCTCATGGACAACGCCGGCTGGCATCTACCGGCCTGGATGGAAGGACCGGACGCACCGGGCGGAACCTTCGACATCCTCGCGTTCGTCCTGGTCCTGGTGCTGACCGCGATCCTCGTCGTCGGCATGAAGCTGTCCGCCCGGATCACCGCCCTGGTCGTCGCGATCAAGGTGACCGTGGTGATGATCGTGATCGTCGCGGGCCTGTTCTTCGTCGTCGGCGACAACTACAAGCCGTTCATCCCGGACGCCGTCACCCCCGAGGGCGGCGGCTCCAACTGGGACTCGCCCCTGGTCCAGCTGCTGTTCGGCTACGAGCCGACCAACTTCGGCGTCATGGGCATCTTCACCGCCGCCTCCGTCGTCTTCTTCGCCTTCATCGGCTTCGACGTGGTCGCCACCGCCGCCGAGGAGACCAAGCTCCCGCAGCGCGACATGCCCCGCGGCATCCTCGGCTCGCTCTTCATCTGCACCGTGCTGTACGTGGCGGTGGCCCTGGTCGTCACCGGCATGCAGCACTACACCGAGCTGTCCACCAGCGCGCCGCTCGCCGACGCCTTCAAGGCCGTCGGACACCCCTTCTACGCGGGCGTCATCAGCTTCGGCGCCGCCGTCGGCCTCACCACGGTCTGCCTCATCCTGCTGCTCGGCCAGACGCGCGTCTTCTTCGCGATGAGCCGCGACGGACTGCTGCCCCGCTTCTTCTCGGTGACGCACCCGAAGTTCAAGACCCCGTACCGCCCGACCATCCTGCTCGGCGTGGTCATCGCGATCGTCGCCGGCTTCACCAGCATCAACGAGCTGGCGACCCTGGTGAACATCGGCACCCTCTTCGCCTTCGTGATGGTCGCCGCCGGCGTGATCATCCTGCGCCGCACCCGCCCGGACCTGCACCGCGCCTTCCGCACCCCGTGGGTCCCGCTGCTGCCGATCCTGTCCATCGCGGCCTCCCTCTGGCTGATGCTCAACCTGCCGGGCGAGACCTGGTTCCGCTTCGCCGTCTGGATGGCGATCGGCATCGTCGTCTACTTCCTGTACGGGCGCAGCCACAGCCGCCTGGGACGGATGGGCGCGGACGCGAAGTACTGACGGGGCGTCCCTAGGACGAGGCGACCGCGTTCCTACGGCAGGCTGCGGGGCCCGGCGCAGACGGCGCCGGTCTCCTCGACCCGGCGCCGCAGCTGCCGGTCGGCCGTGACCACCAGGCACGGCCGGCCGGCAGCGTCGCGGGCCAGCTCCGCGATCAGGTCGTCCCCGCTGCCCGTCGCCTCCTCGACCCGTACGCCGGGGACGGAGGCCACACCACGGGCCCGGCCCTCGACGACGAGGACGATCTCGTACGGGCCGGTGAACGGCCCCTCCTCCGGGCCGCCTCGTTCCGCGAGCCGGTCGCGCAGCCGTTCGGCGGCACCGCGCCGGTCCTTCCACCAGCCGTCGGGGACCGAGCCCACGACATTGGCGCCGTCGACGACGAGCAGGGGACGTCTCATGTCCTCAGGATGCCCCGGTTCAGCCGCCGGTGGCGGGCGACTTGCGCACCTCGTCCGGGATGGTGAGGTCCTCGCGGATCGCCTTCCACAGCCGGGAGGCGTTCGGCTCGTAGGCGACGACCCGGTTGGGGTCCCGCTTGTCGTAGGCCACCGGGAGCATGATCGTCTCCATGTTGGCCGGGTCCACGCCGTCGAGGCTGCGGGCGTAGTCGCTCAGCGCGGTCAGCGAGGCGAGCTCGGAGTCGGTGGTGAGGGCCTTGGTCATCGAGTCGGCGATCTCGTACGTCTTGGCGGGGCTGCCCAGCAGGTCCTGCTTCTTGACCTCGGTCAGCAGGGCGGTGAGGAACTTCTGCTGGTTGCCGATGCGGCCGAGGTCGCTGCCGTCGCCGACCCCGTACCGGGTGCGGACGAAGGCGAGGGACTGGGTGCCGTCGAGGCGCTGGGGGCCGGTGGCGAGGTCCAGGCCGGACTTGCTGTCCTTGATGGGCTCCTCGATGTCGACGGTCACCCCGCCGATGGCGTCGACCAGGTCCTTGAACCCGGCGAAGTCGATCTCCAGGTAGTGGTCGAGCCGCACGCCGGACATCTGCTCGACCGTCTTCATCACGCAGGCCGGTCCGTACTGCGCGTACACCGAGTTGAACATCACGCGCTGCGCGGACGGAGCCGTCCCGCCGCCCTTGCGGTCGCACTCCGGCCGGGTCACCAGCGTGTCGCGGGGAATGCTCACCGCGACGGCGCTCGACCGGCCCTCGGGTATGTGCACCACCAGCGCGGTGTCCGACCGCGCCCCGCTCACCGCCGCACCGTCCAGCGCCCCGTTGGCCCCGGCCCGCGAGTCGGAACCGAGCACCAGCAGGTTCTGGCCCGACATCGGCGCCTTCGGCGGGCGGTTGTCGCCGAGCTCCTTGTCGAGGTCGACGGCGGCCTTGATGTTGCCGTCGAGGCTGGCGTACATCCAGTACAGGCCGCCGCCCGCGGCGAGGACGAGGACGAGCAGCGTCAGCAGGACGATGCGCAGCGGGCGTCGGCGCTTCGGCGCGTTCCTGCGTCGGGAGCCGCGGGGCGCGTCGCCCCGGGGCTCGTTCCTCACCGTCGGGTCTTGGTAGGTCATGGCTGGTCGAGTCTCTTCCGTCGAAATCGTGTGACTAGTATGCGGATCGCTCAGGGAGGGGCCCCGGGCTGCCCGAGGCCCGTGAACGCCGCGTGAAGCGTGTGACAAACTTCGGGGCGATGAGCAGGTGGAGAGGCGGACGGTGGTCGTGATCCGTGGCAGGAACAGAGGTCGGAACGCGGACCTCGGCTCGCACCCATCCGGACACACCGCCGTCCGGGACACGGAGCCGGTCCAGGCTCCGTCGAGCCGCTGGCTGTTCACCGGCGCCGACGGCCGGATGACCGCGTACGCGACCTCCGGCGCCGGCATCGTGCGCTGGACGGAGACCGACCGGGGCACCTTCGACGGACCGGCGACGATCGAGGTCGAGGGCTGGGACGGCCGGCTGAGCCTCGCCGGCAGCGCCGAAGGCTACGTCTGCTTCGCGGGCCTCCGGCTCTCCGCCGCATCCGGCGCCCACCACGTCGTCTTCAGTACGCAGTACCAGACGGGCCGTCCGCTGATCGACTGGCACGACCTCGGCCGACCGGCCGCAGCAGGGACGGAGGCCGACGACGAGGTCGTGAGCGGCCCGGTCGTCGTCGTCAACCAGGTGTCGGGCTCGGTGCACGTCCTGGTGTCCCTGCGCCACGGGGGCATCCTGCGGCGCAGCCGTACCGGAGACGGCCGATGGGGCCGCTGGAAGACCGTCACTCCGCAGACCTACCCTGGGCAGCTCACGGCGTCCATGCCCACCGGCGGTCCGCTGGAGGTCCTCGCGGTGAGCCAGGCAGGTTCGGTGGACCGCTGGGTCGGGGCGGGAGGTGGTCGCTTCGAGCTGAGGGATCGTTTCGGCATGGCGCTGGCCGACGGCACCCAGACGGCTCTCGAGACCGCCCGGAAGCGCACCACCTACCTCTGGCGCTATCCCGGCGACGGATCGCTCCTCGCCTGGCGCGCCCGGAGCGCGAACGACACCGGCGGTGTGCTGCCGCTCGGCGGCGCCGGCGGCGTGGGGCGGCCCGGCGTGGGCCGCGCCGCCATAGGCGGCTACGACTGCACCGTCGTGGCGCAGAACGGCGCCCACGGAGGAGTCGAGGTCACCGCCTACGTCACCGAGAACGAGGGATACGGCACCTGGTGGGCGCCCCTGGGCGACCCCGGCACGCCCGTCCACGCCCCGCAGCCGGGAGTGGACGGTGCCGGGAACCTTGTCGTCGCGGCGCTCGACGGGACGGGATCCCTGCTGATGGCCCGTCAGGACCCGGCGCAGGACGGTCTCGCCTTCGGGCCGTGGAGCCGGGAGGGTACCCATGCGCTGTCAGCCGGAGCCGGGCAGCGGTAGCCGCTCGGACACCTCGAGGGACAGATGCCCCTCAGGGGTGTAGAACGGCGTGGCGGCCAGCTCGTGCCCCGGCGTGGTCGCCGAGGGCGCGAAGACCATCGGAGCCCGGCTGACGACATCGACCTCCTCCGAGCGCTTCTGGCCGAGCCGCACCTCCTGCGTGACCCCTTCGAAGCTCACCGCGAGAAAGACGTCCCAGACACCGGTGCCGAGCGGCCAGCCGTCGGACATCTGCCGCAGGTTGATCCGGGTGGAGAACCGGCCCATGGCGCGGGTCTTGCCCTTGGAGTTCACCAGGGTCTCGTCCCGGCGCGCGGTGACGGAGAACCGCTCCTCCGCCCCGGTGAGACGGTGTCGCAGCACCACCTTCGTGGCACGCTCGCGCGTGCTGAGCTGCTCGAAGAACGCGTGCCCGTCGAGCAGGAGCAGCGGACCGCTCCACCGCATGCCGGTCAGCTGCTGGTTCACCGTCATCTTGTCGGTGATGTCGAAGAGCGCGTCCGGCAGCGCCACGGCCGGGTCGCGGAAGAACGGCAGCAGGGTGTATACCCGGCCGCCCTCGACCTTCTTCTTCGGCGCCGGTCGCGTCTTGTCCGCCTCGTACGCCGCCATCTGCGCGGCCTCGACGTGGTGGCCGCCCGCGATCAGAGCGAGCCGGACCGCCAGCGGACGCGGCAGCAGGGCGAGCGCGGTCGGCGGTACTTGGCCGCGCAGCAGCTCGGCGGCCGCCCACAGGGTCCGCTCGCGTTCCGCCTGGCTGTCCGAGGCGAGCAGCAGCGGCCCGGTCGCCTTGCCCAGGTCCGCCTCCAGGTGACGGGAGATCAGCAGATCCTGCCGAGGCCCGGGCGGCAGGAGCGAGCCGAGCAGTGCGATCATCCGCGCCACCAGGGCGATTCGCTGGGACAGCGCCACGGAACCGGTCTGCGACGGGCCCTTGACCACGCAGGTCTCGTGCGCCACCACCGCGATGCTGTCGGCACGGACGAAGGCGGCCGCGGTGAACGCCTGGTCCTCGCCGATCGTCATGTCGGTGGGGAACTCCAGGCCGCAGCGCCGCACCATGCTGGTCCTGAACAGCTTGTCCGGTGTCAGCGACCAGTACACGCGTGAGCCGTAGAGGTCCACCGACCCCTCGGTCTTGCGGAACATCGACGTGGCCACCGCGTGCTTGCCGGAACTCTCCAGCTTGCCGAGTACCACGTCCGCCTCGTGGGCGTCGGCCGAGCCGACCATCAGCTCGAGCGCGTTCGGGGTGAGCCGGTCCGCGCCCGTCAGGAACAGCAGGTACCGGCCGGTTGCCTGGCTCATGCCCCAGTTGCGGGCCTCGGCCGTGGACAGCCCTCGGCGGAACTGGCCGGCGCGCAGCCAGCCGGCGTAGCGGTGCTCCGCCTCGGCCAGCAGGGAGGCGCTGGCGTCGGTCGAGCCGTCGTCGACCGCGATGACCTCCATGCGATCGGTGCCGATCGACTGGGCGAGGAGCGAGTCGAGGCACGCCGGCAGCGTGCGGGCCTGGTCCCGGACGTGGAGGACCACGGTGACGTCCCGGATGTCTCCCGGGCGCACGGGTACGGAAGTGGTCATGGTCCGGTGCCTATCCGTTCTGCGGGGGGATGGTGGTCCGGGGCCACGGCATCTCGCCGGTGAAGTCCGACCACTGCCAGTTCTGGAAATCGGTGGTGAGCTGCTGCTCCGGGAAGACCCCCGCCCGCCCCTCCAGACTGCCGACGAACACGTTCACCGGCGCGGTGACCTGGCCGCCGTCCGGGGTGGCCACCGTGTACTCGAACCGGTCGTAGCCGGTGAATCCCTGGTAGGGCAGGTAGCCGAGCCAGCCGTCCTGACCCAGCTGGGCGGTGCCGAAGCGCGGTTGGGACACCGCGACCGGAGTGCTGCCCGGGGGCACGGCGGCGAGCACGTCGACCGAACCCTGTGTGCCGGGGGCGACGACGATCCGCAGGCCGGGGGCGAACATGGTGCGGATGAGGAGGGAGCGGTCGCGCAGCGAGGCGGTCCGGACGATCTTGCGGGAGTCGCGGCCGGGCACCGCCACGGCGATGTGGGGGCGCAGCCGGGGCTCCTTCTTCTTGGGCCGCTTCACCCGGACCGAGAAGAACCCGACACCGTTCACGCCCGGTTCGGCCCGCACGCGGTACCAGCGCTGCTTCGGGAAGTAGTCCACGTCCTGGACCGCCAGGATCTCCGCCGCGTCGGCGAAGTACTTCTCCTGCAGGTACGCGTAACCGAACGGGGCGTTCTCGACGGCGACGGAGAGCGCCATCTGGACGGTGTCGCCGGGGGCGACGCCGGCGAAGGGGGGAACGGAGCAGTAGAGCGCGGCGTGGACCACGCCCGGGGAGCTCTCCTCGGTGCCGACGGCCCTGCCGCGGCACAGCAAGTGGTTCATGGACCGGCCTTACAGATCGCGGGCGGGAGTGACACGGGACTTCGTGCGGTGCTGGAACGTGGCCTCGTCGAGCCACCCCATCTCCTCGTACGAGAAGGTCCGCCGGTCCAGGTCCTTCACCCAGTGGGCGGGGACGAGCTGCTGGGTCACCAGCGCGCGGGCCACGAACCGGGCCACCTCGACGGCCCCGTCAGCCCGCAGGTGCACGTTGTCGGCGTCCTGCACGACCGGCATCAGGGGCTCACCGGGCCGCAGATAGGTGAAGACCCGCTTGGTCTCCTCGGGACCCAGCTCCTCCCACCACTGCAGGCTCTGGCCGTACACGTCGATCAGGGGCACGAACTCCTCCTGGGCGAGCTGCCGCATGGCCACGGGGTAGTCGCCGAGGAACCGGCTGACATTGCCGTGCCGGTCGATCCGGCGCCGCTCGAACGGCATCATCAGGATCGGATGCGCCTGACGCTCACGGGCACCGGTGACGTACGCCCGCAGGTGCTCGATGAAGTCCTCGAACGGCTCCGTGTGGATGCCGGGGTCCGGCTTCCAGTCGATCTGGCCGAAGGCCATGATCAGGTAGTCGCCGGGGGCCATGGTGTCGAGGATCCACTGAAGCCGTCCGCGCTCCCGGAAGCTCTTCGTGCTCGCACGGCCCCGGGAGCAGTTGACGACCTCCACCTCGTCGGTGAGGAACAGGTCCAGCGCCTGCCCCCAGCCCATCATCGGCAGATGAGTGACCGGCCGGGTGACCGTGCCCGAACCTCCGGACAGGAAGATCCTCGTCCGGTGGCCTTCGTGTGCGTTCGTGTAGGTCATGACCCTCCCTCGTTCCACCCCGCTCGGCGGACGGTCCTCAGAGCTCCTGGGCTTCCTGCTGGCTGAGCACCGAGGCGATCGCGCGTTCGAAGCCCGACTGGGACGAGGAGGCGCTCGTGGGGTCCTGCTGGCGGACGTCGATCACGTGCCCGGTCATGCGGGACACCAGCACGTCGAGGGAGCTGCGGGCCACGGTCTCGGAGGACAGCAGGGTGCCCGCGGGTTCCTGCCCGAACGCGTTGGTCCGCATCGGGGTCGCCGTCCGCTCGGGGTTGACGCAGTTGACCCGGACACCGTCCTCCGCCCACTCCTCGGCGAGCGCCTGGGTCAGGTTGACCACGGCCGCCTTCGTGGAGGAGTACAGGCTGTACTCGGAGCGGCCCCGCGTGTAGCTGCTGGACGTGAACAGCAGCAGCTGCCCCTGGGTCTCCGCGAGGTACTTGTACGACAGGCGCGCGATGTTCACGGGAGCGAGGTAGTTGACCTCGGTCGCCTCGCGGATGGTGTCGGGGTCGGTGTCGGCCAGCCGGCCGGTGCGCAGCACCCCCGCGGTGTTCACCACGTAGTCGATCCGGCCGGTCTCCGCGTACGCCTTCGCGAGCGCTTCCTCGACGTGCGCCGGGTTCTCCACGTGCGTGCCGGTGGTGGACCGGCCGAGTGCGTACACCGTCGCACCGCAGGCCTCGGCGAGCCGGGCGATGTCCGCCCCGATGCCGTACGAACCCCCGAAGACGAGCAGGGTCCGGCCGTGCAGCGCCTTTCGGTAGGACTCCTCGCCGACCGCCGCCGGAGCCGTCGACGAGGCCAGCTGGAACAGCTTGTCGGCGATGAACACGTCGACGGGCTGGGTGACCTTCATGTTGTACTCGTCGCCCATGACCACATGGACCGGCACGTCCGGCAGGTACTTGATGACGACCGAGCAGTCGTCGGTGGCCTCGAAGGACGGATCGGCCAGCGCGAGCTCGTAGGCCCGGCGGATGGTGGACAGGTGGAAGCCCTGCGGCGTCTGGCCGCGGCGCAGCCGGGAGCGGTCCGGCACCTCGGTGATGAACTCGCCGTCGTCGCCGTGGGTGCGGGTCACGATGATCGTGTCGGAGGACGGGATCGCGACGTCCACGGCCTGGTAGCGCTCCAGGGCCCGCACGCACTCCTTGACCACACGCTGGGACAGCAGCGGCCGTACGGCGTCGTGGAACAGCAGGCAGGCGTCCTCGCCGTCGGCCAGGCCCTCGGATATGTGCGCGATGGCGAGACTGGTGGTCTCGCTGCGGGTCGCGCCGCCGGGCAGGACCCGGGAGACCTTGCCGAGGCCCGCCCTCGTGACGATCTTCTCGGCCTCGGCCACGTAGGCCGGGGCCATGAGGACGATGATCTCGTCGACCTCGGGGGAGTTCTCGAAGACGCACAGGGTGTGTTCGAGGATCGACTTCCCCGCGATCTTCAGGAGCTGCTTCGGGATCGCGAGGCCGACGCGCTGCCCGGTGCCGCCGGCGAGGACGACGGCGACAGTACGACGACGGGTGGCAGGACTGGTCACGATCTCCGGACTCCTGGGTGAAGGGTGGGTGTGGCTGACGTTGTGCGACGCGGGCCGGGGCGGCGCGCCCTAGGCGAGAAGCTGTGCCCGCTCCGGGTACTCGATCGGGAAGTCCCGCACACCGCGCCGGTACAGGTCGTTCGCCGCGGCGTTGAACCGGACGACGGACGGCGGGTAGTCCGGGCCGAGCAGGTATTCCTTCAACTGCTCGCGGTAGGCGGCCATGGTGTCCCGCTCGGGGTGGAGCATGGCGTCCAGGGCTTCCGCCAGACCGTTGCAGTCCAGGTCCAGCAGGTACGACGCGTACGCCGTGCGCTGCTCGTTGCGGAACTGGTCGTCCGGGAGGCCCTCGAGGTTGAAGATCGCGTACGGCTTGCGGGTCGCGACGAAGTCCGAGACGACGCTGGACATGTCGCCGATGAGCAGGTCCGAGTGGTTGAAGCAGTCGTTGAGCGACGGGATCCGGTCGAGCACCACGTGGTGCGCCTCGTCCGGCACGGCGCTCCAGTACAGCTCCCCGGCCTGGTTGCGGCTGCGCCGGATCCGTGCCGTGCGCTCGGCCTCGGTGAGGTCCGGGTACGGGGAGCGGACGCCGCGCTCGGAGAGTTCGGCGATGCGCTTGTCGATGCGGGCGAGCTTGCGCACGGCGGTCCTGGCGTCCGACGGGTTGCGCCCGAAGCGCCGGGCGTTCTCCTCCTCCAGGAGGGCGATGATGCGCCGGTGCGCGGCGCCGGCCGCGGCGGACCGGGAGCCGGTCAGCGGGTGCGGCTTGTAGATGATCCTCAGCTGCCGCTCGTGGGCGAGCAGCGTCTTGATCAGCTTCTCGCCGGCCGGGATGACCGAGGTGTAGCAGGCGTCGTCGGTCCAGCCCTCCCAGGTGGGGGCGTAGATGACGGTGGGCACCGGCTGGCTCGTCTGCCCGGTCCAGCGGTGCAGGGACATCAGCTGGGGCCGGCCGACCTCGACGATCTGGTCGGGGCGGACGGCGTGCTTGATGCGCTCGTAGCGGTCGCGTCCGGCGCGGCCGGCCACCCAGATCTCGTCGAAGACCTTGCTGACGCGGTTGCTGCTGGCGGCCTTGTCGCTGTCGCCGTGGCCGATGAAGACGTGCTTGACGTCGTGGCGCTGCAGCATGTGCACGTTCTTGCCCGCGTTGCCGGGGTAGAGGCAGACGCGCAGCTCCGGCATCTCGACCCGGGCCAGGTACTCGGCCTTCGGGACGCAGATGACCGGTACGGAGGTGGCGTCCAGATAGCGCAGGGTGGCCCGTTCGCGCAGCACGATGATGGGGCGCAGGTCCATCGACTCCAGCGACTCCAGCCACATGTTCACCTGGTACATGAAGTCCCGGGAGATCGCGGCGAAGGTGAAGTAGAGGGCGATCTGGGGGCGGTATCGGGCGAGCTCGTGGTTGAGCTCGTCGATGGCGGCGTCGGTGGAGGGCAGGATCAGCGCGTTGCGGGCCCCCGGCAGCAGGACGAGCAGCGCCACGTAGCCGGCCGAGACCGAGAGGATGCCGCCGTAGGTGACGAACCGCCAGTTGTCGGTGGCCATCGTGCCGAGCGCGCCGGCGAACAGCGGGACATCCAGGTGCAGCGTCTTGCGGACGTGCTTGTCCATCAGGAACGGGTGGGGCATGCGGCGGATGCCGAGGGACTCCATGTCGAGTCCGCGGGTGGTGAACGGCAGTTCCGCGCGCTTCTTGCGCACGTGCTTGAGGACCGCGCCGTACGCCAGCTGCAGGGCGAACAGCAGCAGCAGTCCGACCGCGGTCATCTGGACGACGAAGGAGTCGATGTCGGACATCGCGCCGCACAGGCCGAGCAGCAGGAACTGCCGGATGATGAAGCGGATGGTGAGGCCGAAGCGCGAGTCACGGAGCCGGTCGAGGGTGGTCGACTGGGCGCTGTGCAGGAGCAGGTCGGCGACGTAGCTGACGGCGGCCGAGGCGGCGAACACCGTCAGGGACGGCATCACGACCGCGGCCATCATGCCGACGAAGCTCAGCACCAGGGCGCTCGAGATGAGGACACCCAGAAGGGCTTGACGACGCTGCTTGTTCATGGCCTCGCGGCCCCTCCTTGCCGTTGTCGTGACGCGGGTCACTTCGCGCCAGGACTTCGCCACGGTGGGGACGTGACTGTCGACCTGTGCAGATGCTGTAAAGCGTTTGGAAAGTATAAGCAGGGGTATCTGACGCGCGAACCACAGGTGGATGGAAGGTGAATCCACAGCGTCGGACGTGCCGAATAGTTATGGAACGATGCCTCAATCGTGCCCTGCGCCCGTACAACCCTGTCGTAACGTGATTTCGGCATCACGCTCGGTGGCGGCGGAAGGGTCAGCGCTGCGGCTCGAAGCCGTACAGGGCGATGTTCCGCCGACCGCTCGTCTTGACCGAGAAGCCCATGCACAGCAGCGGCTCCGGCGAGAGCCGAACGGCGATTCCCTCCGGTTCCCGATAGCGGAGTGACGGGTCGACGGAAACATGGCGGCGGCCGGCGGATTCGCCCGTCCGGGCATTGATGGCGGAAATGTAGGTGTTTCCGCCCGAATCGCGGGGATTTCGGCCGTCGGCTTTGCTGTAGGGATTTCCGGTGAGCTGGTAGATGTAATCGCCGTGAAGCGCGCACCCCTGAAACGTCTCGCCCTTCAGGAACGCGGCTCGCCCGATTCTGTGCAGGGGCTCGTCCCGCCCCGCGACGACGTCCCGGAGGCGGTGCACGGAATACCCGTGTTCCTCGCCCTGCCGGTAGCTGATCAGGACCCGCCCCGTGGTCATGTCGACCGCCGGGTGCACGCGGCTGCTGCCCTTGGGCGTCAGCCGGTGGTGCCGCACACCGCGGTCGTCGCTGTCCAGGACCGCCCCGTCCCGGAACCGCACGCGGGCGACCGCCCGCCCGTAGCCCGTCTTCGGGTGCGCCTGGGACTCCATCCACAGCCACACCGTGTCGCCCTCGGGCTCGACGCCCATCGAGACGCCGTGCCCGAACCCCCGCAGATACATCCGGCCCAGCCGATCCCCGGCGCGCGAGAAGCGGGTGACGCACAGGTCCCCGGCCCGCTTACGGTCCTCCGCGTCCACCGGCCCCTCCTCGCCGCGCAGCGTCAGACCGCCCTGGGCGAGCTGCACCACGTAGACATCACCACGGGTGTCGTCGAAGGCAAGCGACTGCGGTCCGGTGATGTCGTGGAGCGCCGTGGGGCCCCACAGCCGGGTGGGACGGGCGATGTCGAACGCCCCCGCGATCGCCGGGGCGGCGGGGACCTTGTCTCCCTCCTTCGACTCCTCGGTCTCTTCGTCGGCCCACAAGGTCAGGCCCGCAAGACCACCGAGGGCCAGTGAGGCCGCGCCCGCCACGAGAAGAGTGCGGCGGCCGGTTCCGGGGCCGGAGGTTGCCATGGTGCGGGCCGTTCTGCCGGGGGTACAAGATCCACCATTCTGTCACCCTCCGTTCGAGGGTCGAACACAGGACCGCCCAGGACCCGGACATGAGGGTGCCCGCCCCTCGACCGAGGGACGGGCACCCGCGCGGATCCGCCGCCTTACGCCGGGACGCTCGCCACGCCCTGCGCCAGGAACCGCTTGCCGTTGACGCGCTCGGAGACGCCCTCGCGGTCCAGGTACGGCGTGATGCCGCCCAGGTGGAAGGGCCAGCCCGCGCCCGTGATCAGGCAGAGGTCGATGTCCTGCGCCTCGGCGACGACGCCCTCCTGGAGCATCAGGCCGATCTCCTGCGCCACCGCGTCCAGGACGCGGTCCCGGGCCTGCTCCTCGGTCAGGACGACGTCGCCCTGCTTCAGGAGCGCGGCGACCTCGGGGTCGAGCTCCGGCTTGCCGGAGTCGTACACGTAGAAGCCGCGCTTGCCGGCCTCGACGACCGCCTTCAGGTTGGGGGAGACCTTGAAGCGCTCCGGGAAGGCGCGGTTCAGGGTCTCGGAGACGTGCAGGCCGATGGCCGGGCCGACGAGCTCCAGGAGGACCAGCGGGGACATCGGCAGGCCCAGCGGCTCGACCGCCTTCTCCGCCGTGGCCACCGGGGTGCCCTCGTCGATGATGTTCTGGATCTCGCCCATGAAGCGGGTCAGGATGCGGTTCACGACGAACGCCGGGGCGTCCTTCGTCAGCACACCCGTCTTCTTCAGCTTCTTGGCGACGGCGAAGGCCGTGGCCAGCGAGGCGTCGTCGGTCTTCTCGCCGCGGACGATCTCCAGGAGCGGGAGGATCGCGACCGGGTTGAAGAAGTGGAAGCCGACCACGCGCTCCGGGTGCTGGAGCTTGGAGGCCATCTCGGAGACCGACAGCGAGGAGGTGTTGGTGGCGAGGATCGCGTGCGCCGGGGCGACCGCCTCGACCTCCGCGAACACCTTCTGCTTGACGCTCATCTCCTCGAACACGGCCTCGATGATGAAGTCCGCGTCTGCGAAGCCCTCGGCCTTGTCCAGGACACCGGAGACCAGGCCCTTGAGACGGTTGGCCTTGTCCTGGTTGATCCGGCCCTTGCCGAGCAGCTTGTCGATCTCGGCGTGGACGTAGCCCACGCCCTTGTCGACGCGCTCCTGGTCGATGTCGGTCAGGACGACCGGCACCTCGAGGCGGCGCAGGAAGAGCAGGGCCAGCTGGGAGGCCATCAGACCGGCGCCGACGACACCGACCTTGGTGACCGGACGGGCCAGCGACTTGTCCGGCGCGCCGGCCGGGCGCTTGGCGCGCTTCTGCACCAGGTTGAAGGCGTAGATGCCGGCCCGCAGCTCGCCGCCCATGATCAGGTCAGCGAGGGCCTGGTCCTCGGCGTCGAAGCCCTTCTGCAGGTCGCCGTCCTTGGCGGCCTCGATGATGTCGAGGGCGCGGTAGGCGGCCGGGGCGGCGCCGTGCACCTTGGAGTCGGCGACGAAGCGGCCCTTGGCGACGGCCTGGTCCCAGGCCTCGCCGCGGTCGATCTCCGGGCGCTCGACCGTGACGTCGCCCTTGAGGACGGACGCCGTCCAGATCAGCGACTGCTCCAGGAAGTCGGCGCCCTCGAAGATCGCGTCGGCGATGCCGAGCTCGAAGACCTGCTTGCCCTTGAGCTGGCGGTTCTGGTTGAGCGAGTTCTCGATGATGACCGAGACGGCCTTCTCGGCGCCGATCAGGTTCGGCAGGATCGTGCAGCCGCCCCAGCCGGGCACCAGGCCGAGGAAGACCTCGGGCAGCGAGAAGGCCGGCAGGGCCTTCGACACGGTGCGGTAGGTGCAGTGCAGACCGACCTCGACACCGCCGCCCATCGCCGCGCCGTTGTAGTACGCGAAGGTGGGCACGGCCAGGTTCGACAGACGCTTGAAGACGTCGTGGCCGCCCTTGCCGATGGCGAGCGCGTCCTCGTGGCGCTTCAGCAGCTCGACGCCCTTGAGGTCGGCGCCGACGGCGAAGATGAACGGCTTGCCGGTGATGCCGACGCCGACGATCTCACCGTTCGCGGCCTCGGCCTCGACCTGGTCGATCGCCGTGTTCAGGTTGGCCAGCGACTGCGGGCCGAAGGTGGTCGGCTTGGTGTGGTCGAAGCCGTTGTCCAGCGTGATCAGCGCGAACCGGCCCGCACCCGCGGGGAGTTCGAAGTGCCGTACGTGGGCGGACGTGACGACCTCGTCCGGGAAGAGCTCGGCGGCGCCCTTCAGAAGCTCTGCGGTGGTGCTCACTTGCTGCCTCCGGCGTCCTTGTGGTTCGGGTTCTCCCAGATGACCGTGGCGCCCATGCCGAAGCCGACGCACATGGTGGTGAGGCCGTAGCGGACCTCCGGCTGCTCCTCGAACTGGCGGGCCAGCTGCGTCATCAGACGGACGCCGGAGGAGGCGAGCGGGTGGCCGTACGCGATGGCGCCGCCGTACTGGTTGACGCGGGCGTCGTCGTCGGCGATGCCGTAGTGCTCCAGGAAGGCGAGGACCTGGACGGCGAAGGCCTCGTTGATCTCGAACAGGTTGATGTCGTCGATCGTCAGACCGGCCTTGGCCAGGGCCTTCTCGGTGGCCGGGATCGGGCCGTAGCCCATGACCTCGGGCTCGACGCCGGCGAAGGCGTAGGAGACCAGGCGCATCTTCACCGGCAGGTTGTTCTCGCGGGCGAAGTCCTCGGACGCGATGATCGAGGCGGTGGCGCCGTCGTTCAGGCCGGCCGCGTTGCCCGCGGTGACGTTGCCGTGGACGCGGAACGGCGTCTTCAGGTTCGCCAGCGACTCCAGGGTGGTGCCCGGGCGCATCGGCTCGTCGGCGGTGACCAGGCCCCAGCCGGTCTCGCCGCCCTCGGGGGAGGTGCGGCGGACCGAGATCGGCACCAGGTCCTGCTGGATCTTGCCGTCGGCGTACGCCTTGGCGGCCTTCTCCTGCGAGCGCACGGCGTACTCGTCGGCGCGCCGCTTGGTGATGCTCGGGTAGCGGTCGTGCAGGTTCTCGGCGGTCATGCCCATGAAGAGGGCGGACTCGTCGACCAGCTTCTCGCTGACGAAGCGCGGGTTCGGGTCGACGCCCTCGCCCATGGGGTGGCGTCCCATGTGCTCGACGCCACCGGCGATGACGGCGTCGTACGCGCCGAAGGCGATGGAACCGGCGACCGAGGTCACGGCGGTCAGCGCACCGGCGCACATACGGTCGATGGAGTAGCCGGGCACCGACTGCGGCAGACCGGCGAGGATGCCGGCGGTACGGCCGAGGGTCAGGCCCTGGTCACCGATCTGCGTGGTCGCGGCGATGGCGACCTCGTCGATCTTCTTCGGGTCGAGACCGGGGTTGCGGCGCAGCAGCTCCCGGATGGCCTTCACGACGAGGTCGTCGGCGCGGGTCTCGTGGTAGATGCCCTTCGGGCCCGCCTTGCCGAACGGGGTACGGACGCCGTCGACGAAGACGACGTCCCTGACGGTACGAGGCACGATGGCTCTCCTCCAGGGTGCGGGATGGCACTGCTGCGGGCGCACTGCCCGGCACGCGGCTAAGCGCGCGCTTGCTCCCCCCATGCTACTTGCGGGTAACCAGACTGCCCAGTCCCCCCGCCCCAAGCGGTGAAGGTCACACCGACGGGGGAGTGCGCCGGGGGCCCGGACCGAGCGCCGTCAGCGGTCCGCTGCCGTTCATCGCCGCCGCCATCGGGGGTGCGCTGCGCAGGACGTCGCGGAGGAAGGCGGTGGGACGGACGCCGAGGGTGCGCAGGGCCGGGGCGTGGTCGGCGGCGACGACGAGGGCGGCTCCGGTGAGCAGGGCGCGCCAGGCGGTGGTGGTGGCGTGGCGGGCCGGGGCCGGGAGCGAGGCGAGGCTCTCGCGGAGACGGCGGCAGTGGAAGGGGACGTGACGCTCCTCGTCGGCGAGGATGCGGCCCGCGACCTCGGCGGTCAGCGGGTCGGCGGCGCCGTCGCGCAGCGCGCGGTAATAGCGCAGGGCCACCACCTCGGCGACCATCAGGACGAGGAGTTCGAGACGGAGGCCGAGCAGCCGGCGCAGCCGGACGAAGGTGGCGTCGGTCCAGTGGCCCGGCAGGGTGCCGGCGCCGGCCGCGCGCAGCAGCTCGGCCAGGAGGCGGGCGTGGTTCTGCTCCTCCGCCACGAAGAGCGCCACCGCCTCGGCGTACTCCGGGTCGCCCGCGGCGGCGGCCTTCGCGCGGAGTTCCTCGCCGTCGCCGTCCTCGCCCACCTGGAAGCGCTGGATGCTGCGGATCAGCGCTCGTGGCAGACGGGCTCCCGTGCTCCAGTCCGGGTCGCCGAGGGCGGCGCGGCGCTCGCGCTCGGCGGTGAAGTCGTCGATCCAGTCGGCGTAGGTGTCCCCGTTGGTTTTGATCATGTTCAGAACGCTAGCCATGGTTGAGCGCGTTCAAAAGTAGAAGGAGGGAGCGGTGACAGAACCGGGACATGGCGAGGCCCCCGGACCGGAAGGGTCCGAGGGCCTCGTCGCGCTCTCCCGCTCGGTTACGCCTTCGCCGCCAGCGCCCCCACCAGCAGCGGCGTCACCAGCTCCACCTGCCAGGGGCGCGCCCCGTGGCCGGCGAGCACCGCCGCGACCGTTTCCGGGTCGGCGGGGGACGGCGGCTCCCAGCAGACGCGGCGGACCGTGTCGGGCGTGATCAGGTTCTCCTGCGGCAGGTTCAGCTCCTCCGCGAGCGCCGACACCGCGGCGCGGGCCGCGGAGAGCCGGGCCGCGGCCGCCGGGTCCTTGTCCGCCCAGGCGCGCGGCGGCGGCGGGCCCGCCACCGGCTGGCCCGGCTGCGGCAGCTCGGCGTCGGGCAGGGCCTTCGCCCGGTCCACGGCCGCCTGCCACTGCTCCAGCTGGCGGCGGCCCATCCGCTGCCCGAAGCCGGGCAGCGCGGAGAGCGCGCCCACGTTCGGCGGCAGCGCGAGGGCCGCCTCCACGATCGCCGCGTCGCTCAGCACCTTGCCGGGGGAGACGTCACGCCGCTGGGCCACCCGGTCGCGGGCCGTCCACAGCTCCCGCACCACCGCCATCTGGCGGCGGCGGCGCACCTTGTGCATGCCGGACGTGCGGCGCCAGGGGTCCTTGCGCGGCGGGGGCGGCGGGGCCGAGGCGATGGCGTCGAACTCCTGGAGCGCCCACTCCAGCTTGCCCTGGCGCTCCAGCTCCTCCTCCAGCTCGTCGCGCAGGTCCACCAGGAGCTCCACGTCGAGCGCGGCATAGCGCAGCCAGGGCTCGGGCAGCGGGCGGGTCGACCAGTCGACGGCGGAGTGGCCCTTCTCCAGGGCGTAGCCGAGGACCGACTCGACCATCGCGCCGAGCCCGACCCGCGGGAAGCCGGCCAGACGCCCGGCGAGCTCGGTGTCGAACAGCCGCGTCGGCACCATGCCTATGTCCCGCAGGCACGGCAGGTCCTGGGTCGCCGCGTGCAGGATCCATTCGGCCCCGGCGAGCGCCTCGCCGAGGCCGGACAGGTCCGGACAGCCCACCGGATCGATCAGCGCGGTCCCCGCGCCCTCCCGGCGGAGCTGGACGAGATAGGCGCGCTGCCCGTAGCGGTAGCCGGAGGCGCGCTCGGCGTCGACGGCGACGGGGCCGCTTCCGGCGGCGAAGGCGGCGATCACCTCGGCGAGCGCGTCCTCGGTCGCGACGACGGGCGGAATGCCCTCACGCGGTTCGAGCAGCGGGATCGGCAGCCCATGCGCAGGGACGTCGTCGTCCGAGGGGGCGCCCCCGGTGGTTCGCAGTGCGGTGTCACTCGCGGTGTCTTGGGCGTCGGTCACCTGTCAAGGGTATCTGCGAATGGCAAGCACCCATCTACGGAACAGCCGGAACAGGCGGAACAGTCGAAACTTCCGAAACAGGCGAAACAGCCGAACGAACCGGCCGGACCCGTGGGTCCGGCCGGTCAGAGGGAACGTTCCGTCGGCAGGCGCCTGCCGGTTCTCACACCCCTTCCGGGGTCGGGCCGCTCAGTGGATGATCCCGGTGCGCAGGGCCACCGCGACCATGCCGGCCCGGTCGCCGGTGCCCAGCTTGCGGGCGATCCGGGCCAGGTGGCTCTTCACGGTGAGCGCCGAGAGGCCCATCGAGACGCCGATGGCCTTGTTGGACTGGCCCTCCGCCACGAGCCGCAGCACCTCGACCTCACGGCCGGAGAGCTCGCGGTAGCCGCCCGGGTGGCTCGGGGCACCCGGGGGGCGGCGGTGGCCGAGGCGGGCGGCCGCGGCGCCGATGGGGGCGGCGCCGGGGCGGGTGGGGTGGCCGATGTTGGTACGGGTGCCGGTGACGACGTATCCCTTGACGCCGCCGGCCAGGGCGTTGCGCACGGCGCCGATGTCGTCGGCCGCCGAGAGGGCGAGGCCGTTGGGCCAGCCCGCGGCGCGGGTCTCGGACAGCAGGGTCAGGCCGCTGCCGTCGGGCAGGTGGACGTCGGCCACGCAGATGTCGCGCGGGTTGCCGACGCGGGGACGGGCCTCCGCGATGGACGACGCCTCGATGACGTCGCGCACGCCGAGCGCCCACAGGTGGCGGGTGACGGTGGAGCGGACGCGCGGGTCGGCCACGACGACCATGGCCGTCGGCTTGTTCGGGCGGTAGGCGACCAGGCTTGCGGGCTGCTCGAGGAGAACGGACACCAGGCCTCCTGGGGAAGGTGCGGGACGGAGCCGGCTCGGGGAAGAAGCCGGGGGCGAACCCGTGCTTTGAAGGGGTCATTGACTCCTTCGGCAGCCGGGCCGCCCGCCTTTAGGGAAAGATCACGATTTAGTGAGTAACAATTGGTGCAATTCGGACGCGCGATCGATCATCGTACGAGCCTCATGCTCTCCACGCCCGAAAGTGTCCGAAAAACGACGTCCGTCACGGCGCGCCCCCTGACGTCCGCCACCGCGCGCCCCCTGACGCTCGACCGTCACGCCCGCTGACACCCGACCGTCACGCCCGCTGACGCAGGCTCGTCACGCACGCTGAAGCCCGGCCGTCACGGCTGCTGCGGCCCCCGCCGCTGGGGCAGCGGCACGACCCCCGCCGCCGACGTCGTGCCCGCCCCCGGCCCCGTCGCCGGGCCCGCCGTGGGATCCGCGGGCGACGGCGGCAGCCCCGCCACCTGGCACAGCAGATCGCACCAGGCCGCCAGATGCGTCCCGGTGTCCGGCACGCCGGCCAGACCCTCCAGCGGCGTCCACGAGGCCCGGATCTCGATCTGCGTCGCCGGACGCCGCTCCGCCAGCCCCCCGAAGTAGTGCGAGCCCGCCATCGTGACGGTGCCGCTCGCCTCCCCGTACGCGAGACCGCGCGCCTCCATGGCGCCGGTCAGCCAGGACCAGCACACCTCCGGCAGCAGCGGGTCCGCGGCCATCTCCGGCTCCAGCTCCGCCCGGATCAGCGTCACCAGCCGGAAGGTGCCCTTCCAGGCGTCGTGCCCGGCCGGGTCGTGCAGCAGCACGAGCCGCCCGTCCGCCAGGTCCTCCTCGCCCTGGACGACCGCCGCCTCCAGGGCGTACGCGTACGGGGCGAGCCGCTGCGGGGGGCGGGTCGGATCCACCTCGATCTCAGGCCGCAGCCGGACCGCGCGCAGCCCCTCGACCGCGCGCCGGAAGGCGGCGGGCTGCGGATTCGTCTCCGTGGGGTCCACCCTGTCGCCCGCCGTCTTCCCCGTCCCTCGAATGCCGTCGGAATGATCGGAAAAATGTCCCTGAGCCGCAGCCATGCCGGGAAGAGTAGGCGGAACGGGGCCCGTGCGCAGGGAGGGACACCCGGGCCGGGTGAGCGGCTTCTCGCCACATGCGAAGATTCTGGGCGTGAGCGCCATCGATCGCCCTCAGGGCCAGCAGACGAAGCACCAGCCGCAGACCTACGACTCCGCGTTCCTGAAGGCGTGCCGGCGCGAGGCCGTGCCGCACACGCCCGTCTGGTTCATGCGGCAGGCCGGGCGGTCTCTCCCCGAGTACCTCAAGGTCCGCGAGGGCATCCCCATGCTCGAGTCGTGCATGCGGCCCGAGCTGGTCACCGAGATCACCCTGCAGCCCGTGCGCCGCCACAAGGTCGACGCGGCGATCTTCTTCAGCGACATCGTCGTCCCGCTGAAGGCCATCGGCGTCGACCTCGACATCAAGCCCGGCGTCGGCCCGGTCGTCGCCGAGCCCGTCCGCACCCGCGCCGACCTGGCCCGGCTGCGCGACCTGACCTCCGAGGACGTCGCCTACGTCACCGAGGCCATCGGCATGCTCACCGGCGAGCTGGGCGCCACCCCGCTCATCGGATTCGCCGGCGCGCCGTTCACCCTCGCGAGCTACCTCGTCGAGGGCGGCCCGTCCCGCAACCACGAGCACACCAAGGCGCTCATGTACGGCGACCCGCAGCTGTGGGCCGACCTCCTCGACCGCCTCGCCGAGATCACCTCGGCCTTCCTCAAGGTGCAGATCGAGGCCGGCGCCTCCGCCGTGCAGCTCTTCGACTCCTGGGTGGGCGCCCTCGCCCCCGCCGACTACCGCCGCTCGGTCATGCCCGCCTCCGCCAAGGTGTTCGACGCGGTCGCCTCGTACGGCGTCCCGCGCATCCACTTCGGCGTCGGTACGGGCGAGCTGCTCGGCCTCATGGGTGAGGCGGGCGCCGACGTGGTGGGCGTCGACTGGCGCGTCCCGCTCGACGAGGCCGCCCGCCGGGTCGGCCCCGGCAAGGCGCTCCAGGGCAACCTCGACCCGGCCGTGCTGTTCTCCTCGCGGGAGGCCGTGGAGGCCAAGACGGACGAGGTCCTGGCCGCCGCGAAGGACCTGGAGGGGCACGTCTTCAACCTCGGCCACGGCGTGCTGCCGACGACCGACCCGGACGCGCTGACCCGCCTGGTGGAGTACGTGCACACGCGGACGGCCGTCTGATCCCTCAGGGGACGGCCGCCCGCGCGCGGGTGGTCGGTGCTCAGTACTCGCAGTTGATCGGCGGGTTCCCGGTGGCGACCCGGCAGGAGTCGAATCCGCCGGCGCCGTCCACGGTGCCGGCGTTGACGTTCACCCGGAGGACGTCGTTCCCGAGGCCACCGGTCACGGCGCTGCCGGCACCGACCGTCCCCTGCACGATGATGTAGTCGGAGGCGTCGTTCCCGGAGACGGTCGCCGTGTTCAGCGAGCCGGAGACGGTGATGTAGTCGCTGCCCGGCCCGCCGGTCACGAGGCCGTCGACATCGCCGACGATCTCGATGCTGTCGTTTCCGGCCACGCCGTTGACCTGATGTCCGTCGGGCACCGAGCCGCACCGGATGACGTCGTTGCCGGGCGTGCCCATGACGACGTTGGCGGTGACGGTCTGGCCGTTGACCGTACAGGTCACAGCGTGGGCGGGGGTCGCCGTGAGGGCGAGCGGGGCGATGACGAGAGCGGCCGCGCAGAGCGCGCGCATGCTGTGTCTGATCATGTGATCAGTCACGCATGGTGACCATATCGGTGCAAGTCGTCACGGCGGGTCGCTGCGCCGCCCGGGTCACCGCGCCGCCCGAACGGCCGCCACCGCCTTACGCGCCGCCACGAGCACCGGATCCCACACCGGTGAGAACGGCGGCGCGTAGCCGAGGTCGAAGGAGACCATCGTCTCCACCGTCATCCCCGCCGTCAGCGCCACCGCCGCGATGTCCACCCGCTTCCCCGCACCCTCCCGACCCACGATCTGCACGCCGAGCAGCCGCCCCGTGCCGTGCTCCGCGAGCATCTTCACCGTCATCGGCGCGGCCCCCGGGTAGTAGCCCGCCCGGCTGGTCGACTCCACCGTCACCGACACGTAGCGCAGACCCACTGCCCGGGCGTCCTTCTCCCGCAGCCCGGTGCGGGCGATCTCCAGGTCACAGACCTTCGACACCGCCGTCCCCACCACCCCGGGGAAGGTCGCGTAACCGCCGCCCACGTTCGCGCCGATCACCTGACCGTGCTTGTTGGCGTGCGTGCCCAGCGGCACGTGGCGCTCCCGTCCCGACACCAGGTCCAGGACCTCCACGCAGTCGCCGCCCGCCCAGACGTTCTCGTGGCCCCGCACCCGCATCGACAGATCGGTCAGCAGACCCCCGTACGCGCCGAGCGGCAGCCCCGCCGCCCGCGCGAGCGAGGTCTCCGGCTCCACGCCCATGCCGAGCACCACCACGTCCGCCGGATACTCGGCGTCGTCCGTCGCCACCGCCCGCACCCGGCCGTCCTCACCGGTCAGGATCTTCGTCACCGTCGCGGAACCGACCGTCGTGATCCCGAGGCCGTCCATCGCCCGGTGCACCAGCCGCCCCATGTCCGGATCGAGCGTCGCCATCGGCTGCTCGCCCCGGTTCAGGACCGTCACCTCGAAACCGCGGCCCAGCAGCGCCTCCGCCATCTCCACACCGATGTACCCGGCACCCACCACCACCGCCCGCCGGCCCCGCGCCCGCTCCAGCGAGTCGAGCAACGCCTGCCCGTCCCCGAGGGTCTGCACCCCGTGGACACCCGGCGCGTCGATCCCCGGCAGCGGCGGCCGCATCGGCCGGGCCCCCGTCGCGATCACCAGCTTGTCGAAACCCGTCCAGAACTCCTCACCCGACTCCAGATCCCGCCCGCGCACCCGCTGCCGGTCCAGGTCGAGCTCGGTCACCTCCGTCCGCATCCGCAGATCGATGTCCCGGGCCCGGTGCTCCTCGGGACTCCGCGCGATCAGCTCGTCCAGGGAGCCGACGTCACCGCCGACCCAGTACGGGATGCCGCAGGCCGAGTAGGAACTGAACCGCCCCCGCTCGAAGGCGACGATCTCCAACTCCCCGGGCCCCTTGAGCCTGCGTGCCTGCGACGCGGCGGCCATGCCCGCCGCGTCGCCCCCGATGACCACCAGTCGTTCGCTCATGCCCCTATTTTCGTGGCTCGGTTCCCCTCCCGGGTGGTGCTTGAGCCGGACTCACAGCGCCGTACGTGCTCGCCTCCCTCGTTCCTCGGGAGGCTGCGCGCGTTCGTCCCTGTTCCCCCGGCCGCACCCCTTCGGCTCACTCGCCGGGGTTCAGGGGGGCACCGTCGGGGGCCCGGGGAGTGGCGGGCGCATCGGCTGTCTCCGGCTCCGGCAGCGGCACGCCCGTGGCGCTCGTACGGCGCTGGACCGGCACGGCCGGCACGCCCCCGGCCGCCCCCGGCCCCGGCTCCCGCATCCGCTCCGCCCGCCGCCGTGTCCACAGCGGCCGGACCAGCCGGCGCCACCCCACGTACAGCACCGCCGCCGTCGCCAGCCACGGGGCCAGCGCGGCGAGCACGACCAGGACCCACGCGGCGGCGCCCACCAGGGCGTCCCAGCCGCCGGCCAGCGCGTCCAGGAGGCCGGGCCGGTCGTCGGCCTCGGCGGCCGGTGCGGCCTCCGGCTCGGTGAGGTGGAGGGTGATCGTGGCCAGCGAGGTGCGGTCCTTCAGCGAGGCCTGCTGGGCGAGCAGCGACTCCAGGTCGGCCTGACGGCGGCTCAGTTCCCCTTCCAGGGTGACCACGTCGCTCAGCTGCGTGGCCTTGTCCATCAGGGCCCGCACCCGCGCCACGCTCGCCCGCTGGGTGGCGATCCGGCTCTCCACGTCCACCACCTGCTCGGTGACGTCCTTGGCGTTCGCCGTGCGGGACAGCAGCTTGCCCGCGCCCGCCAGTTCGGCGAGGACGGAGTCGTAGCGCTCCTGGGGGACGCGGAGCACGATCCGGGAGCTGATGTGGGTGCCGTCCATCCGCTCCGTCGTCTCGTTCTCGACGTGGCCGCCCGAGGCCGCCGTGATCCGGCGCGCCGAGGCCAGCGCCTTCGTCGCGCCCTTGACCTCGACGGACAGTTCGGCGGTACGGATGACGTGCTGCGGGGCCGGCCGGTTCTGGTTCCCCGGCGTCCGCTCGGGGGCCCGCTCCGGGCCCGATGCTCCGTCCGCCGTGCCCTCGGGCGCCCCCGTCCCGGCGGGTTTCGCCGCGTACCCGCCCCCCTTGCTCTCGGCGGCGGAACCCTCGTCCCCCGCGCCGCAGCCCGTCAGGACGAGCGCGGCCGTCAGCAGCGCCGCCGCCGCGGCCGCGCGTGTCCTCGCCGTACGCGTTCTGTGCATCCGAAAACCCCCAAGCCGGTGTGTCGTGCCCCTTGGACGCCAAGGGTGGGGGAGCGGGTTTCGCTCCGGCGGTCGCGAAGCGGTCACGGTCGGGCCTCGGAACGGGAGCGCGCGGGCGATTTGAGAGAGTGGTCCCATGAACGGCCCCAAGAACGCGGACCCGCAGACCCCGGCCGCCGCCGCACCGGACGTCGTCGTCGTCGGAGGCGGCATCGCCGGACTGGCCGCCGCCCACCGGCTCGTCACGGCCGGTGCGCGCGTCACCCTGCTCGAAGGGGACGAGCGGGTCGGCGGCAAGCTGCTCGCCGGGGAGATCGCCGGCGCCCCCGTCGACCTCGGCGCCGAGTCCCTGCTCGCCCGCCGCCCCGAGGCGATCGCGCTCGCCCAGGCCGTCGGCCTCGGCGACCGGCTCCAGGCCCCCGCCACGACCACCGCCTCCGTCTGGTCCCGGGGCGAGCTGGTCCCCATGCCCAAGGGCCACGTCATGGGCGTCCCCGGCGACGCCTCCGCCGTCGCCGGGCTGCTGTCCGACGAGGCGCTGCGCCGGATCGGCCGAGACCGGGACCTCCCGCCGACCGAGATCGGCGACGACATCGCCATCGGCGCGTACGTCGCCGAACGCATGGGCCACGAGGTCGTCGACCGGCTCGTCGAACCCCTCCTCGGCGGCGTCTACGCCGGCGACGCCTACCGCATCTCCATGAAGGCCGCCGTCCCCGCCCTCTTCGAGGCCGCCCGCCGCCACCCCACGCTCGCCGAGGCCGTCCACGCCGTCCAGCGGGCCGGCGCCGCGACCCCGGCCGACGCGGCGGGCGCCGCCACCGGCCTCGGCGGCACCGCCTTCGCCGGCCTCCGCGGCGGCATCGGCACCCTGCCCGGCGCCGTCGCCGACGCCGTCCGCGCCGCCGGCGGCGAGATCCTCACCGGCACCCCCGTGAGCGCGCTGCTCCGTACCGGCGACCGCACCGACGGACGCACCGGCGACCGTATCGGCGGCCGTACCGGCGAAGGCGGCTGGCGGGTCGTGACCGGGACGCGCGTCTTCGACGCCGACGCCGTGGTCCTCGCCACCCCGGCCGGCGTCACCGCCGGCCTCCTCGCCGCCCACGCACCGGCCGCCGCCGGCGAGCTCGACGAGATCGCGTACGCCTCCATGGCCCTCGTCACCCTGGCCT
Source organism: Streptomyces sp. NPDC126499 (assembly GCF_040302485.1). Lineage (NCBI taxonomy): Bacteria > Bacillati > Actinomycetota > Actinomycetes > Kitasatosporales > Streptomycetaceae > Streptomyces > Streptomyces sp. NPDC126499. The sequence goes on along the minus strand of NZ_JBEOUO010000009.1, from coordinate 216,076 downwards.
TCCGCCGCGCCGACCTGCCCGGCACGGACCTTCCCGACCTGCCGGGCACGGGCCTTCCCGGCTCCGGGTTCCTCGTCCCGCCCGTCGACGGCCACACCATCAAGGCCGCCACCTTCTCCAGCCAGAAGTGGAGCTGGGTCGCCGACGCCGCCCCCGACCTCTTCGTGCTGCGCACCTCCGTCGGCCGCCACGGCGAGGAGGAGCAGCTGCGCCGTGACGACGCCGACCTCGTCGACGTCTCCCTCAAGGACCTGGCCGCCGCCACCGGCCTCGCCGCCCGGCCCGTCGCCTCCGTCGTGACCCGCTGGACCGGCGGCCTGCCGCAGTACCCGGTCGGTCACCTCGCCCGCGTCGAGCGGGTCCGCGCCGCCGTCGCCGCCCTGCCCGGACTGCGCCTCGCGGGCGCCGCGTACCAGGGCGTCGGCATCCCCGCCTGCGTCGCCTCCGGCCGCCGGGCCGCCGACGAGATCCTCGACGCGATCGCCGCCGCGCCGAACGAGATCATCACCACGTCGAAAACGGCCGACCCGGGTACGGGGCACTGTCCGTGACGGGCGAGAATAGGCGTATGAGTGCGCCCGAAAAGATCCCGAACGCCGGCAAGAAGGCGAAGGACCTCAACGAGGTCATCCGCTACACCCTGTGGTCCGTGTTCAAGCTGCGCGACGTCCTGCCCGCCGACCGCGGCGGCTACGCCGACGAGGTCCAGGAGCTGTTCGACCAGCTCGCGGCCAAGGACGTCACCATCCGGGGCACGTACGACCTGTCCGGTCTGCGCGCCGACGCCGACGTCATGATCTGGTGGCACGCCGAGACGAGCGACGAGCTCCAGGAGGCGTACAACCTCTTCCGCCGGACCAGGCTGGGCCGCGCCCTGGAGCCGGTCTGGTCGAACATGGCGCTGCACCGCCCCGCCGAGTTCAACAAGTCGCACATCCCGGCCTTCCTGGCCGACGAGACCCCGCGCGACTACGTCTCGGTCTACCCCTTCGTGCGCTCCTACGACTGGTACCTGCTGCCGGACGAGGACCGCCGCCGGATGCTCGCCGACCACGGCAAGATGGCCCGCGGCTTCCCGGACGTGCGCGCCAACACGGTCGCCTCCTTCTCGCTCGGCGACTACGAGTGGATCCTCGCCTTCGAGGCCGACGAGCTGTACCGGATCGTCGACCTCATGCGTCACCTGCGCGGCTCCGAGGCGCGGATGCACGTCCGCGAGGAGGTGCCGTTCTACACCGGCCGCCGCAAGAGCGTCGCCGAGCTGGTGGCGGGCCTGGCCTGACGGCCCGGCACCCCCGACCCGGTCACCGCCCGGCGCCCAGCCGGGCGGTGATCCCTTGACCCGGAAGATCAGACGGCCTGCGGAACTCCGCCTGCCGCTCCAGCGACACCGGGTCCGGCTCCGGGTGCGGCGCGCACGACGCGCGCCGCACCGGCGTCCCTCCCGGGCCGCCGGTCGCCGCGGCCGCCGGCACGGATCCAGTGAGCAGATACCGCTCCAGATAGCCGTTCACACAGGCGTTCGCGCCGCCCCCGGTGCCGTGCGTCCCGGCGTCCCGCTCCGTCACGAGCGCCGAACCCGCCAGCCTCCGCTGGAGTTCCCGCGCCCCTTCGTACGGCGCCGCCGCGTCCCGCTCCGCCGCCAGGACCAGCACCGGCGGCAGCACTCCAGGCCCGGTCCGCACGTCCAGCGGCTTCTGGCGGGGCGCCTGCCAGTAGGCGCAGGGCAGGTTCGCCCACACGTTGTCCCAGGTCTCGAACGGCGCCTGCCGCGCGAGCCGGGTGTTGTCCCGGTCCCACAGCGCGAAGTCCTCCGGCCAGGGCGCGTCGTTGCACTCCACCGCCGTGTACACCGCGGCCCCGTTCCCGGGGTCGGCGGCCGCCGGCTCTCCGCTGCGGGCCGGCGCGGCCTGGGCGATCAGCGGCTTCGGATCGCCCTTGAGGTACGCGGCCAGGGCGCCCGCCCGCGCCGCCCAGAACCGGTCGTCGTACAGCGCCTGGAGCATCGCCCCGTGCAGCTGCCCCGGCCCGACCCGGCCGCCCGCGGGCGCCGCGGCCAGCTCCACGCGCACCTTCTCGTAGTGCGCGCCCACCTCGGCGGCCGTCGCGCCGAGCCCGTATACCGCGTGGTGCTTCGCCGCCCACCTGCGGAAGTCGGCCCAGCGGCGCTCGAAGGCGAGCGACTGGTCGAGGTTGTTGACGTACCAGACGCGCTCCGGCGCCGGGTTGACGGGCGAGTCGAAGACCATGCGGCGCACCCGGTGCGGGAAGAGCGTCGCGTACAGCGCGCCGAAGTACGCGCCGTACGAGGCTCCCATGTACGTCAGCCGCGGCTCGCCGAGGGCCGCCCGCAGCACCTCCAGGTCACGGGCGTTGTTGAGCGAGTGGTAGTGCCGCAGCGCGGAGCCGGTGCGGGTCGCGCAGCCCTGCGCGTACGTCCGGGCGCGGGCGACGCGTTCCTTCTTGTAGACCTCCGACGGGATCGTCGGCGCGAGCGTCGGCCCGGTCACCCGGTCGGCCGGGTCCTGGCAGGAGACCGGCGCGGAGCGGCCCACCCCGCGCGGGGCGTAGCCGACCAGGTCGTACGCGGCGGCGATCCGCTGCCAGACGGGGAGCGTGGCCGCGAGCGGGAAGAAGGTGGAGGAGGCGCCCGGCCCGCCCGGGTTGTAGACGAGCGCGCCCTGCCGTCCGGCCGCCGGGCCGGAGGCCCTCACCCGGCTGACGGTGAGCGGGATGAGGGTGCCGTCGGGGCGCGCGTAGTCGAGCGGGACGCGTACGGTGCCGCACTCCACCGGCGCCGGCAGCCTCTCGACCGCCGGGCACGGCCCGAACCGGATGCCCCGGGCCGCCGCGGCCCACGCGGCGGCCTGGACGCCCCGGCTCTCGGCGGGCGGAGCCTCCAGGCGTGCCGTGTCGAGGCGTGGGGCGGCGGCGGCACCCGAGGCGGGCACGACGGCGGTGGGCAGGACGAGGGCGGACAGCACGAGCGCGTGCAGCGCGACGGAGTGCATCGGCGCTTCCCTTCGGACGGAGCCGCGGAGGCGGGACGACAAGGCGGGACGACAGGCAGAGAACCTGGGGACGACCGGGCGGGACGACGGGCAGGGCGACAAGGCGACGACCGGGCGGGACGACGGGCAGGGCGACAAGGCGACGACCGGGCGGGACGACGGGCAGGGCGACAAGGGGGATGTTTCGGGCGAGCGGCGCCCTTGTAAAGGATCTACGAGGGGTGTCGGCTGTCATGTCCCCGAAAGGCCGCACGCAGGTCGGGCTCCAGGACCCCCGTGCCCCGCCGGGCCACCGCCGTCAGGGGGTCGGTCGCGGAGCGCCCGGCGCCGAGCCGCGCGAGGAGCCGGCGGCCGGCCGGGGAGGCCCAGCAGCCGTAGCCCGGACCGTCGGTCCGGGCGATCAGGGCGCACAGCCCGGCCGCGACCAGCGGCAGCGAGAACCACGCCACCACCTGCTCCCGCTCCTGCGCGGACACCAGCAGCGCCGCACCCGTCCCGAGCGCCAGGGTCAGCAGGAACGCCACCCGCACCCCGCGCGCCCCCGCCGCCGTCGCGCGCCGCTCTGCTTCCGGGAGGGCGAGCCCGCGCGTCACCAGGCCGTCCCCGAGCGCCCGTACGCTCTCCGCGCCGGCCACCCGCGGCCGTACCTCCCGGATCCGCGCCTGCCCCGTGGGCCCGATCGCCCCCAGCACCGCCCGCTCCAGGTCGTCCCGGCCGCCCGTCGCGTCCACGACGGTCACCCAGCCGGTGCGGGCGAGCAGCACCCGGCCCGAGCGGTGCAGGGCCACCAGGCCCAGGTCGGCGACCCGCGGCGGCCCGCCCGCGAGATACGCGACCTCACGGAGCGTCAGCGCTCCGTTGTGCCCGTGCCTGTCCCCGAGCCCTTGTCGCGGGTGCCCGGCGTCCGTCGGGACCGCCTCGGGCGCCACCGTGCCGGCCGTGACCGTGTCGGCCGCGACGGCGTCCCGGCACACCCGCGCGCAGGCGAGACCGCTGACGGCGAGGGCGACGAGGAGCAGCGGGACCCAGAGCATGGTCCGGTTGTACGGGACGGCTCACCGGCCCGCCACCGCATTCCCGCCACGGCATTCCCGCCACGGCATTCCGGCGTCCGCGATTCCCGCCACGGCATTCCCGCAGGTCCGGGACTCCCGCGACCGCGTCCGGCGGGTCAGGAACTGCTGGACGAGCAGGAACTCCCGCCGGACGACGACGAACACGAACTCGACGACGACGAGGACGAGCACGAGCCGGACGAGCCGGAGGACCCCGACGAGCACGAACTCCCGCCCCCGGAACAGGAGCTGCCGCCGGAGCAGGAACTCCCGCCCCCGCAGCCGCCGCCCGTGCCCCCGGCCGAGGCCGCGCACCACAGGACCGGCAGCACGGCGGCGTCGTGCGGGGAGTGCCCGTACGGGGACGGATGCGGGGACGGATGTGGGGACGACGACGCGCGGCGCACCGGCGACGGCAGGCGCGTCCGGGCCGCCGTGGCCAGCTGCTCCCGCAGGAACGGGTCCGGCAGCGCCCGCAGCCCGTACAGGGCCACCGGCATCCCCTGGCCCGTCAGGTGCGCGTGCGCCCGGACGAACGCCGTGACGGCCATCTGCCCGGCGGGCGTCACCCGGCGCTTCGCCGCCGCCGCGCACAGCACCGCCGCGACCAGCACCCCGGCGATCACCGGCAGCACCTTCACGATGAACGGCAGCCTGGCGCCCGGCCCCATCAGGTCCTGCACCGTCATGATCAGTGAGAACGGCAGAGCCATGACCCCGAGGGCGCCCAGGACCGAGCTCCAGGTCATCGCGGACCGCCGGGCCGGGGGCTCCATGATCAGGCCCCGGGCCGCGAGCCCGTCACCGATCTCCTGCACCGCCGGGTGCCGCATCACGGCGAACCGCAGCGGCGCGAGTGCTCCGTGCGGGGCGGCCGACAGCTCCTGGAGCACGGCCCGTTCGACCGGGTCGTGCGCGGTCGGCCGCACGACCCGCACGATCCCGGGACCGCCCACCGCCAGCCGGCCGTCATGGACCAGGGCGGTGAGCGCGGTGTCGACGACCCGGGCCGGGCCCCCGTTCAGGAACGCCGCCTCGTACCGGTCGTGCACCGGGCCGCCGGGCCCGCGCCCGGCCCGGCCCCGCTTGACGAACAGCAACGCCATGGCGGCGCCGCCGAAGACGTAGAAGAAGACCACGAGCGTGTCCACGGCCGCCTCACCCCCGTCCCAGAGCCGTACGGACCCGGTGCGCCAGACGCGCGGCCGGCCCCGGCGGCCGTACGCCCGCCCGCTCACGCCACCACGCGGTGAGCCGTCGCCGGGCCTCCACGTCCTCCGGCCGCCCGGCGACGAGCAGCCCCTCGACGAAGTCGAGGGCGTCGCTGCGGTAACCGTCCGTCATGGGGCGGCTCCTGGCGTACGCGAGGAACGCGGAGCGGTAGCCGTCCCCCAGGATCTCGGGCAGCTCGGGCGCCACCTTCGCCACCACGTCCGCCCGCTTCGCCACGAGCGCCCGGCTCTGCACCCCGAGCCGCCGCACATCGAATCCCTCCGGCGCGGGCGTCCCGGCGACCAGCGCCGACAGCAACGCCGCCTGGGCGAGCCCGAGCCGCTGGCGCGCGGCGGGGGCGGCGGGAGCGACCGGGACGGCCGGCTGCCGGACGGCGGCCGGGGCGGTCGGAGTGACCGGGGCGGCCGGGGGCGTCGCGGCGGCCGTGTCCGGGGCCGCCGGCTCCCGCGAGGCCGTCCGTATGTCCGTCGGCGTCGGTGTCGGTGACTGCACCAACGTCGGCATCGGCATCGGCGTCGGGGTCGGCATCGGCGTCGGGGTCGGCATCGGGCCGCCCGACACGCGGGCGCCCGCGCCGATCAGGAGGGGGCGGGGGCGGGCGGTGGCGATCGTCGTGCGGATCGTCTCCAGTTCGGCGGCCAGCTCGTCCGCCGCCGGGAAGTGGTCGTCCCGCTCCAGGAGGACGCCCGGCGGGGAGACCCGGGAGGCCAGGTCCGCGAGGACGTCCAGGACCGGGCGGGGGACCGGGTGGGCGTGGGTGTCGTGCCAGACGCCGTCCCGCTCCAGACCGCCCGCCACGTGCACGTACGCGAGGGCCTCGACCGGCAGCGAGGACAACGCCTCCGCCGGGTCCTCGCCCCGGTTGACGTGGTTGGTGTGCAGGTTGGCCACGTCGATCAGGAGCCGCACCCCCGTGCGCTCCACCAGCTCCGAGAGGAACTGACCCTCCGTCAGCTCCTCGCCCGGCCAGGAGACGAGCGCCGCGATGTTCTCCAGGGCCAGCGGCACCGGCAGCGCGTCCTGGGCGATCCGGACGTTCTCGCACAGCACGTCGAGCGCGTCCCGGGTCCGCGGCACCGGCAGCAGGTGCCCGGCCTCCAGGAGCGGCGTCGCGGTCAGCGGCCCCCCGGCCCGTACGAACGCGATGTGCTCCGTCACCAGCGGCGCGCCGAGCGCCTCCGCCTTCTCCGCGAGCGCGGCCAGCCGCCCGGTGTCCGGCCGGTCGGCGCCGCCGAGGCCCAGCGAGACACCGTGCGGGACGACGGTCACGCCGCGCGCCCGCAGCCGTTCCAGGGAGTCCGGCAGATGGCCCACGCAGATGTTCTCCGCGACGACCTCCACCCAGTCGACGCCCGTCAGCCCCTCGATCGCGTCCGCGATCTCGGGCCGCCAGCCGATGCCGACACCGAGTTTCGTCATGTCCCCCTCCTTCAGTCCCCCAGGTGATGGCCCGGAAGCGTCCGTTCGAATCCGGACGCGGAGACGTTCAGAGGTTGATTTGAGGTTCGGGTGGCGACCGGCGCGCACCGCCCGGGCAGCCCCCGGGTCAGGGAGCGGCGCAAAAGCCCATCGCCGGGAACTCCGACACCACCGTGCACGAGCCGGGCGCGATCTCCGTGAAGCCCGCGTCCCGCACCACCGGCAGCCCGGCCGCCGTGAGCCGCGCCCAGCGCTCCGGGCCTGCCGTCCGCACCGCGAGCGGGAATCCGGCCTCCCGCCAGGTCTTCCGGTCGGCGTCCGACAGCTCCCACCACAGCAACTGCGCGCCGTGGCCGACCTGCGCCATGGTCTTGCCCGCCGACATGTCGAGCTCGGGATTCAGCCACAGCACGGCGGCGCCCTCCGGCACGGGGCCCGGCTCGGCGGGATCGTCCAGGTCGGTGCCGGACACCTGGAGCTTGACCAGTTCCCTGGGCCAGCCGTCCAGCGGGACGGGCGGGAAGACCCGTACCTCTGCGGCGGACACAGCCTCGTCGCCCCCGCCGCCCGTGCCCGTCACCGTGATGCCGGGCAGCGCCTCCGCCCGGCGCCACTCCGCGCCGCGGGCCCGACGGACGACCTTGCGGATCCGGGCGTCCTGCCAGTCCGTCATGGCCTGGGCCCACTCGCCCTCGCCGGACGCGCGTTCGTCGGCCAGGATCTCCAGGACCGCGCGGGCGGCGGTCTCCAGGGCGTCGGTACGGGCCGGGGGAGCGGCCCGCTCGATGCGGACCACGAGGGGAAGGACGAACTGCGGCTTCTGATCCCGCTGGTCGTCCCGTCGGTCGTCCTGTCGGTCGTGGTCCTGTCGGCCGTTGGTCTGTCGGTCGTTGTCCTGTCGGTCGTCACGGACGTCGGTGTCGGTGTCGTTGCTGCTCACCCGGCAAGTCTGCCACCGCCCGGACACCCGGCCGGTGCGCGTTCCTTGGAGGAATGGGAGCCTCCGGGACAGGATGCCCCCATGAAGAGTGATCTTTTCTCCAGTGAGCACCTCGCCGAGGCGGCGACGTTTCCGGGGATGACCCTCCAGAACGCCAAGTCGGTCAAGTACGCCGTCAACGGGGAGATGCACGCCCGGCAGGGCTCGATGATCGCCTTCCGGGGGAACCTCCAGTTCGAGCACAAGGGCCAGGGCCTCGGCGGTCTGCTCAAGCGGGCGGTGACGGGCGAGGGGCTGGCGCTGATGGCCGTACGCGGCCAGGGCGAGGCGTGGTTCGCCCACGAGGCGCAGAACTGCTTCATCGTCGAGGTCGAGCAGGGTGACGCCCTGACCGTCAACGGCCGCAACGTGCTGTGCTTCGACCCCACCCTCCGCTACGAGATCAAGACGGTGAAGGGCGCCGGCATGACCGGTGGCGGCCTGTTCAACAGCGTCTTCACCGGCCACGGCAAGATCGCCCTGGTCTGCGAGGGCACCCCGATCGTCATCCCGGTCGCCCTGCACGAGCCGGTCTTCGTCGACACGGACGCCGTCGTCGGCTGGAGCGAGCAGCTCCAGACCTCGCTGCACCGCTCGCAGTCCTTCGGGTCGATGATCCGGGGCGGTTCGGGCGAGGCGGTGCAGCTGAAGCTGGAGGGGCAGGGCTTCGTCATCGTCCGCCCGAGCGAGGCGACTCCGCAGAAGCCGGCGAACTGACCGGACGGACCCGACCGCCATGCGACTGGAAGGGGTGGGGCGCCGCTACGGGCTGCGCGGGCCCTGGGTGCTGCGCGCGGTGCGGCTCGACCTGCCGGCCGGCACCCTGGTGCGGATCACCGGGGCCAACGGCACGGGGAAGTCGACCCTGCTGCGGCTCGTCGCGGGCATCGACGCGCCCGGCGAGGGGCGGATCACCGGGCGTCCGGCGCGCACCGCGTACGTCCCCGAGCGCTTTCCCGCCGCCCTGCCGCTGACGGCCGGCGGCTACCTCGTCCACCTCGGCCGGATCCAGGGCCTCGACGGCCGGACGGCGAGGGCGCGGGCGGGGGAGTGGCTCGAACGCTTCGGCGCCGGCGACCACCGCGACACCCCGCTCGCCGCGCTCTCCAAGGGCACCAGCCAGAAGGTGGCCGTCGCCCAGGCACTCCTCGCCGAGCCGGGCCTCCTCGTCCTCGACGAGGCCTGGACCGGCCTCGACACCACCGCCCGCACCGAACTCGACCAGGCGGTCCGCGACCGGGTCGCCGCGGGCGCCCGCGTCGTCTTCGTCGACCACGACCCGCGCCGGCTGGCGGGCGAGGAGGATGCCGTCTACGCGGTGACGTCGGGCGGGGTCCGACGGGCGGAGAGAACGAGCGGCCTGCTGTCTGTTGGGCAGGGGCGGGTGGAGCCGAGCGGCCTGGCGTCTGTTGGGCGGGAGCAGGTGGAGCCCAGCGCGCTGCCGTCTGCCGGGCGGGGGCGGGCGGAGCCCAGCGCCCTGCCGCCTGCCCGGCCCCGGCCCTGGGCCCGTATCGCCGCCTCCGGCGGCGCGGAGGTCCCCGCTGGTCTGCCCGGCGCAGGGGTATCCGCCCGGGACGGCGGCCGGCTGACCGTCACCGTCGAGGCGGCCCGCTCGGACGCCGTCCTGCGGGCGCTGCTCGACGCGGGCTGGCACATCGAGAGCCTGGACAGCGGCAGCGACAGCACAGGCGGCAGCGACAGCACAGGCGACAGCGACAGCGCAGGCGGCGGCGACAGCGCAGGCGGCGGCGACAGCTACAGCGACAGCCAAGGCGCCGGCGACCGCACCGACGCCACTCCCGGCACCACCCCCGACACCACCGAAGGCGTACGCGCATGACGGCGCTGCTCCGCTACCAGACCGCCCTCCTCCTGCGTTCCCAGCGCTGGCTCGCGCCCTTCCTCCTCTACGCGGCCTACGTCGGGGTCGGGCTCCGGCCGGGCGAGCCGGTGGTCGGTGCGCTCGGGTACGCGGTGACCGGGCTCGTACCGGTGGCGGCCTGGGGGGTGCGGATCTGCCTCGGGAAGGAGCCGCCCGCCGCGCGCGCCGTGATCGCGGCGGCGGCCGGCCCCGCCCGGGCCCACCTCGCCGGCATCCTCACCGCGCTCGCGGCCGTCCTGCTCGTCGCCGCCGTCACGGTCCTGGGCGTGACGGCCGTGAGCGACCACCGCGGGGTGACGCCCCTGACCGCCGGCACCGCCGGCCTGCTCGCGGCCGCCGTGTGCGTCCTGACGGGCACGGCCGTCGGCACCCTCAGCAGCCGCCCCCTGATCGCCCCGCGGGGCTGGTCCCTCGCGGCCCTCCTCCTCGGCTCCCTCCTCGCCCTCGTCACCACCGGTTCCCCGGCCCACGCCGCCGTCACCTCCCTGGTCACCGGCGACCGCACGGCCACGGTCCCCCTGCCGTGGCCCGCCCTCGTGGGCGCCGTGCTCCTGGCCGCCGTCGCGGCGGCGGTCGCGTGCCGCCTCACGGCCCGGCGGATGTGAGTACGCTCGACGGTATGGACGACATGTCGGAGAAGCCCCGCTCGTACTGCGAACCCGCGAGTGAGCGTCCCGAGCCGGCGACGTCGGCGGACGGCCCCTTCGCCGAGTGCGTGCTGTGCCGCGAGCCCACCGAGTACCCGGAGTCGACCAAGGGCGTGACGCTCTGCCCCGTGTGCGAGTGGCGGGAGGCCGAGCGCACGGCCTGTTCGGGCTGAACTGCCCTGCGCAGCGCCTACGGAGAGCGGCGGAAGTGCCGTACCGTGTCCTCGCCGATCATCTTCGCCGGCGCCCCTCTCACTCCGCACGGGAGCCACCGCACCATGACCGAAGCCCGCATGCCCACCGTCTCGGTGGTCGTCCCGGTGTACAACGCGATGCCGTATCTGGAGCAGACCCTCGCCTCGGTCGCGTGCCAGAGCATCGGCATGGAGGCCGTCGAGATCATCGCCGTCGACGACGGCAGCACCGACGGCAGCGGGGAGTTCCTGGACGCGTTCGCGGCGCGGCACCCGGGCGCGGTGACGGTGATCCATCAGGAGGCGTCCGGCGGGCCGAGCCGGCCGCGCAACGTGGGCCTCGACCACGCCACCGGCCGGTACGTCTTCTTCCTCGACGGGGACGACTGCCTGGGGCCGCAGGCGCTCGAACGCCTGGTGGCGATGGCGGAGCGCACCGGCGCGGACACCGTCCTCGCCAAGCTCGTGGGCGTCGGCCGGACCGTGCGGAAGACGGTCCAGGACGTCTTCCGCGAGAACGTCGACCGCGCCGACCCGGCCGTCGTCCACTGGACTCTGATGCCGTTCAAGCTGTTCCGGCGCGAGATGATCGAGAAGCACGGGCTGCGCTTCCCCGAGCACATGCGGATCAGCGAGGACCAGCACTTCGTCGTCCGCGCCTACCTGCACAGCTCCGTGATCTCGGTCCTCGCCGACTACGACTGCTACTACCTCGTCGGACGCGGCGACCACGGCAACATCACCCACGGCGGCCTCGACTACCCGACCATGCTGGCGCAGACCGACGAACTGGTCGACGTCATCGAAGAACTCACCGAACCGGGCGACCTGCGCGACCGGCTGATCACCCGGCACGTCAAGGTCGAGCTGCTGCGCCGTTTCGACCGCCGCTTCGTGAACGACTCCGAGGACGAGCGCAAGGCACTGGCCGAACTCGCCCGCCCGTACGCCGCGCGCTGGGTCACCCCCGGTGTCCTCGCCCGGCTCGACCTGGCCGAGCGGCTGCGCGTGCACTGTCTGAAGGAGGGGCTGTTCGACGAACTCGCCGAGGTCGTCGCCTGGGACGTGGCGGGCCGCCCCGGCAAGGCGGTCGTCCGCGACGGCCGGCTCTACGCCGCCGCGCCGTACCCGCCGGCCGGCTCCGCCGCGTACGCCGAGCTGTGCGACATCACCGACGCCGCCCTCGGCTCCAGCCCCCGCCGCCGGGTCGAGGAGCTGTCCTGGCGGGGCAGCGTGGTCGAGCTGGCCGGATACGCGTACCTCGACCAGGTCGACACCGGCTCGCTCACCACCGAGGCCGTGCTGCGCCACCGCGACACCGGGCGCGAGATCACCGTGCCGGTCACCCCCGAGGACACCCCGCACCTCACCGTCAGCCGCGGCCGGGAGACCTACGACTACGGCCGGGCCGGCTTCCGTGTCGCCCTCGACCTCGCGACCCTCGACGCCGGCACCCCGCTCGACCCCGGCACCTGGGAGCTCCGTCTGCGCTGCTCCGCCCAGGGCCTCACGGCGGAGGGCGCCCTCGCCGGCGCCCTCGCCCCCGAGATCCCCCGCCAGACCGATCGCCGCACCCTGCCCCTGGACCCGGCGGGAGCCCGCCCGTACACCGTGAGCGTCGGCCCGCAGGGCGGTCAGCTGACGCTGACCCTGAAGGTGCAGCCGGCGCCGCCGTCGACGCTCACACGGGTGAAGCGGAAGCTGGGGCGCGCGATACGGGTGCCGCGCCAGCGCACCCGCTGAGGGAGGCCGGTCGCCTCTCCGTCGGTCCCGCCGGGGTGAATCTCACCCCGGTGCCGGGCAACCGGGGGCGGTGAGGGATCATCTGACTTTTGGCGCCCTCGCGCGCTCCCGCAGCCGTTCCGGAAGAGACAGACAGTTGACCACAGCGACGACCCCCGAGCCGACGGCGGAGCGCACACCGCCCCGCGAACTCCTCCGGCGGACCGCACGCCGCTGGGGGCCGGCCGGCGGCGAGATCATCGTGGCCGTGGCCGCCGCGTTGGGCTTCACCGTGTGGGGGCTGTCCGTCGGCAACAGCCCCATCACCCGCGTGGGGCAGGTCAGCGGCCTGTCGAACCTCCAGCTGAGGTTCGCCGTCCTCACCCTGGTCGTCCTCGCCGTCGTCGGCTGGGCGACCGTCCGCGCCACCCCGCGCGTGCGGCGGCTCACCACCCGGCTCGCGGCCGCGGCCATCGCCGGGCTCAGCACCGGTTTCCTCGGAGCGGGCCAGGTCTTCGCGCTGCGGGGCACGCCCTGGCCACTGAACGGGCCGTTCGGTGACAACAACCGGATCCTCGGCTGGGCGGAGGAGGTGCTGCACACCGGTGCGATGGACGGTTTCTATCCGCCGGCGGTGCCGTACGTCATCGGGTACGTGGCCAAGGTCGGGCTCTTCGACGGTGAGCCGGCGCTGGCGTTCAAGTGGGTGTTCATCGCGTTCGTGGCGCTGACCGGGCCAGCCGCCTACCTGCTGTGGCGGATGTGTCTGAAGCCGCTGCCCGCGCTCGCCGTCGGTCTGCTGCCCGCGCTCCAGCAGACGCTGCCGCACAAGCCGTACAGCCCGCTCGTGCTCGTCCTGCTGCTGCCGCTGATCGCGAAGCTGCTGATGTGGCTGCGGGCCTCGCCCCGCTTCTCGACGCGCGGCACCGCGCTGCGCGGCGGATTCCTCGGACTGCTCTTCGGGCTGCTGTTCCTGATCTACTCGGGCTGGCACCTGTGGTCGCTGCCCGGCGTGCTGGTCGCCGTCCTCTTCTTCTACCCGTGGCACACCGGCCGGCTGCGCGGCCTGCTCTTCCTCGGCAGCTCGCTGCTCGGCTTCCTGCTGGTGGCGGGGGTCTACCTGCGGGTCCTGCTCGGTGCGACCAGCACGCGCGACCAGTGGTGCTCGGGCTACACGCTGACCGAGCCGGCCTACATCGGCACCACGCCGCTGAGCGGCCTCGCCTGGGACGAGCCGGGGGAGTACCCGGGCTTCGGTGAGTTCTCCGGTCTGCACATGTACGCGGTGATCGTGCTGATCGGCCTCGGCTTCGCCGTGGCGCTCGGCCTGCGCAAGGCCGTGGTGGTCGCCCCGCTCGCGTGCTTCGGCAGTGCGTGGCTGATCCGCTTCTTCCTGGCCGGTCGCATGGAGGCCGACCAGCAGGTGCAGCTCTTCCCGCGCACGATCCTGCAGATCCAGGTGACCCTCACCGCGCTCACGGTCCTCGCCTGCGTCCTCGCGGCCGGGCGGCTCGTGCCGCTTCTCCGCCGGCTCCGAGCCGGTGACACCGGGGAGCGGCGCTTCACCGCGGTCGGCGTGCTGCTCGCCATGGCGCTCGCGGGCGGCATGATCGGCTCCTTCTTCAGCAACCAGTACCTGCCGACCCACCCCGACGAGAAGCTGGCCGGCACCCTGGCCTGGCGCGCCCACCAGTTCGCCAAGCCCGACGGCGACTGCCCGAAATACGCGGACCGAGGGAAGTGCAAGCCGTTCCCCGAGCGCACGTACGTGGAGCAGCCGGTCGAGGTGGACCGCATGGTCTGCGAGTTCCCGTGGCGCAAGGCCCGCAAGGACGGCTCGATCGTCGTCAAGCTGCTCACGAACCCCTAGCCAACTGGCGATCAACCTGCCTTAACTGGGTGGGTGGCGTCATGCGGCTCCGGTCAGGCGTGGTCGTGGTGGCTGAGGTGTGTACGGCGGGTGCCTGACCCCGCGGTCCGTCAGGTTGGATGGCACGGTGGCGAGGCGACCCAAGACGAAGAAGAAGCGGCCCCCCTTCGGCATCCCGAAGGAGATCGTCCTGCTGACCGGGCAAGACGTGTGGCCCTACAGGTTCATCGCCGACGACTCAGGTGGCGGATGCGGCAAGGTCTCGATGCCGTCCGACGCGGCCCCTGAGGAGGTACAGACGGCGATCTTCACGCAGCTTGCGGACCTCACCCGCATGTTCCACGGCGTCGAGATCGACGTCGAGTGGTCCTCCCTGACGCCGGACTCGTGGGTAGGCCACATCCGGGATGTCACCGCGGAGGAGTCTGCTCCGCCTGGCGTGGTACCTGAAGACGGCTGACTACGGATCGGCTCACCGAGCACCGGCGACTACATCGGGGACAGCACCCGAGCCGAGATCGCCTACGCCCGGTCGCTGGGCAAGCCCCTGCGGTTCACACACCGCGAAGTCGACCCAGACGCCTGAAACCGCTCGCTGCCACCTCGACAACCAGGTTTGCAGTCCATCGTCTGAGCGCCCTGCGGCGGCTTGCCGGACGCCCCACCTCACACCCCCCGCACACATCCCTTGGCATTGATCATCTAGGGCGAGGAGCGTGGCTGCTCGGCGTCGAGCTGGTGGTCGGCCCAGACGTAGGTCTCGGGCAGCAGGTCGGTGACGGGGACGGTTCGTACGCGATCGGCTTCGCCGACGATGACCGTGAGGGTCGGGAAGTAGTCGAGGAGGACCTGGCGGCAGCGGAGCGAGTGCGGGCGACGTGCGCCGCCGCCTGGATGAGCTCGTGGTCGACGGGAGGGGGCTGCGTGGTCATTCCGCTTTCTTCGTCAGGTGTCACGCGACGTTGACCCGAGTGACGAAGGAGCGCAAACGAATATCCGAGGTGGGCCCGTTCCGCCTCAGCGGCTCATCAGCTCCGACACCTTCACGAAGCGGTAGCCCCGCGCGCGCAGTTCCGGGACGATGCGGCGGATCGCCGCCTCCGTCACCGGGGCGGCGCTGCGGGTGCAGTGCAGGACGACCAGGGAGCCCGGCTTCACTCCGGCGAGGACCTGGTCGGCGACGGCGTCGGCGTTCTTGGCGAAGGCGTCGCCGCTGACGACGTCCCACTGCACGGCGGTGACACCCGCCGGGGCGAGGGCGCGGCGGGCGTCGTCGTCGTAGCAGCCGCCCGGGAAGCGGAAGTAGGGGACGACGTTGACGGCGCCGGCGTCGCGGAAGGCGTCGAAGGCGCGCTGGACGTCGGCGGCCATGTCGGGCGCGGGCACGGTCGGCAGGCCGTAGCAGGGGGTGGCGAAGGCGTAGTGGCTGAACGAGTGGTTGGCGATCTCGAAGAGCGGGTCGGTCCCGATGGAGCGGGCCTGGTCCGGGTACTCCTCGGCCCAGCGGCCCGTCATGAACACCGTCGCGTCCACCTTCAGACGGCGCAGGGTCGCGATCAGCTCCGGGTTGTCGAAGCGTTCGCCCCGCGCCGCGCGCGGGCCCTGGTCGGCCGTCATGTCGGCGTCGAAGGTGAGCGCGACGACCTTCTCCGCGCCCGTCGTCCGGTGGGTGTAGACGGGCGTGAGACCGCCGGCCGCCGGGGCGAGCGTCGGCACCTTACGGGCGGGCCGGGCCGCCGGCGCGGCCTGGTGCCCGGGGGCGGGCGGGGCCGCCTTCGCGGCAGGCGTCGTGGCGCTCGCCGATGCCGGCCGCTCGGCCGCGCCCCCGCCGCAGCCGACGAGAACGGCACCCAACAGAGCAAGCGCCGACAGTCTTCGTACAGGAATGGTCACCCACGGAAATTAACCGATCATTGGGTGAGCAGCCGCCTCCGGCACTCCGCCACGTCGAAGTCCGCCGTCGGATACCGCGGGTCCAGCTCCTCCAGATGCTCCAGGAGGAGGGTGCTGATCGCCCAGTTGCGGTACCACTTGCGGTCGGCCGGGACCAGGAACCACGGCGTCCGCTCGGTCGCGCAGCGCGCGAGGGCGATCTCGTACGCCTCCCGGTAGTCGGGCCACAGGGCGCGTTCGTCGATGTCCCCCGGACTGAACTTCCAGTGCTTGTCCGGGTCGTCCAGCCGCTCCAGGAGGCGGACGCGCTGTTCCTCGTACGAGAGGTGGAGGAAGACCTTCACCAGGGTGACCCCGTCGTCGGCGAGGGACCTCTCGAAGGCGTCGATCTCGCCGTAGCGCTCCTCCAGCTCGGCCGGCGGGGCCAGGCCGCGGACCCGGGCGATGAGGACGTCCTCGTAGTGGGAGCGGTCGAAGATGCCGATCTCGCCGGGCCGGGGGAGCGCCTGGGTGATCCGCCACAGGAAGGGATGGGCGCGCTCCTCCTCCGTCGGGGCCTTGAAGGCGCGGACCCGGCAGCCGGACGGGTTGAAGTGGCCGATCACGTGCTTGACCGTGCCGCCCTTGCCGCTGGTGTCCATGCCCTGGAGCACCAGGAGCAGACGGCGCCGGTCGCCGGCCGTGCTCGCCGCGAAGAGGCGTTCCTGGAGGTCGGCCAGCCGCGGGCCGAGCGCGGTCGTGGCGGCGACGCCGGCCGTCTTGCCGGGCGGGCCGCCGGGCGTCGCGGCGGCGTCGTACGCGCGCAGGTCGACCCGCTCGCCCACCGGGAGCTTCAGCACCTCCCGCAGCCGACCCTGCCCCGCGAAGGGTTTTCTTGCCGACATCCGCCGCCCGCCTTCCCTGTCCGGGATCGGTCCGGGACCCGTCCTGGATTCGTCCGGGGCCACTTCCGGGACGTGTCCAGAATCCGTCCGGGGCCCGTCCGGTGTCGCTTCGCTGTCGCTGCTACCGATCCTGCGCGTCCAGCGCCGGTGCCACCACCGCGAACGCCCGGTCGAGCAGCTCCAGCGGGTCCTTCGCCGCCTCGCTGTCGGCCCAGTGCTGGAGCGCCGTGTGGAAGGCGACCAGGGCCGTCCCCGCCGCCAGCCCCGGATACAGGTCGCGGGCCGCGTCCAGCCCCCGGCGCCCGGCCAGCTCCGCCGCCAGGGCCTCGCGCCAGTCGGCCTGCCGCTCCAGGAAGCGGGCGAGGAGCGCGGGCGTGCGCAGGATCAGCTGCACCACGCGCAGGGCGCGGGCCGCGTGGTCGGCGTGGCGGTCGGTGCAGGCGGCGAGCGGTACGGCGACGGCGTGCCGCAGCGACACGGACGGGGGCTCGTCGGCCGGGCGCCCGGCGAGGGCCGCGTGGATGTCGGCGCCCATGCCGGACAGGAACTGCACGACCACGTCCTCCTTGGACGCGAAGTAGCGGAAGAAGGTCCGCTTCGACACCCCCGCGTCGGTCGCGATCTCGTCCACCGTGACCGCGTCGAAGCCCTTCAGGGCCAGGAGCTGGAGCGCCGACTCGGTGAGCTCGGTCGCGACGAGGAGGCGCTTGCGCTCGGCGAGGCTGAGGGCGGAGTCGGCGGCGCTGAGGGCGGGGCCGGTGGGGCCGGCCTGGCCTGCGGCGGCTTTCGGTCCGGCGGAAGCTTTCGGGCCGACGGGATCGGCAAGAGCGGTAGGAGCGGTCCGAGCGGGCGTGGTGGCGTCGGTGGACATGCCGTGATCCTAACCCCGCCCCTGTCACTCGGAGAAGTGCTTGACGCCGAGTGACACGGGCGGCAGCGTGTGACGCATGACCTTGAACGAGCAGCAGCGCTGGAACGCCGATCTCATCCCCGATCTCACCGGTCGCGTCTTCGTGGTCACCGGCGCCAACAGCGGCCTCGGCCTCGCCACCACCCGCGAGCTCGCCCGGCACGGCGGACACGTCGTCCTCGCCGTCCGCGACGAGCGCAGGGGACGCGAGGCGGCCCGGGCCCTCGCCCGCGAGGTGCCCGGCGCCCTCCTGGACGTGCGGCGGCTCGACCTCGCCGACCTCGACTCCGTACGGGAGTTCGCCGGGAAGCTGCGCGCCGACCACGACCGGATCGACGTCCTCGTCAACAACGCGGGCGTGATGGCACCGCCCCGCACCCTCAGCGCGCAGGGCCACGAGCTGCAGTTCGCCGTCAACCACCTCGGCCACTTCGCCCTCACCGGGCTGCTGCTCGACCGCCTCGCGGCCGGCCGTGATCCCCGCGTCGTCACCGTCAGCTCGCTCCAGCACCGCAAGGGCCGGATCGACTTCGACGACCTCCACGGGGAGCGCCGCTACGCACCCATGGGCGCCTACAACGCGTCCAAGCTGGCCAACGCAGTCTTCGGCCACCAGCTCCACCGACGCCTTGCCGCCGCCGGCAGTCCCGTGCGCAGCCTCCTCGCCCACCCCGGCTACACCGCCACCAACCTCCAGAACGACACCCCGGTCGCCCTCGTCCGGCTGGTGTTCGGCCGCGTCCTCGGCCCGCTGCTCGCCCAGGCCCCGGAGGCCGGCGCGCTGCCCCAGCTCTACGCGGCGACCGCCCCGGACGCCGAGGGCGGCACGTTCACCGGGCCGGACGGCCGGGGCGAGCTGCGCGGCGCGCCGACGCGGGTGGCGCTCGCGCCGACGGCGGCCGATCCGGAGACCGGCCGCCGCCTGTGGGAGCTGTCCGAGACGCTCACGGGTGTGCGGTACGAGATACGGGCCTGACCAGCACCACGTGCCCGATCAGCACCACGTGCCCGACTGGCTGGGCCCGATCAGCACCACGTGCCCGACCAGCTCAGCCTGACCAGCACCACGTGCCCGATCAGCCCCACCGGCCCGACCAGCCGGCCCGACCAGCTGACCCGATCAGCGCCACGGCCCCGTCACCGCGAACGTCGTCCCCGGCGTATAGCAGTTGACGTACATCGTTGAGCCGTCCGGCGAGAACGTCACGCCCGCGAACTCGCCCCACTCCGGGGCCTCCGGCGTGCCGATGTTCTGGGCGCCCCGCGCCACCGGGTACACCCGGCCCTTCCGGTCGACGCCGTACACGTGCTGGCCGCCGTCGCCGTCCTCGCAGACCATCAGGCCGCCGGTCGGAGCCAGGCAGATGTTGTCCGGCGACTCGCCCGGGAGCTGGATGTCGGTGCTCGGGCCGAAGACCACCACGAGGGTGAGGCGGCGCCGGTGCGGCTCGTACTTCCACACCTGGCCGAAGTGGGTCGCCCCGGAGCCGTCCCTGGTGCGGGCGAAGGACGACACGAAGTACACCGCGCCCGGACCGTCCCCGCGCCCGCCCCAGTAGCAGCCCTCCAGCTTCTGGGCGTGGGTGATGCCCTTCGAGCCGAAGTCCTGGAGGCGGATGGGGGTCGCGACCGCCTGCGGGTCCGGTACGGGCACCCACTCGACGCCCTCGAAGCACGCGCCCGTCTCCTGGACCACCGACAGGTCCGGCACGCCCGGCACCCGCATCGCCTCCAGGGCGCCGCCCGCGCGCAGCGAACCGGTGCCGCCGAGCGGCTTGTTCGGCAGGAAGCGGTAGAACAGCCCGAACGGGTGCTGGAAGGCGTCCTCCGTCTCGTACACGATCCCGCTCTTCGGATCGACGGCGACGGCCTCGTGCTGGAAGCGGCCCATGGCGGTGAGCGGCACGGCGCCGGTGCGGCGCGGGTCGGCGCCGTCGACCTCGAAGACGAAGCCGTGGTCCTTGGTGTAGCCGTTCGTCCCGGCCTTGTCCTCGGTCTCCTCGCAGGTCAGCCAGGTACCCCAAGGGGTGGGCCCGCCCGCGCAGTTGACGGCGGTGCCGGCGACGCCGACCCGTTCGTCCAGGACGTTGTTCCGCCCGTCGAGGGTGAGGACGGTGCAGCCGCCCTTGGCCGCCGGATCGTAGGTGAGTCCCGCGACGGTCGGGACGCCCGTCCTGGCGGTGGCCCGGTTCTCGTGATTCCGTATCAGGTGGATCCGGCCACGGGGTCCGGCGAACGCCCCCATGCCGTCGTGGTTGCCGGGGACGGGGCCCTCGCCGGAGCGCAGGTGCTCGCCCTGCCGGGAGAGGACCTTGTAGGAGAAGCCGGCCGGGAGGTCGAGCAGGCCGTCCGGGTCGGGGAGCAGCGGGCCGTAGCCGGCGCCGCCGAGGGGAGAGGCGGCCGCGGTCCCGGCGAAGAGTTCGGAGACGGCGCCGGTGAAGGCGATCCCGGCGACGGACGCGCCGGTGCGGGCGAGGATCTGACGTCGTGTTGCGGACATGAGGCAGCAACCCACTTCCTGCGGGAGTACCCCCGTGCCGAAGGCCATGGGGGAGGACAGGACTACGTACGGGTGTGACGCGTGTGACCCGCATGTGTGTATCACGCAGGGTGGTGACACGTGAACATGCGGGACACGCGTTGCCTCGGGTTACGGAGGATCAGACGAGCTCGGCGTCGAGCGTGATCGTCGTTCCCGCCAGTGCCTGGCTCACCGGGCAGTTCTTCTCGCCCTCCTGGGCCAGCCGCCGGAACTCCTCCGCGTCCAGGCCCGGCACCTCGCCGCGCACGGTGAGGTGGCTGCCGGTGATGCCCTTGCCCGGCACGAAGGTGACCTCGGCCGTGGTCTCCAGGCGGGTCGGCGGGGTGTCGTTCTTCGCCAGGACGTTGGAGAACGCCATGTTGTAGCAGGAGGAGTGGGCGGCGGCGATCAGCTCCTCGGGGCTGGTCACCCCGTTCGGCTCCTCGGTGCGGGCCGGCCAGGACACCGGGTACGAGCCGATGCCGGAGGAGTCGAGCGACACGGTGCCCGACCCCTTGAACAGATCGCCCTCCCAGACGTTGCGGGCGGAACGCGTAGCGGCCATGGTGGTTCCCTTCTCATCGGGTACGGCCCCCAAGCTACTGCGCCACGAGTCCCTTCGCGTCCCGTGCCAGGGCGGTGAGCCGGGAGATCGCCCGGAAGTACTTCTTCTTGTATCCGCCGTTCAGCATCTCGTCGCTGAACAGCTTGTCGAAGGGCATCCCGGAGGCGAGCACCGGGATCTCCCGGTCGTAGAGCCGGTCGGCGAGGACGACGAGCCGCAGCGCGGTCGACTGGTCGGGGACCGGCCGCACGTCGGTGAGGCAGACCGCCGTCAGGTCGTCGGTGAGCGCGCCGTACCGGCTCGGGTGAACCCTGGCCAGGTGTTCGAGCAGATGCGGGAAGTCGTCGAGCGAGGCGCCGGGCGTGGCGTACGCGGTCCTGGTGACGACGTCGTCGCTGTACGGGGCCGGGGCCTCGGGCAGGCCGCGGTGGCGGTAGTCCTCGCCGTCGATCCGCAGCGGCCGGAAGTGCGCGGAGAGGCCCTGGATCTCGCGGAGGAAGTCGGCGGCGGCGAACCGGCCCTCGCCGAGCTTGCCGGGCAGCGTGTTGGAGGTGGCGGCGAGCGCCACGCCCGCGTCGACCAGCTTGCCGAGCAGGGTGGACACCAGGACCGTGTCGCCGGGGTCGTCCAGCTCGAACTCGTCGATGCACAGGAGCCGGTGCCCGCTGAGGGTCTTCACCGTCTGCTGGAAGCCGAGGGCGCCCACCAGGTTGGTCAGCTCCACGAAGGTGCCGAAGGCCTTGAGCGCGGGCTCGGCCGGGGTGGCGTGCCACAGGGAGGCCAGCAGGTGGGTCTTGCCGACGCCGTAGCCGCCGTCGAGGTAGATCCCGCGGGGGCCGGCCGGCGCGGCGGACTTCTTCGGGGTCCGGGAGAACCAGCGGCGCTTTCCCGCGCCGGAGGCGTGGGCCCCGCCGAGCCCCTCGGCGAAGCCGCTGAGCACCTTGACGGCGTCGATCTGGCTCGGCTGGTGGGGGTCCGGGATGTACGTGTCGAAGCGCACCGAGTCGAACCGGGGCGGCGGCACCATCTCCGCGACGAGCCGGTCGGCGGGGACGTGGGGCTCTCGGGAGCACAGCGAGAGCGGGGCCGCTTCGGTGGAAGCCGCTTCGGTGATGGCACGGGTCGACACAGTTCCCCACTGTAAGCGCCATGTCAGACTGCGGGGATGCGACGCCTGTTCCCTGTGACGGACATGACAGCCGCCGGTACGCCGGCCCCCGACACCACGGCCGCCTCGGACAGGGAGTGGTCCCTCGACGAGCTCGCCGACGCCTATGCCTATCCCGCGGAGGCCGCCTCCGCCACCTGGCTGCGCGCCAACATGGTCTCCTCGCTCGACGGGGCCGGCCAGCACGACGGCCGCTCGCAGCCGCTGTCCTCCGAGGAGGACATGCGGATCTTCGGGACCCTGCGGGCCCTGGCCGACGTGGTCGTCGTCGGCGCCGAGACCGTACGTCTGGAGGGCTACCGCCCGGCGCGGGCGAGGGAGGCGTTCGCGGCCCGCCGGGCGGCGGCGGGCCAGGGTCCGGCGCCGGTGATCGCCGTCGTGACGGCCTCGCTGGACCTGGATTTCTCGCTTCCGCTTTTCACCGAGCCGCTGGTGCCGACCCTCGTCCTCACGGGTGCCGCGTCCTCCCCGGAGCGGCGGGCGGAGGCCGAGCGGGCGGGCGCGGAGGTGGTGATCGCCGGCGACGGCCCCGGGGTCGAGCCGGAGCGCGCCGTGGCGGCGCTCGCGGAGCGTGGTCTGCGGCGCCAGCTGACCGAGGGCGGGCCCCGTCTGCTCGGCCAGTTCGTGGCCGCGGGGGTGCTCGACGAACTGTGTCTGACGATCTCGCCGACCATGACGGCGGGCAGCGCCCAGCGGATCGCCGGGGGCCCCTTCGTCGAGGTTCCGAAACGCTTCGCCGTGGCGTCGGTGCTGGAGCAGGACGGCTTCCTCTTCACCCGCTACCGTCGGATCTGACAATCGGCGGAATTTGTCGTTCCGCTTAGCGTCAGCTGGGCACAATCACTCTCGCAGTCCCCGTGCGGGCACGGGGAAGGATGGTTTCCGCAGAAGGGCTCCTGAGGTGTTCACAAGCGTTCTGATGATCGAGAAGCCCCTGACGTCCGTCGACGTGGATTTCGTCACCACCCTGCACGGCGACGAGGGCGTGTCCTTCATCGTTCTGATGCAGCCGCGCGGTGACCAGGCCGATGTACTGCTGCGTGCCATCGACGACGTCGCCATGGGCGACCTGAAGGAAGCGGCCCGCGAGGGCGAGAAACCGGAGGGCAAGGCCGCCCGGCCGCTCGCCGAGCAGGCCCTGGAGCACTCGCTCCAGGCGCTGAGGGACGCCGGCTGCGAGGCGGTCGGACAAGTGGTCGAGGACCACCCCCTGGACAAGATGAAGTCCGTGGTCGACGAGGTGAACGCCGACGAGGTGATCGTGCTGACCGCCCCGCACTACGTGGAGGAGTTCTTCCACCGCGACTGGGCGTCCCGGGCCCGCCACAAGGTGGGCGTTCCGGTGCTGAAGCTGTTCGCGCACAGCGAGGAGTAGACGAGGAGCAGGACCGCCCCGGGCGGCCGGGCCGGGCGCCCGCCCGGGCCGGCCGCCCCCAGCCACTAGGCTGGACCGCGACAGTTCGCCGCAGCATCCGCACGCACCCCCGGGGAGAGAACCGCATGGCACCCGCCATCCCTGCCGCCATGGAACGGCCGCACTTCATCGGCATCGGCGGTGCCGGAATGTCGGGCATCGCGAAGATCCTCGCCCAGCGCGGCGCCAAGGTCTCCGGCAGTGACGCCAAGGAGTCGGCGACCGCCGAGTCCCTGCGGGCCCTGGGCGCCACCGTGCACATCGGCCACGCCGCCGGGCACCTCGCCGACGACGCCACCGCCGTCGTCGTCTCCAGCGCCATCCGCGCCGACAACCCCGAGCTGGCCCGCGCCGCCGAGCTCGGCGTCCCGGTCGTCCACCGCTCCGACGCGCTCGCCTCCCTCATGGACGGTCTGACCGCGATCGCCGTCGCCGGCACCCACGGCAAGACCACCACCACCTCGATGCTGGCCGTCGCCCTGAGCGAGCTCGGTCTCGACCCGTCGTACGCCATCGGCGGCGACCTCGCGGGCCCCGGCACCAACGCCCGCCACGGCGACGGCGAGATCTTCGTCGCCGAGGCCGACGAGAGCGACCGCAGCTTCCAGAAGTACGACCCGAGCGTCGCGATCGTCCTCAACGTCGAACTGGACCACCACGCGAACTACGCGTCGATGGACGAGATCCACGAGTCCTTCGAGGCCTTCGCCGCCAAGATCCGTCCCGGAGGCGCACTCGTCGTCGGCGAGCACGAGGGCGCCCGCGAGCTGGCCGCCCGGGTCTCCCGCCGCCGCGAGGACATCGAGATCACCCGGGTGGGAGAGCGGGAGGACGCCGACGTCCGCATCCTCGCCATCGAGCCCAAGGGCATGACCAGCGAGGTCACCGTCTCCCTCTGGGGCGGGGACGCGATCACCTTCACCGTCTCGGTCCCCGGCCGGCATTACGCGCACAACGCCGCCGCCGCCCTCGCCGCGGGCGTGCACGCCGGGATCGCCCCGGACCACCTGGCCCGGGCCCTCACCGCGTACACCGGCGTCGGCCGCCGCCTCCAGCTCAAGGGCGAGGCCGCGGACGTCCAGGTCATCGACTCGTACGCGCACCACCCCACCGAGATGACCGCCGACCTGGAGGCCATGCGCGGCGCCGCCGGGGCCTCCCGGCTGCTCGTCGTCTTCCAGCCGCACCTCTTCTCCCGCACCCAGGAGCTGGGCCGGGAGATGGGCGAGGCCCTCGCGCTCGCCGACGCCTCCGTGGTCCTGGACATCTACCCGGCCCGCGAGGACCCGATCCCGGGCGTCACCAGCGAGCTGATCATCGCCGCGGCCGTCGCCGCCGGCGCCGACGTCACGCCCGTCCATGACAAGGCGGCCGTCCCCGAGGTGATCGCGGGAATGGTGAAGCCCGGCGACATGGTTCTGACGATGGGCGCGGGCGACGTCACCGACCTGGGCCCGAAGATCCTCGACCGGCTCGACCGGCTCGCGCAGTAGGCGAGCGAGCCGAAGCGGGGAAGCCGCCGACGTAGGCACGACAGGGGAGCGAGCTCATGGCGTACGAGGTCGAGAAGACCGACGAGGAATGGCAGGCCCAGCTGACCCCGGCGGAGTACCAGGTGCTCCGGCTGGCCGGCACCGAGCCCCCCTTCCGCGGTGAGTACACGGACACCAAGACGAAGGGCGTCTACTCCTGCCGCGCCTGCGGAGCGGAGCTCTTCACGTCGAACGAGAAGTTCGAGTCGCCCTGCGGCTGGCCGTCCTTCTACGACCCGAAGGACAGCGACGCGGTCGAACTGGTCGCCGACACCTCCCACGGCATGATCCGCACCGAGGTCCGCTGCGCCCGCTGCGGCTCCCACCTGGGCCATGTCTTCGAGGGCGAGGGCTACCCGACCCCCACGGACCAGCGCTACTGCATCAACTCGATCTCGCTCCGGCTGGAGCCGGACGAGAGCTGAGCGGCCCCACCCACCGGACCCCGAGCCGGCCCGCGCACCCGCGCGCGGGCCGGCTCAGCCGTTCCCGGGTTCAGGGCTCTCCTCCGCCGCCGTCCCGCACACCGGGCACAGCCCCCGGTACGTGATCTCCACGCCCGTCACCGTGAACCCGAACCGCTCCGTCTCCGGCAGGCCGACCAGCGCGTCGCCCTCCGGGTGGACGTCCCGGACCGTGCCGCAGCCCGCGCAGACCAGGTGCTGGTGGGCCCGGTGGGCGTTCGGGTCGTAGCGCTTGGCGCGGCCCACGCTGGAGACCTCGATCACCTCGCCCAGCGACACCAGCTCGCCCAGCGTGTTGTAGACGGTGGCGCGGGAGATCTCCGGCAGCCGCTCCGTCGCGCGCGCCAGCACCTCGTCGGCCGTCAGGTGGATGTGCTCGCCGTCGAGGACCTCGGCGACCACGCGGCGCTGGGCGGTCATCCGCCAGCCGCGACGGCGAAGCCGTTCCAGCAGGTTGCTCATGGTCCTGGTCCCCCAGCCTCGCACGGCGACAGTAGACGAATCAGCCACGAAGAACGTGGCAAGGTCTGACCGTCGTATTGACTTGGACTGAGTCCACCATAGGATCTACTCCAGTAGTAGCCAAGAGGGTGTGCACCGGCCACACCGATACCCACACCGGCGCCTCGGCAGTCATTACCCGAGCTCGCGATCCGAATGGTTCGGAAGGAAGACCCGATGTCTGAGCAGAATCACGATCCGCTGGTCACCGAAGACGAGGCGGCGAAGGGCGTCGGCGGCTGCCCGGTCGCGCACGACCGCGCCCCGCACCCCACCCAGGGCGGCGGCAACCGCCAGTGGTGGCCGGAGCGGCTGAACCTGAAGATCCTCGCCAAGAACCCCGCCGTGGCGAACCCGCTCGGTGAGGACTTCGACTACGCCGAGGCGTTCAAGGCCCTCGACCTCGCGGCCGTCAAGCGGGACATCGCCGAGGTGCTCACCACCTCCCAGGACTGGTGGCCGGCCGACTTCGGCCACTACGGCCCGCTGATGATCCGCATGGCCTGGCACAGCGCCGGCACCTACCGCATCAGCGACGGCCGCGGCGGCGCCGGCGCCGGCCAGCAGCGCTTCGCCCCGCTGAACAGCTGGCCGGACAACGGCAACCTGGACAAGGCCCGCCGTCTGCTGTGGCCGGTCAAGAAGAAGTACGGCCAGAGCATCTCCTGGGCCGACCTCATGATCCTCACCGGCAACGTCGCCCTGGAGACGATGGGCTTCAAGACCTTCGGCTTCGCCGGCGGCCGCGAGGACGTCTGGGAGGCCGAGGAGGACGTCTACTGGGGTCCCGAGACCACCTGGCTCGGCGGTGACGAGCGCTACAGCGGCGACCGCGAGCTGGAGAGCCCGCTTGGCGCCGTCCAGATGGGCCTGATCTACGTCAACCCGGAGGGCCCCAACGGCAACCCGGACCCCATCGCCGCGGCCCGCGACATCCGCGAGACCTTCCGCCGGATGGCGATGAACGACGAGGAGACCGTCGCCCTCATCGCCGGCGGCCACACCTTCGGCAAGGCCCACGGCGCGGGCCCGGCGGACAACGTCGGCGCCGACCCCGAGGGCGCCCCGCTGGAGCAGCAGGGCCTCGGCTGGAAGAACTCGTACGGCACCGGCAAGGGCGCCGACACGATCACCTCCGGCCTGGAGGTCACCTGGACCACCACCCCGGCCAAGTGGGGCCACGACTTCTTCAAGCACCTCTTCGAGTACGACTACGAGCTCACCAAGAGCCCGGCCGGCGCCCACCAGTGGGTCGCCAAGGACGCTCCGGAGGTCATCCCGGACGCGTACGACCCGGAGAAGAAGTACCGCCCGACGATGCTCACCACCGACCTGTCGCTGCGCTTCGACCCGGTCTACGAGCAGATCTCGCGCCGCTTCTACGAGAACCCGGAGGAGTTCGAGGACGCCTTCGCCCGCGCCTGGTACAAGCTGACGCACCGCGACCTCGGCCCGGTCGTCCGCTACCTCGGCCCGGAGGTCCCCTCCGAGGTCCTCCTGTGGCAGGACCCGCTGCCGGCCCGCACGTACGAGCTGATCGACGACGCCGACATCGCCTCCCTCAAGGAGCGCATCCTCGGCTCGGAGCTCACCGTCACCCAGCTGGTCTCCGCCGCCTGGGCCGCCGCCTCCTCCTTCCGCGGCAGTGACAAGCGCGGCGGCGCCAACGGCGGCCGCATCCGCCTGGAGCCGCAGCGCAACTGGGAGGTCAACAACCCGGACGAGCTCGCCCAGGTGCTGCGCGTCCTGGAGGGCATCCAGGAGTCCTTCAACTCCGCCCAGACCGGCGGCAAGCAGGTCTCCCTCGCCGACCTCGTCGTCCTCGCGGGCACCGCGGCCGTCGAGAAGGCCGCCAAGGACGCCGGCCTCGACGTCGAGGTCCCGTTCACGGCCGGCCGCGTGGACGCCTCCCAAGAGCAGACGGACGTCGAGTCCTTCGCCGCCCTGGAGCCGGCCGCCGACGGCTTCCGCAACTACGTGGGCAAGGGCCAGCGCCTCCCCGCCGAGTACCTGCTGCTCGACAAGGCGAACCTGCTCACCCTCTCCGCCCCGGAGACCACGGTCCTCGTCGGCGGCCTGCGCGCCCTGGGCGTGACCCAGCCGCAGACCTCGCTCGGCGTCTTCACCGAGACCCCGGGCAAGCTGACGAACGACTTCTTCGTCAACCTGCTCGACCTCGGCACGACCTGGAAGTCCACCTCCGCCGACCAGACCACCTTCGAGGGCCGCGACGCGGCCACCGGCGAGGTCAAGTGGACCGGCACCCGCGCCGACCTGGTCTTCGGCTCGAACTCCGAGCTGCGCGCGCTCGCCGAGGTGTACGCCTCCGACGACGCGAAGGAGAAGTTCGTGAAGGACTTCGTCGCGGCCTGGAGCAAGGTCATGGACCTGGACCGGTTCGACCTGGTCTGATCGGGTCGTCTGATCGGGCTGAGTGAGACAGGGCCCCGGCGGTTTTCCGCCGGGGCCCTGTCGGTTGTTCCTCGCTAGTTGCTCGTCGTGGCCAGCTTCGCCGCGAAGCCGAGGAACAGCGCCCCCGCCCCCGTCGTCAGCCCGGCCGACAGCTTCCGGCGGCGGCGGAACTGCGCGGCGAGGTACGTGCCGCCGAGGATCAGCGCGGTCACGTACGCGACGCTGATGACCTGGTAGACGAGGGCGAGCAGCACGAACGACAGGCCCGGGTGGGCGTAGTCGGGGTCGACGAACTGCACGAAGAACGAGATGAAGAACAGGATCGCCTTCGGGTTGAGGACGGTGATCAGCAGCGAGCGCCGGAACAGCCGCCCCGGAGCCGGCGACGGCTCCGGGGCGTCCGTCTCGCTCTTCTCCTGACGACGCCGCCACATCGCCCAGGCCGCCCGGATCATGCCCACGGCGATCCAGGTGAGATAGCCGGCGCCGGCGTATTTCACGATGGCGAACAGCAGATCGTTCGTCTGGAGCAGGGAGGCGAGGCCGGCCGCCGTCGCCGTCATGAGCAGCGTCTCACCGAGGAACACCCCGGCCGCGGCACGGTATCCGGCCCTCACCCCGAGCCGCGCGGCGACCGAGAGCGTGAACAGGGAACTCGGCCCCGGCAGCAGAATGATCAGCAGAGCGCCCGCGGTGTACGTGAGCAGGTTCTCGACTCCCAGCATTCCGGCACCTTCCTCCTGGAACCCCGGCGGGTTCGCCGCTAACCGACGTTGTTTCCCGTACGCACGTTGTGCGCGCTCACCATCTCGTCGACCTCGCCGATGCGCTCCAGGGCGTACTTCTCGCTGATGTGGGTGAGGTTGTCCGCCCAGAAGGCTCCCAGCTCGTCGATGTCGAGCAGGTCCTGATCACCGAACCTGGCGAACATCTCCTTGCGGTCCTCCCGTGTCACCGTGATTCCGAGAGCGGCCAGGTAGCTGTCGAAACGAGGCGTGGACGGAGATCCCCGCCTTGTTGAGCATGCGGATGGCTTCGAGGTTGGTCTCGCCCGTCGTCTTGTTCTTCCGCTGGGCCTCCAGCATCTCGGGGTCGGCGGCGTCCAGGCCGATGTTGGCGCGGGTGACGCCGAGGCGCCGGAGCTTGTCGACGTTGTTGCGCTTGGTCAGGCCGAGGGCGCGCGCGTAGACCATGACCTGCAGTTCACCGTGGTCGATACGGCGCTTCAGATGCGGCGGCATGGCGTCGATGAGGGCGTCCACATAGCGGGGGCTGGCGGTGAAGCTGTCGTAGACCTCGAAGAACAGGTTGATGCCGTGCTCGCGGTTGTACTGGTCGATCGCCGTCCAGAAACCGCGCGGGTCACCGGTGTTGACCGTCAGGTCGGCGATGGAGCAGTACGTGCAGCGCTTGTGGCCGTTCTCGCAGCCGCGCGCGTTGTTCACCGTCACGGGCCGGACCGTGTGGCCGTGGAGGTGGCCGAACTGCTCACGGTAATTGTCGGCATAGACGTCGAGGACGTCGTCGATGAAGGAGAGGTCCGGAATGGTGTTGCGCAGGGAAAGCGCGTATTTCGGTGCCGGATTGAGGTGGATCCGGCCGTCCTTCCGGTAGGCGAGCGAGGACACCTCCGACACGTCGGCGCCGTCCACCAGAGCGCGGACCAGTTGCACGAACGGTATCTCGCCGCCGTCGTTGGCTATCACGTAGTCGATCTGCGGCCTGTTGCGGAGGATCATTTCGGGAAAGAAGATCGCGTGATCGTCGCCGAGGACGACCTTCGCCCCGCCGGCCTTCGCGGTCTCGGCGATCTTCAGGGCCTCCGAGTAGGTCGGGGTCAGCGCGCTGATCCCCACGACATCGGGCGCGTAGTCCCGGACGGCCTGCCGCACGGTCTCGGTGTTGCTGATGCCGCCGTCGACGACGCGGATGTCGACCCGGTCGCCCAGGGCGTCGCGGGTGGCCGTGGCGAGCTGGACGATCCCGATGTGCGGATAACAGGCGTAGTTCGACGCGTTCCTGTTGGCCGTGGGGTTGGGGGCGTTCGCGAGCAGGACCTTCAACGTCATTTCATCACCTGGCACAGGCAGAGCGAAGCGGACGGGCCGCACGGACGGATCACGAACGGTTGCATGCGGGAAGTTGCTGTACCAGGCACCAATCGGCCAGCGTGGGGGCTGAAACCGGACGGTACGATTCCATTCGGCCACGGGGAAATGATCAAGACATGACATCAGGGCATGACATGAACCCGCCCTGGCACAATGGCGCCCTCATCGAGCCGAACGATCAAGGGGAGGGGCGCATGGCCGTCACGAGAAGGCTGTTCATGGGCGGATTCACGGCGGGGGCCGTCACCGTCGCCGTCGGGGGGACGGCGACCGAGGCCGAGGCGGCGGGGGAGACCACGACCTTCACCGGTCCGGTCGTCGCCCAGGGCCAGGTCACCGCACCGCGGTACTACGCGGCGGCGCCCGGCGAGGGCCTGTACGTCAAGTCGACCAACACCACGGGCCACGCGGCGACCGTCTTCCTGGACGCGACCTCGGGCGCCGGCTCCGCCCTCAACGTCAGCTCGAACAACGCCGACAACTCGGCCATGTACCTGAAGGGTCACGAGCGGACCGACCGCGGCACCCTCAAGATCGCCCACGTCGGCTACGCCGACGGCTCCGACGCCGGCGCCTCCGCCCTCTCCATCGACCTCCAGACCGCGGGCACCGCCTCCCAGGGCATCTTCGTCACGGCGACCACGGGCCCGACCACCGGCGCCCTGCTGGTCCTGCGCAACAACGCCGGTCGCGAGGACCTCACCGTCGAGGGCAACGGCCTCATCGGCATCGGCATCGACCGCGGCGCCAACCCGCGCGCCCAGGTCCACATCGTGCAGCGCACCGACAAGCCGGGCCTCCTCGTGGAGGGCACCGTCGAGATCGGGAACGTGACGACGCCGCCCACCGGGACCGTCTCCGCCTCGGGCGGCGGCGTGCTCTACTCCCAGGACGGCGACCTGTGGTGGCGCGAGAGCGGCGGCACCCCGCGCCGGATCGCACTCGTCTAGGGGAGGGACCGGATCATGGTGCAGCTCACCCCCGAGGAGCTGGTCGGCGAGTTCCAGGACGCCGTCGTCGAGCTCTACTTCGCCCGGAAGCGGATCCACGCCCTGGAGGCGGAGAACGCCGACCTGAAGGCCCGGCTGGCCGCGGCGCTCCCCCCGCAGGAGGAGGAACCGCGGCCGTAGCCGTCCGTGGCCTCAGTGGACGGACAGGCCGCCGTCCACGAAGAGCGCCTGCCCCGTGAGGTACGCGGAGGCCCGGCTCGCCAGGAAGACGGCCGCCCCCTCGAAGTCCTCGGCGAGCCCGTTCCGCCCGACCATCGTGCGGGCGGCCAGCTCCGCGACCTTGTCGGGGTCGGAGGAGAGGCGGACGTTGAGCGGGGTCATCACGAAGCCCGGTACGAGGGTGTTCACGGTGACCCCGTACGGCGACCAGGCCTCCGCCTGCGAACGGGCCAGGGACTCCAGGGCGCCCTTCGACACCCCGTACGCCCCCGACTGCACGAACGCCCGGTGCGCCTGCTGGGAGGTCACGTGGATGATCCGCCCGAAGCCCCGTTCGGCCATGCCGGGCCCGAAGCGCTGCCCGAGGAGGAACGGCGCCTCCAGGTTCACGGCCATCGTCCGGTCCCACACGTCCTCGCTGAGCTCGGGCAGCGGCGGACGCAGGTTGATCCCGGCCGAGTTGACCAGGATGTCCGGCTCCCCGTACACGGCTGCGGCGGCCTCGGCCGCGGCCCGTATGCCGTCCCGGGTGGAGAGGTCCCCGCTCACCCCGCTCGCCTCGGCACCGCCGGCGGTCAGCTCGTCGACGGCGGCCTTCAGCTCGGCCTCACGCCGCGCCACGATCACCACGGACGCCCCGGCGAGGGCGAGCGCGCGGGCGATGGCCTTGCCGATGCCGGAACTGCCGCCGGTGACGAGGGCGGTGCGGCCGGAGAGGGAGAACAGGTCGTCCAGATAAGTCATTACAGGCGCTCGCACCCGGCCACGAACGCGCCCCAGGCGGCGGGCGCGAGGGAGAGCTGCGCGTCCTCGGGCCGCTTGGAGTCACGGACGTGGACGGTGGTGGGGCAGGCGGCGACCTCGACGCAGTCGCCGTCGCCGCCGCTGCTGTAGCTGGACTTGTGCCAGGAGAGCGCCACTTCGACGCAGTCGCCGCTTCCGCTGCTGCTGTAACTGCTCTTGAACCAGGCCAGGTCTGTGGTGCTCATGTCGCTCCTCGCATCTGCCGCAACAGGCTCTGGGAGTCTTCAAGGGTAAGAGCCTGTGACCGCATCCTGGCATACCCATCTGGAGGATGCCGACGACTTTGGAGTCGGAGATCAGCATGCCGTGCTCCTGGCCTTCGCAGTACGCCTGCCAGCGGTTGTCGGGCGTCTCCAGTAACTGCATCGGCCCGGCAAGTCCCGCATGATGGGTGTGACTCTGCGGCATCACCTGGATCTCGATGTTCCGCTGCTCCGACATCCGCAGGATGTGCTCGATCTGTGCCCGGTGCACCTCCGGACCACCCGTCGGCTTCCGCAGCACGTGCTCCTCGATGATGAAGCTGTACGAGGTGTTGGGCCGCTCGGTCAGAAGCTTCTGCCGCTTCATCCGGGCGACGAGGTTCTCCTCGATCTCGGCGTCCCCCATGGGCGGCAACTGCTGCTCGAAGAGGATTCGTTGGTACGGCTCGATCTGGAGCAGTCCGGGCACGAGCCGGTTCTCGTACGTGTAGAGGCACAACGCCTTCCTCTCCAGCGCCGCCCACCGCCGGAACCAGTTCGCCAGGCCCGGCTCCCGCGACAGGTGCTTCGCCGCGCCCTTGATCGCCCCGAATCCGTCGAGGACCTCCTCCGACTTGTCCACGAGCTTCGGCGAGGGGAACCGCCGTCCCTGCTCCACGGAGGAGACCGTCTCCACCGAGTAGCCCACCTGTGGCGCGAACTCCTCCTGTGTGAGCCGCGCCCGCTTGCGGAACGCCTTGAGCACCTCCCCGAAGGTCTTCAGGCTGTCCGAGGTCTCCGGTTCCGCGTTGTCGTCCGTTGTCATCACGCACACCTCCCACCCCGTATGGTCACGGCCCGTGATGAGTACTGTCCACTGTTCGCACTCGTACGCTTACGGAGCGTACGAGTTTCTGACCTGGGAGACCGCCCCGCGCGCCGTCACAGTGGCCTCATGACTCCCCCGCAGACGCACCAAGAGCCGGTCACCGTACGTGTGTTCACCCAGCGCTTCAGCTCCACCCCGCGCGGCGCCCGCCTCGCCCGCCGGCTCGCCCTCCACCAGCTCGACCGGTGGGGCATCGCCCACGGCACCGCCGTCTCCGAATCCGCCGCCCAGATCGTCGCCGAACTCGCCGCGAACGCCGTCACCCACGGCCGCGTCCCCGGACGGGACTTCGAGCTGGCCCTCGCGTACGAGCCGGAGCACCGACTCCGTATCGACGTCTCCGACACCCGTACCGAACGCCGCCCCGACCTGTCCCCGTCGGCCGCCCCGCTCTCCGAGACGGGTCGCGGTCTCCTCATCGTCGACGCCCTCGCCTCCCGCTGGGAGACCCTGGACCGCCTCCCCGTCGGCAAGACGGTCCGCGCGGAACTCGATCTCACGTTCGGGCCTGCCGGGCTAGTGTTGATCACATGACACGCAGTCACATGACACGCAGCCACGTGACGCTTACGGCCGCCCTGATGGCCTGCCTCGCCCTCTCCGCCTGCTCGACGGACCATGCCCCGGGGGCCACGGCGACGCCGACCTCGGTCACCGCGAAGCCGTCGGGCGGCGCGAAGGGCGAACCGCAGCCGTTCAAGGACGACTCCGACGTCCCGCTGACCGAGCAGTTCCGCCAGAGTGACCTCACCCGGGCGGTCCCCGACGCCGGGGACATCCTGCCCGGCTACTACCCCGGCAGCCTGCACAAGAGCATGCCGGGCGAGGCCGACGACTGCGCTCCCCGGAAGGGCCCGGCGTCGCCGGGGTGGCAGCGGTCGGTCAGCGGCGACTACGACTACCAGGGGTCGACGATCTCGCGCGGGATCGACGTGGACGTCTGCCAGTTCGACACCGTCGCGCACGCGAAGGCGGCGTACGCCCTGTGGCCGGACCGGGAGGAGACGGCCCCGCCCTCCGAGGCGCCGACCCCGGTCGGCGAGGAGTCCCTCTTCCTCGTGCACACCGGATCGAGCGGCATCGTCTGGGGCTACACCCGCTCCGGCACCGTCATCGCCCGGGTCGAGGTCGAGGACGCGGCCGGCGACCCCACCGACGCCCGCCATGTGCTCGCCGCCACCATCAAGCGCCTCCAGCAGGTCCAGGCGGGCCGGCCCCCGACGGCGACGGCGGTCGAGATCGCCGACCTCGACCGGGCCCGGAGGCGGTGACCCCGGTCAGGCCCGTGTCGGCGGTACCGGGCGCACATGGAGGTCCAGGCCGCGCGTGCCCGCCTCCTCCACGCCCGGGAGAAGCCGCATGTCGTGGTCGTAGTCGCCGCCGGTGAGGGAGCGGTACGGGACGGGCTCGTCGGTGAACAGGCCGTCGAGGCGCCGTGCGTACGCCTCCTTCGCGGCGGCGAAGCGCTCCTCGGACAGGTCGACCGTGCCGTACACGGCGAACGGTTCCAGCGGCCGGATGCCCGTGAACCACAGCAGTCCGTGCTGCACGGGGTGCAGCACGCTGCCGAGGTCCCCGTGGATGCCCCGGTCGGAGAACGCGGTCCCGCGCGCCCCGATCGTCACCGACACCAGGGCCCGGCGGCCGCCGAGGGCACCCTCGCTGTACGGCGGCGGGACGGAGGGACCGTAGGCGAAGCCGTTGGTGAAGACGCGGTCGATCCAGCCCTTGAGGATCGCGGGCACGGAGAACCACCACATCGGGAACTGGAGCACGAGCGCGTCCGACCAGAGCAGCTTCTCCTGCTCGGCGGCGACATCGTCGGTCAACCGGCCCGCCAGGGTGGCCCGTTCCTGGCCGGCCAGCACGTCGAGACGGTCGTCCGGCAGGCGGTCGGGGAAGTCGTCGGCGTCGAGCCCGGCCTTCCACTTCATCGCGTACAGGTCCGACACCCGCACCTCGTGCCCAGCCACCCGCAGGCGGTCGACGGCGAAGCCGGCGAGGGCGCCGTTGAGGGAGCGCGGCTCGGGGTGGGCGCTGACGACGAGGACCTTCTTGGGCGGGGTGGATGCGGTGGGTGCGGTGGTGGGTGTGGCGGGTGTGGTGGTGGGTGCGGCGGGTGCGGTCGTGGGTGTGGTGGTGGGTGCGGTGGGTGTGGTTCCCGGCGCGCTCTTCGGTGCGTTCTGCATGACGTCACGCTCTCGCGGGCGCACGCCCGTAACCAGTACCCTCCGCCACCACAGGACCGGCAGTCCTGGTACTGACAGGGCCACCCATACTTGCCGCATGGAGACTGTGGACGGGGTGGGCGACCCCAGGCGGGCGCTCGGCGGCTTCCTGCGGGCCCGGCGGGGGCGGATGGCGCCGGAGCGGGTGGGCATCAAGGCGGGCGGCAGGCGAAGGGTGCGCGGGCTGCGGCGCGAGGAACTGGCCCAGCTGGCCGGGATCAGCGTCGACTACTACGTACGCCTGGAGCAGGGCCGGGCCACCCAGCCGTCGCCCGAGGTGCTGGACGCGCTGGCGCGGGCGCTCGGCCTGGACGCGGCCGAGCGTGCCCATCTCGCCACCCTCGCCGGCGACCGGCGCGGATCCGCTCCCGACGCGCGGGTGAGCCCGCTCCTGCGGCGGATCCTGGACGGCATGGCCGGGCTGCCCGCCTTCGCGACCGACCACCGGCTCGACGTGGTGGCGTGGAACGCCCTCGGCGGCGAACTCATCGGCGGCGTCGGCGCCCCCGGGCGCCGCGACCGCAACAACGCCCGCTTCCTCTTCCTCGACCCCGCCGCTCGCCACGTCCAGCCCGACTGGCAGGACCGGGCAGCCGAGGCCGTGGGGCAGCTGCGGGTCGCCGCCGGGCGCTACCCCGACGACGCCGGGCTCACGGCCCTGATCACCGAACTCTCCGAGCGCAGCGCCGACTTCCGCGCCATCTGGGCCACCGGCGAGGTCGTCATGTGCACCGCGGGCCGCAAACGGCTCCGCCACCCGCAGGCCGGGCTCCTCACCCTCGACTTCGAGATCCTGCACGTGCCGGCGGGGCCCGGCGAACCGGGCCTCGTCGTGCACGTGTACGGCGCGGCGGACGGCAGCCCGGACGCCGAGGCCCTCGCCCGGCTCGCCGACCGCGTGAACTGAGCTGAGCTGCGCGTGCGCTGACCTCCGTACGGGCTGAGCTGAGCTGCGCGTGCGCTGACGTCCGTACGGGCTGAGCTGACCTGCGCACGCGCCGGCCTCCGCATGCGCCGACCTGCGGCGCGTGTGGAATTCTTCCCGTGTGACGTCACACGCGCTGCCCTCCTCAGGTTCGGACGAGACCTCCGCCGAGGAGGTCGGGGCCGAGGAGGTCCGGGCCGAGGAGTTCCTTTCCCACCGTGCCCGGATGTTCGGCCTCGCCTACCGCATGCTGGGGTCCGCCGAGGAGGCCGAGGACGTGGTCCAGGACGCCTATCTGCGGTGGCGCGGGGCGGACCGGACGGCGATCGAACGGCCGGGCGCCTGGCTCGCGAAGGTCGTCACCAACCTCTGCCTCACCCGGCTCACCTCCGCCCGCGCGCGCCGCGAGGAGTACCCGGGTCCGTGGCTGCCGGAACCGGTCCTCACCGGCGCCGACCGGGACGGCCGGCCCGGCGCGCTCGGCCCCCTGGAGTCGGCCGAGCTGCGCGACTCCGTCTCGACGGCGCTGCTCGTCCTCCTCGAACGGCTCACCCCGACCGAGCGGGCCGTGTACGTGCTGCGCGAGGCGTTCGGCTACGGCCACCGGGAGATCGCCGGGGTGCTCGACCTGGGCGAGGCCAACTGCCGCCAGCTGTACCGCCGGGCGGTGCGCCGGATCGCGGAGGAGGAGCCGCGCTTCGAAGCGCCCTCGGAGGAACGCTGGGGCACGCTCGTCGAGACCTTCGTCGCGGCCGCCCGTGAAGGCGACCTCGCGGGACTGGAGAAGCTGCTCGCCGAGGACGTGGTGTGGTGGAGCGACGGCGGCGGCAAGGTCACCGCGGCCCGCAGGCCGCTGTTCGGCCGGGAGAAGGTCCTGCGCTTCCTCGCCGGCATCATGCGGCCGGACGGCGGCCTCGGCGGTGTCGCCCTCCTCGCCGTCGAGGCCAACGGCGCCCCCGCCCTGGTGGCGCACCGCGCGGACCGGCTGGTCGCCGTGGCCTCCTTCGAGCTGCGGGACGGTGTCGTCACCGGCGTGCGGGCCGTGACGAACCCCGACAAGCTGGTCTACGCGGAACGGCAGTTCGCCGCGCTGTCACATTCCTGAGCCGTCGCCGGTCCTCTTCGTACCGGACGCGTACGGGACGCGTACGGGACGCGTGTCGTACGAGCGTCGTGCGGCACGAGAGAGGACGGCGACCGCGATGACGACGACTCCGACCACGACCACGATCCTGGTGACCGGTGGCACCGGCACCCTCGGCCGGCTCGTCACCGAGCGACTGCGCGCGCACGGGGAGGGGGAGGGGCGCACGGACGAGGGGGCCGGGCGCGAGGTGCGGGTGCTCAG
The DNA here is from genome assembly GCF_040302485.1 of Streptomyces sp. NPDC126499. Taxonomy (NCBI): domain Bacteria; kingdom Bacillati; phylum Actinomycetota; class Actinomycetes; order Kitasatosporales; family Streptomycetaceae; genus Streptomyces; species Streptomyces sp. NPDC126499. The sequence goes on along the minus strand of NZ_JBEOUO010000009.1, from coordinate 178,144 downwards.
CCGGCGTTCCCACCCCTACGCCGTCGACCTGCGCGCGGGCGGGCCCGGCCTCGACGAGGCCCTGGCGGGCGTGGACACCGTCGTGCACTGCGCCAGCTCGCCGCGCGGCGGGGACGAGCGGGCGGCCCGGAACCTGGTCGCGGCGGCCCGACGGGCGGGGGTGCGCCACCTGGTGTACATCTCCATCGTCGGCGTGGACCGGGTGCCGCTCGGCTACTACCGGTCCAAGCTCGCCGTCGAGCGGATCGTCGAGGAGTCGGGCCTCGGCTGGACGATCCTGCGGGCGACCCAGTTCCACGACCTCGTCCTCCAGGTCCTGGAGGCCACGGCGAAACTGCCCCTCATGCTGCTCCCCGCGGGCGTCAGCGACCAGCCGGTCGAGGTCTCCGAGGTCGCCGACCGCCTGTGCGCACTGGCCCTCGGCGCCCCCGCGGGCCACGTCCCCGACCTGGGCGGCCCCGCGGTCCGCCCGCTGCCCGAACTGGCCCGCGCCTACCTGCGCGCCACCGGCCGGCGCCGCGCGCTGCTGAACGTGCCCCTGGCCGGGAAGGCGTACCGCGGCTTCCGCGACGGCGGCCACCTGGCGCCGCAACGGGCCGAGGGTCGCGTCACCTTCGAGGACTTCCTCGCCCGGCGCACCGCCTGAGGCGGGGCTCAGCGGAACTCGTGGACGACCTCGATCACGCCCACGATGTGCGCGTTGAACGCATCGAGTTCCTCGGCCGGCACCCACAGCTCAAGGATCGTCTCGCCGCCGGCCTGCCGGACCGGATAGCGGGCCAGGAACTCCGTGTCGACCTCGAAACGGGTCACGTAGCCGACGCCGCTGTGCGGCACGTTCCAGTCCCGGGCGATCCGGACCGCGTAGTCCTCGTTCAGGACCGGGTAGAAGATCGGCTGCTCGGGCAACCGCGGCGGCCACGCCCGCCAGTCCAGCGCGCGCACGAGCTCCAGCTCCTCGGGGCCCGTGGGGCGCCAGAGGGTGGTGGTCGCGCGGCGGCTGGTCATGGCTTCGCTCTCTCTCGTACGGGATCCGGGATATTGGATCCGGGATATTGGATCCGGCGGATCCCGGACATTGGACATTGGATCCCGGACGTTAGATCCCCTGGATGTTGGATCCGGATGTTGGATCCAGGACATTGGATCCGGACATTGGATATTGGATCCGGGATCCGATGCCGGTGGGAGCGGGGACGTTAGCGGGACGCGGGAGCGGGACCACGGATTTTGGCGGGTGCTCAGGCCCCGGCGGCCGGCTGGAGCAGGTCCCAGCGGTTGCCGTACAGGTCCTCGAAGACGGCGACCGAGCCGTACGGTTCGTGGCGCGGCTCCTCCAGGAACCGCACCCCGGCGGCGGTCATCCGGGCGTGGTCGCGGCGGAAGTCGTCGGTGTGGAGGAAGAACCCGACCCGCCCGCCGGTCTGCGCGCCGACGGCGGCCGCCTCCGACTCGTTCTTGGCTCGGGCGAGCAGCAGCCCGGTGCCCTGCCCGCTGCCCTGGGGCCGTACGACGACCCAGCGGCTGCCGTCGCCGCGGTCGGTGTCCTCGACCAGTTCAAAGCCGAGGGCGCGGGTGTAGAAGTCGACGGCCTCGTCGTAGTCGCGCACGACGAGGGTGACGAGGGCGAGGGCGGGCAGCGGGGGAGCGGCCGGAGGGGTGGAGGAGGTCATGGGGTCAACGTAATACGTATGACGGCCGAGCGGCCAACGGCACGACGGTACGACGGCGCGGTGGCGCGGTGGCGGTGGCGCGGTGGGAGGCGAGGCGGGGCGGTGACGCGCGGCGGCGCGCCGTCAGCGCAGGTCGAGGCGCATCAGAACGCGGGGATGGCCCGCGAGCACCGACGTGGTGTCGGCGACGTGCACGAACCCGGCGCGTTCGAAGTTCTTCCGGAGCCCGGGGTAGGCCATGGTCAGATCCACCCGGGCGTCGCCGTTGTCCAGGGGATACGCCTCGACCGCCGGGGCGCCGTGCGCGCGGGCGAACTCGACCGCGCCGGCGATCAGGGCGTGCGACACGCCCTGCTTCCGGTGACCGGGACGCACCCGGACGCACCACAGCGACCAGACCGGCAGGTCGTCGACGTGCGGGATCTTCCGGTTGCGCGCGAAGGTGGTGTCCGCGCGCGGCGCCACGGCGGCCCAGCCGACCGGCTCGTCACCGTCGTAGGCGAGCACCCCGGGCGGGGTCTCGGCGCGGCACAGCTCGGCGACGTACGCCCCCCGGGCGGGGCCGACCAGCTCCCTGTTCTCCTTGGACGGGATCCGGTAGCTCAGGCACCAGCAGACGTTGGCCGTGGGGGACTTGGGGCCGATGACGGCGCGGACGTCCTCGAAGACCGAGGCCGGGCGGACTTCGATGGTCATGACACCACGATGGCACGGAGCGCCCGAGGGGTCGACCACGGGCACCACGGGTACCTCCGGCCACACCCGGCACATCCGCCCCCGCCCCACCCGCCCCAGGGGCCCCAGCCGCGCCGACCGGCCACACCCGGCCACACCGGGCCCGTACGGCGTTCGCCGCCGCCCGCCCGCCTCCCGGTGGGACAATGACCCGCATGGACGCGCGGGACATGGAAGGTCTCACCCGGCGGGCCCGTGCGCTCGCCGGTGACGGGCGGCGGCGGGTGCTCGGGATCGCCGGGCCGCCCGGGGCCGGCAAGTCCACGCTCGCCGGGCGGCTGGCCGACCGGCTCGACGGGCTCGCCGTCCTCGTACCGATGGACGGTTTCCACCTCGCCCAGGCCGAGCTGGAACGGCTCGGCCGCGCCGCGCGGAAGGGCGCGCCCGACACCTTCGACGCGGCCGGGTACGCCGCCCTGCTCACCCGCCTCCGCGCGCCCGAACCCGGCGTCACCGTCTACGCCCCCGTCTTCGACCGCGCCCTGGAGGAACCCGTCGCCGGGGCGATCCCGGTCCCGCCCGAGGTCCCCCTGGTGATCACCGAGGGCAACTACCTGCTCCACGACGAGGGCCCCTGGGCCGCCGTACGGGCGCTGCTCGACGAGGTCTGGTATCTGGACCTGGACGACCGGAGCCGGGTGCCCCGGCTCGTCGCCCGGCACGTCGGCTTCGGCAAGGAGCCCGCCCACGCCGAACGCTGGGTCGCCGAGTCGGACGAGGCCAACGCCCGCCTGGTGGCGCGCGGCAGGGACCGCGCGGACCTCGTCGTACGGATGACCTGAGCCGGTCCGGACCTCATCCGACCGCGAGCCGGTAGCGTGACGCCATGACCCACGCGCCGGCGCTCCTCGTCATCGACATGCAGAACGCCCTCGCCGCCCTCGCCCACCGCGCCCGCGACACCATCGCCGTCATCGCCGCCCTCCGGGCCCGTGCCCGCTCCGCCGGCGTCCCCGTCGTCACCGTCCAGCACCACGGCGGCGGCCTGGAGCCCGGCACCGACGGTTGGCGGATCGTGCCCGAACTCGCCCCGGCGGACGGCGAGACGGTCGTCGCCAAGACCAGCGCCGACAGCTTCCTCGACACCGACCTGGACTCCGTCCTCCGGTCCCTCGGCACCACCGAGCTCGTCGTCACCGGTTTCGCCACCGAGATCTGCGTCGACACCACCGCCCGGCAGGCCCTCAGCCGCCGCTACGACCTCGTGCTCGTCGCCGACGGTCACACCACCTCCGTACGGGACGCAACCGGCCCCTACGCGGCACCCGACGTGTCCGTCGAGCACCACAACGAGATCTTCCGCCACCTCGACTTCCCGGGCCGGTCGATCCGCGTACTGCCGGGCGCGGACGTGGACTTCAGCCCACCGGGGCCTTCGCGTCCGTGACCGTCGCTCGCGTGAGCGCCGCGGCCCCTTCCGCGGCCGCCCCTTCCGCCGCGCTTTCCGCCCCCGCCCGTTCCGCCCCCGCCCGTTCCGCGGCCGCCCGTTCCGCAGCCGCCCGCGCGAAGGCACGGACCACCGGGTGCGGCCGGGTGCCGTCGCCGGCCAGTTCCGGCTGGAAGAGCGTCGCCATGAAGAACGGGTGGCCGGGCAGTTCCAGGATCCGTACCTGCCCGTCCTCGTCCTCGCCCGTGAACCGCATCCCATGCGCCCGAAGCGTGTCCAGGTGGCGGCTGTCCGGGCCGTAGTTGCAGTGGTAGCGCTCGGTCGTCCGCTCGGCGCCGAGCACGGAGGCCGCGAGCGAGCCGGGTGTCACCCGCACCGCGCCCTCGTGGCCGACGAGCGAGCAGGCGAGCGGGGCGATCAGGAGATCGCCGGTGTCGGCCGCCGGGTCGTTCTCGGCGTGCGCGGCCCGGGTCAGACCGCACACGTCCCGGGCGTACTCGATCAGCGCGTGCTGGAAGCCCGCGCAGGTGCCGAGGAACGGGATGCCGTCCTCACGGGCGGTCCGGACGGCGGCGAGCGCCCCCGCCTCGCTGGCGTACGGGCTGCCGGGGATCAGCCACACCGCGTCGAACCCCCGCACCGCGCCCGGCTCCTCCGCGTCCCCGCTCGGGATCCAGTACGCGTCGAGGACGAGCCCGTCGCGCTCGCCGAGCGCGTCGAGCAGCATGGGGATGCGGACGTGGGACTTCACGTGCGGAGAGCGGTCGCCGACCAGGGCGATACGGGGGATACGAGACAGGCGGGCGCTGCTGGTGGGGATGTGCGTGTTCATGGGCACCATCTTTGGCGGGACCGGCGTTCACGTCCAACGATGAAGACTGCATCCGCCATCAGGAACGCTTATGTCCTTCGGGGATAGGGTGCCGCCATGACCACCAGCGACATCGAGGACTGGGAGCGGCGGCTGGCCGCCCTGTGGGACGAGCTCGACACGTACGAGGACCCGGCCGTGTTCCGCGCCCGGGTCGCGGAGCTCGCCGGCGAGCGTCCCGCCGACGACCCCGTCGGCCTCTTCGAGCAGGGCGCCGCCCACGACTCCACCGGGCAGCCCGAGGAGGCCGTACGGTTCTACCAGCGGGCCCTCGACGGCGGACTCGCCGGACTGCGCCGCCGCCGGGCCGTCATCCAGCTCGCCAGCAGCCTGCGCAACCTCGGCCGGCCCGACCGGAGCGTCGAACTCCTCACCGAGGAAAGGGCCCTTCCGGCCGACCGGCTGGACGCCGACGAGGCCGCGCTGTCCGCCGCCGTGGACGCCTTCCTCGCCCTCGCCCTCGCCGACACCGGCCGCGACCGCGAGGCCGTGTCCCTCGCACTGGGCGCCCTCGCCCCGCTCCTGCCCCGCTACAACCGCTCCCTCGCCCACTACGCGAAGGACCTCCTGGCCGGCCCGGACGCTTCCTGACGACCCCGGCGGCGACGCCGAACGACCGCCGTGAGCGGCCCGGCCGGGGCCGCCCGCCCGTAAGCGGCCCGGCCGAGAGCCGCCCGCCCGAGGCCGACCCGCCCGGAGCCGCCCGCCCCGTGGCCCCCCGCCTCAAAGCTCCCGCCCGAGACCCGCCCGCCCGAGAGCAGCCCGCACCCCGCCCATGGACCCGCACCTCCTCCGTACGTACGTCACGGTGGCCCGGCTCGCCTCCTTCTCGGAGGCGGCCCGCGCGCTCGGCTACACCCAGTCCGCCGTCTCCCAGCACATCGCCGCCCTGGAGGGCGACCTCGGCGTGCCGCTGCTGACCCGCAGGCCCGTCGTCCCCACCCCGGCGGGCGAGCGGCTGCTCGAACACGCCGGTTCGCTGCTGCTGCGGCTCGACGCGGCGCGCGCGGACCTCGCGCGGTTCGCCGCCGCGCCCCGGGAGACGCTGACCGTCGCCGCCTCCCCGCTGGCCCTCCACCCCCGTACGCTCGCCGCCCTGCCCGCCACCGGTGTCACCCTGCGGACCCTGCCGCGCGACGAGGTGCCGGCGGCCGTCGCCACCGGAGCCGCGGACCTGGGGCTCGTCGACGGCGCCGCCGCGCCCAGCGACCCACTCCGGCTCCCCGACGTCGCCCCGCTCACCGCCCGCAGAGTCGCCGAGGAACCTCTCGCCGTCGTCCTGCCCGCGGGCCACCCGCTCGCCGGGCGTGGCGGACTCGACCTCGCCGACCTCGTGGACGCCCGCTGGCTGGACGCCCCCGACGCCGGCATCCCGCTCGACCGGCTGCGCGCCGCGCACGGGGGACCGGCCGGGCACGGTTTCCGGGCCGCGCTGCGCTTCGAGGGCACCGACGCCCGTACCGTCGCCGCCCTCGCCGCCGCGGGCCACGGCCTCGCGCTGCTGCCCTTCTCGGCCGCCTCGGCCCCGGCCTCCGTCTCCGCCGTCGGAAGGGCGTGGGACGGAGTCCTGGTGCCGCTCGCCGCGCCGCGCCTGGTCCACCGCGTCGAACTGCTCCACGCGGGCGGCGAACCGCCTCGTCCGGCCGTCGAGTTGGTCCGCCGACTCACCACCCGCCCGGAGGGTGGTCGCTAGGCTGCGGGGGAAGGCGGAGAGAACGGCGGCGCGGACGCGAAGACGAAAGGCGGGGTGACGTGGGGTGGTTCCGGCGAGGGCCCAGGCGGGACGGCGAGGACGCGCCGAGGGACCCCGAGTTCTCGTACTTCTCCGAGCGCGAGGCGGCCCTCTTCCGCGGCGGGGTCCGCGCGGCCTTCGCGGAACAGGGCCTGGAGGTCACCGTCTACGCCGACTCCGTCATCGACGACTCCGGCCGCCGCTTCGGCCTCGGCAACCTCGCCGCCGTCTGCCACCAGGACCCGCGTGGCACCCGCATCTGGCCCCAGCTGATCGCCCGGCACGTCCGGCTCGTGGTCCGGGCGCTCGACGGGCCGTCCGCCCTCGACACCCTGCCGCCCGAGCAGATCCGCGCGCAGCTGTACCCGCGGGTCGTCAGCGGCGAGGGCATCGACCCCGGCACCTTCGCGTACGCGCGGACCGTGGCGCCGGGGCTGTACGAGGTGCTCGCCCTCGACCTGCCGGAAAGCGTCATGACCCTCACCGACGAGGCCCTGGAACGCCTCGGTGACCCGGCCCGGCTGCGCGAGCGGGCCCTGAACAACCTGCGCGGGCTGCCCGTCGAGGGCCACGAGACCGTCAAGGACGCCGACGGCATGCGCTTCGAGGTCATCCTGGGCGACTCCTTCTACACCGCGAGCCGCGTCCTCGACCTGGACGCCGTCGTCCGCCGGGTCACCGGGCGCCCGCTCGGCGAGGACGGCGCGCTCGTCGCCCTGCCGTTCCGGCACCAGCTCGCCTTCCACCCCATCCGGGACACCACGATCGTGCCCGCGCTCGGCGCGATGGCCTCCTTCGCCGCGTCCGGGTACGAGGACACGCCGGGCGCCATCAGCCCGTACGTCTTCTGGTGGCGGGCCGGCACGCTCACCCAGCTCAGCGAGCACGACGAGGAGGACGGCCGGTTGCGGATCGTGGTGGGCGAGGAGTTCCAGGCCCTCCTGGAACGGCTCATCGTGCAGAACCCGGAGGCGTCCTGAGCTCACCACGGGGGCCGGCCGCCTTGGCCCGCGCCCCGGCATTGTGACGCCCGGCTTCGCGCGGCCGGGCCTCGCGCGGCCCGGCGCTGCGGGTCGCGGCCGCCCTGACCGCCCGGCAGGATGCTGTACGTCGAGGAGGAGACCCATGCCGGAGGACCCCATGCCTGCGGACCCCACACCCGAGGACCCCATGCCCGAGAACACCGCCCCCGCCCCGTTCACCGCCGATGACTACCGGGCCCGGATGACGCGCGCGGCCGAATCCGCCGCCGAGGCGGGGCTCGCCGGGATCCTCGTCGCACCGGGACCGGACCTGGTCTACCTCACCGGCTACCAGCCCACCGCGATCACCGAGCGGCTCACCGTCCTCGTCGTCGCCCCCGGACGGGACCCGGTGCTCGTCGTCCCCACCCTGGAGGCCCCGGACGCCGAGAAGGCCCCGGGCGCCGCGGCGCTCACGCTGCGCGACTGGACCGACGGCAAGGACCCGTACGCCGTCACCGCACCGCTGCTCGACATCGACGGCCGCTTCGGCGTCAGCGACAACGCCTGGGCGATGCACCTGCTCGGCCTCCAGCGCTCCCTGCCCGGCACCTCGTACGTGTCGCTCACCGAGGCGCTGCCGATGCTGCGGGCCGTGAAGGACGCACACGAACTGGCCCGGATCGCCGCCGCGGGAGCCGCCGCCGACCGGGCGTACGAGGAGATCCTGCGGGTCCGCTTCGCCGGCCGCAAGGAGACCGACGTCGCCGCGGACCTGGCCCGCCTGCTCCTGGAACACGGCCACTCCCAGGTCGACTTCACCGTCGTCGGCTCCGGCCCCAACGGCGCCAATCCGCACCACGAGGCCGGCGACCGGGTCATCGAACCCGGCGACATGGTCGTCCTCGACTTCGGCGGCCTCAAGCACGGCTACGGCTCCGACACCACCCGTACCGTCCACGTCGGCGAACCCACGGCCGAGGAACGCCTCGTCCACGACATCGTCCGGGAGGCCCAGCAGGCCGGCTTCGAGGCGGTCCGCCCCGGCGCCGCCTGCCAGGACGTCGACCGCGCCGCCCGCGCGGTCATCACGGACGCGGGCTACGGCGAGTACTTCATCCACCGCACGGGCCACGGCATCGGCGTCACCACCCACGAACCCCCGTACATGATCGAGGGCGAAGAGCGCCCCGTCGTCCCCGGTATGTGCTTCTCCATCGAACCGGGCATCTACCTCCCCGGCCGCTTCGGCGTCCGCATCGAGGACATCGTCACCCTGACCGCCGAGGGCACGGGCCACCGCTTCAACAACACGCCGCGCGAGATGGCGATCGTCGAGTGACCTCCACGGCCCGGGCCAACCGGGCGCGGAAGCGTTGCGCGAACGTGGGGTTGCACGACCTCGTGACTGTCCGTCGCTCATGCCATGATCCGCTCATGAGTCGCCCTGCGCTTTCACCCGCCTGGCTGGCCTCGTGGACGGACAGAGTCTCCGAGACGCTCTCGGCAATGACAGGCGAGTTCGAACGTCGGTACGGCTTTCCTCCTGGCATCAATCAGGTCCGGACCGCCGACCGCGAGGACCAAGCCGCGGCTCGCACCCTTGCCCGAGAGAGCCTCATCTCGGTTGACCTGTCGACCTTCTACGGGAGCATCGGTGAAGTCACCTGGGCGGACGTCGGCAACGGCTACTTCCTCGACACCGCAGGTGACGTCCTTCTGCGACTCCAGGAGGACGGCGCCGTCGCCATCGGCGCGGATCATCAGTCCCACGGTCTGGTGATCGGCTCGGATGGAGGCGGCCTCTCCTACGTCGCGGCCCCTGATGGGTCGGTTCACCGGACGCGGACCGCGTCGCTGGACGAACCGGAACTCGACAAGGTGGCCGATGACCTGCGGCAGTTCCTGGAACTGCTTGAGCGAGCACTGACACAATTCATCGCCGACGGCGTGCCGGGATCTCTCTAGATCAGCTCGCGCCGAGGCCCGTATCGAAAGTGAGCTGTTGGCGGCGCCTCGTCAGACTTTCTCGACTCGCACGGAGCGTCCCGCGAGAAGTTGATTCATGTCGTCGGTGTCGGACGTGAAGACGGTTGCCTCAGCTCCCTGCGCGGCCTCCCGCCCGGCCACAGCCGCCAGAATCGCGTCGATGGCGTACTTGTGCCCATGCAGGCCGGCTGTCTTCAGCATGTCGCGTGCCATGGCGATCACCTGGTCGTCCGTGTGTACGACGCGGACCCGGGACAGCGTCCAGTTCCACAATGCCTGCCTCGACGTGTCGCGAGGGTCCCATGCCTCCAAGGTCGTGAGCGCTGAGGTGACGATCGGGATGTCGAGCCGCGGAGCCGTCTTGATCAGCGCGGTCATCTCCCGATCGCCCTGAACTGCCTTGGAGAGGGCCTCGGAGGCGAACACGAACACACGCTGTCGCGGCCGGTGCGGCTTCGCCCGGGCGGTGCGGCTCACGCGGCCTCGTCCGAAGGTGATCGCTGCTCGTCATGCCAGCCGTCAACGGCGGCGATGCGGTCCAGTGCGGCCTGCTGCTCGTCGTCCGTCACGGCGCCGTGTTCTTCCTCAAGGCGTTCGGCCAGCTCGCGCAGGCGGTCCATGGCGTCCTGGTGAGCGGCGGCGGCCGCGATGTAGGCGGACACCCCGCGTGCGTCGACGCGCTCCTTGATCGACTCCACCAGCTCTTCCGGCACGGTGATGGTGATCTTCCGAGTTGCCATACTTCAAGCATGGCATGTGTGGCCACCCGGGGATCCCATGCCGGATGATGCGACTCCTGGGGGCGACACACCCTTGAGGAGGCCGTGCTCAGCCGTCCGTCAGGACCACCGCCGACTCCGCCGCGAGGTGCAGCAGGCCGTCCGGACCCGGGGGGTCCGTGGGGGTCCAGGTGGCGAGGAGGCGGTCGCGGCCGTTGGAGCCGAGGGGGATGGTGGCGGGTTCCTTGCCGAGGTTGACGGCGACGCGGATGTCGCCGCGGCGGAAGACCAGCCAGCGGGCGTCCTCGTCGTAGGCGACCTTCACGCCCGCGAGGTCGGGGTCGGTCAGGTCGGGTTGGGTGCGGCGCAGGGCGATGAGTTCGCGGTGCCAGGCGAGCAGGCGTTTGTGGGGGTCGCGTTCGCGTTCGGCGCGGTCCAGGACGGAGCGGTCGCGGGTGGCGGGATCCTGGGGGTCGGGGATGTCCTCCTCCGCCCAGCCGTGGGACGCGAACTCCCGGCGGCGGCCGCGCCGTACGGCCTCGGCGAGCTCCGGGTCCGTGTGGTCGGTGAAGTACATCCACGGCGTCTTCGCACCCCACTCCTCGCCCATGAAGAGCATCGGCACCGAGGGGCCGGTCAGGACGAGGGTCGCCGCGCAGGCGAGGAGGCCGGGGGAGAGGGTGGCCGAAAGGCGGTCCCCGGTGGCGCGGTTGCCGATCTGGTCGTGGGTCTGCGCGTAGCCGAGGAAGCGGTGTGCGGGGGTGCGTTCGCGGTCGACGGGGCGGCCGTGGTGGCGGCCCCGGAAGGAGGAGTAGGTGCCGTCGTGGAAGAAGACCCGGGTGAGGGTCTTGGCGAGCGCGGCCATCGGGGCGCGCGCGAAGTCGGCGTAGTAGCCCTGGGACTCGCCGGTCAGGGCGGTGTGCAGGGCGTGGTGGAAGTCGTCGTTCCACTGGGCGTGCAGGCCCAGCCCGCCGGCCGGGCGCGGGGTGGTGGTGCGCGGATCGCCCTGGTCGGACTCGGCGATCAGGAAGTGCTGCCGGCCCTGCTCCCTGGCCAGCTCGTCCACGGCCGCCGACAGCTCCTCCAGGAAGGTGAGGGCGCGGTTGTCGGCGAGCGCGTGCACCGCGTCCAGGCGCAGGCCGTCGACGCGGTAGTCCCGCAGCCAGGCGAGCGCGCTGCCCAGGAAGTACGCCCGCACCTCGTCCGAGCCGGGCGCGTCCAGGTTCACGGCGGCGCCCCACGGCGTGTGGTGGGTGTCGGTGAAGTACGGGCCGAAGGACGGCAGGTGGTTCCCGGACGGGCCGAGGTGGTTGTGCACCACGTCCAGGACCACCCCGAGCCCGAGGCCGTGCGCGGTGTCCACGAACCGCTTGAGCGCCTCCGGGCCGCCGTACGGCTCGTGCACCGCCCACGGCGCGACCCCGTCGTACCCCCAGCCGTGCACCCCGGGGAACGGGCACAGCGGCATCAGCTCCACATGGGTGATGCCGAGGCCCGCGAGCTCCCCGAGGCGCTCCGCCGCGGCGTCGAGGGTGCCTTCGGGGGTGAAGGTGCCGACGTGCAGCTCGTACAGGACGGCGCTGCGCAGCCGTAGCCGCGGGGTGTCGTTCCGCCAGGTGTACGTGTCGTGGTCGACGACCGCGGCCAGGCCGTCCGGGCCGTCGGGGAGGCGGCGGGCCCGTGGGTCGGGCAGCGGCGGCCCGTCGTCGAGGGCGAAGCCGTAGCGGTCGCCGTCGGCGGCGGGTGCGGTCCCGGTCCACCAGCCGGGGCGCTCGGCGTCCCGCTCCAGCGGATGACGGGCGCCGTTCAGCTCCAGCGTCACCCGGTCACGGGCGTGCGGCGCCCACACTTCGAACAGCACGCGACGGTCCCCTCGTCGAGAGCGAGCGGATATTGGATCCAATCTTCTGGATATGGGATCCATCCATCGGATCCAATATCCGGGATCCGATATCCGCACACCTGGATCACGGCTACGGGACCATCCTGACAGTCAGTCGCCGGACGTGCCTGGCGCGTCCCAGACGAAGTTGACCGCCCGCTCGAAGGTGACGTAGCCCGCCCGGCCGAAGGACTTCGCCATCGGCACGTTGCCGACGTCGGTCGCCGCCCTGATCCGCGGCACGTCCTGCGCGGCGAGGACACGCGTGCCCTCGGCGAGGATGTCGTCGATGTAGCCCCGGCCGCGGTGCGCCGGCAGGACACCGATGTACGCGATGATCGCGTGGTAGTTGTTCCGCGCCGGGACCACGAAGCCGACCGGCTCCCCGCTGCCCGGCAGCTCGGCGATCCGCCACCAGTCGCGGGGCGTGGTGTAGTGCGCGAGCTCCTCGTCGTAGTGCAGCTCGGCCGCCTCGCGCGGCGACAGACCCGACTTCAGATCGGCCTGGCCGTGGGCGTCGAGAGTGCCCTCCATCACCGGTGTCATCAGCGCCAGAAGGTCCTCGCGGTCCTTCACCGGGCGGAAGACCAGACGGTCGCTCGGCTCCGGGACGGGCGTCCCCGGCCGCCACTCCAGCCGCAGCCGCTCCACCAGCGGGCGCGCGCCCGAGGCCTCGAGGACACCGAACAGCGTCTCCAGCCGCGCCCGGGTCTGAGGTACCTCGCGCCAGTCCGCCGGCATGAACCGCCCGAACTCCGGACGGGGTCCGCCCCGAAGGACGGCGGCGGTGGCGGTCTCCAGGAGACGGCGGCCGACCTCGGCGGCCTCCTCGGCGGGAAGTTCCGGATCCAGATCGAAGAAGTCCAGCGCCTGCGGCTCGGCGCCGGGCCGTCCGGTCCACCAGCCGATGCGGCCGACCAGACGGTCACCGCGCAGCGCCACCCACAGCCACCGCGGAAGGCGGCGGCCGGTGGCGAGGTCGTCGGCGAGCTCGTGGTCGAGCACGTAGTCGAGGCGGTTGAAGAGGTCGAGCTCCTGCGGTCCGGACAGCGGCCGGACGACGAGCGGCGCAGGGTCATGCGTCATGTAAGGGTTCCCCCAGGTAGTCGAACAGACGGCCGACCGTAGCAGCGATCACGGCGAGGGGCACGGGAGTTGTCCGGCGGGCCCGAGGCGGTTGTCGAGGCCCCTTCTGGACACTCCCGGGCCTTCCGGCCGACAATCCTGGATGTGACGACCCCATTCGAGCTCCCGGCGGGCCCGCCGGACGCCCCTCGGCTGACCGACGCCGAGCGGGAGCGCGCGCTCGCGGTGCTGCGCGAGGGCGCCGCGCAGGGACGTCTGTCGCACGACACGTTCCTCTTCCGCATGGAGCGGGCGCTGGTCGCCCGCCGCTCCGACGAACTCGCGCTGCTCACCGCCGATCTCACCACCGAGTCCACCTGGACCCGGCGGGTGGTGGGGGCCGTCGAGAAGATGTCCGCGTTCACGGCGAGGCTCGGCCGGGCCTGGCAGGCCGAGCGGCTGCCGAAGCTGCTCCTGCCCCAGCCCGGCCCGCACCCGCTGCGCATCGGGCGCGACCCCGTGAACGGCCTGCGGCTCAGCCACGAGACGGTCTCCCGGCTGCACGCGGAGCTCTTCCAGCAGGGCGGCATGTGGGTGCTGCGGGACCTCGGCTCCACCAACGGCACGACGGTCAACGGGCGTCGGGTGACCGGCGCGGTGGTGGTGCGGGCCGGGGACGCGGTCGGGTTCGGCCAGATGGCGTTCCGGCTGTCCCTGAACTGACGGCGCGCGCTACGGGGGCGAATCCCGCGCGCTTCACCGCGCCCGAATTCACCCGTTCGGCGGTGTCCTGCTGCGACCCCCGCATCCCGGTGGTGGGCTGGGGTGACACACGCCGCTGACCGACGAGGGGGCCAGATGAGCGACGAGCCGTACCGCCCGCCCTGGCGGGACCACTGGGCCGCCCTGCCCGCCATGGCCTCCGCCGGGAGCCCGGCCGCCACCGCCGCGGCGGACCGCACGGCCCGCCGGGTCGCCCCCAGCCCCTTGGAACCGGGCACCAGCCGCGACCCGTACCGCACCTACCGGGTGCTGCGCGAGGAGTTCCCGCTCACCCATGACCCGCTGCTGCGCGCCTGGGTGCTCAGCCGGTACGCGGACGTGGCGAGCGCCCTCACCGACGCCCGCTTCACCCACGGCCACCGGCCCGGCGACCCGCCGTGCGCCGATACCCATACCGACGTCGACGAGGCCGAGCTGCGGGAGGTCGCGGAACGCACCGCGTTCGTCCTCGCCCGCCGCATCGCCGACCGGCCGCAGGCCGATCTGGTCGCCGACTTCTGCCACTGGCTGCCCGCCGGCACCGTCGCCGCCGCCGTCGGCGTCCCCTACCGGGACATGATGCGGCTCGTCCGGGGCCGCGCCGCGTCCGCCCTCGCCGGGCAGTGCACCGGCCAGATCGCCGTACGCGAGAAGGCCCTGGCCGGTTTCCTCGCCGACGTCCTCACCGACCCCGACCTGGTCGCCGCGCTCCGCGACGCGCCCTCCGGCCTCGTCGCCCGCGCCTGGACCGAGTCCCTGCGGCGCGAGCCGCCGGTGCAGATGGTCATGCGCCGCGCCCGCGGTGACATCCGGGTCACCGGCGGCACCATCCCCGCAGGCGCCCCCGTCGCCCTCCTCATCGGCGCCGCCGGCCGCGATCCCGAGCGCTTTCGCGACCCGGACCGTTACGACCTGCTGCGCGACGACCCCGGCCAGCTGACCTTCGGCTCCGGCTACTGCCCCGCCGTCACCCTCGCCGCCCTGGAGGCGGAGTACGCCGTGCGCGCCCTCTTCGGCGCCATGCCCCGGCTCCGCCTCGCCGACGGCTTCCGCCCCGAACGCACGGGCCTCGTCACCCGCGCGCCCAGAAGCCTCCTGGTCCGCCCGGCCGGCTAGGCCCTCCGCTCGGCCGGACTGGCGCTCCTCCCGCGCGGGACACACTCATCGGAAACCTCAGGCCCCCGGCCTCACTCGTCCCCGTACCCCGCCTCCCGCTCCGTATCGGGCGCGACCCCCGGGCCGATGTGCTCCGCCTCCGCCGCCCAGTCGATCCGCGACGACTCCGTGCCCGCCGGGACCGCGTGGAAGGTGGTGGACAGCCAGTTGCGCAGCGCGGAGCGGTCGACGTCGACCAGGACCGGAACTCCCGTACCGCCGAGGCGGATCCGCAGCCGGCCCTGTCGGCCGCCGCGCCGCATCGGCCACAGCTGGACGTCGCCGAGCCCGCACGAGGTCCGGGTGCCGCAATGCAGCAGCTCGCGGGAGAGCGTCCAGTCGACCGCCCCGCCGAGCTGCCCGAAGCTGGCCCGGACCGCCCACGGGTCGGCCGGATCGTAGGAGAACACCACCTCGATGGGGACCTCCAGTTCGCCGTGCACCCGGTGTCCCGTCGTCCGCCACGGGACGACCGGAGGCACCGCCGTGCGCCCCGCCCTCTCGTCGCGTCGCCGCGGCTCGGACATCTCGCTCTCCCTTCTCCGCCTGCTCTCGCCTCCTGTGCGCGTAACCGCTGCGGCCCGACGTATGCGTCCGCAAGCCAAATGGACGAGAGGGAAACGG
Organism: Streptomyces sp. NPDC126499; assembly: GCF_040302485.1. Classification (NCBI taxonomy): domain Bacteria; kingdom Bacillati; phylum Actinomycetota; class Actinomycetes; order Kitasatosporales; family Streptomycetaceae; genus Streptomyces; species Streptomyces sp. NPDC126499. The sequence goes on along the minus strand of NZ_JBEOUO010000009.1, from coordinate 162,588 downwards.
GCACGGCCGGAGGCGAGCCGGCCGGCGGGACGGACAGCGGGTCCGAAAGCGGGACGAAAACCGTGTGCGGCCGGAGGCGGGCGCCTGCGATCATGCGCGCATGAATTCCGCACTCGAACGTCTGGTCGTACGGCACACCCTCCGCCTGCCCGCCCCGGCCGGGCCCGCCGGTGACGCGGCGGCCGGTGACCGGACCGCCGGTGACGGGGCAGCCGCGGCACGGCAGTTCGACGTCGCCCTGATGTCCGTCGGATTCAAGCTCTCGGCCCGGCTCCTCGCCGAGCTGTCCGGACGGACCGAGGAGACCGTCGTCGCGACGGCGGCCCGCACCCTGGACACCGTCCGCGAACTGGTCGGCGACCACGTCCGGCACAACGTCTACTTCGCCGACTTCCCGGCCGGTGTCCCCGACACCGCCGACTTCTGGACCGAGTGCGTCGCCCAGGCCCTGTCCGCCGACGACACGACCCGCGCCCGGACCCTCGCGCAACTGCGCGCCGGGCACGTGAACCTGCTGACCCTGCCGGCGTACGGCTGCTACCGGCACACCTACGAGGAGATGGCCGCCGCCCACGACGAGCTGATCGCCTCGGCGGGGGACCGCGTCACCGTGCTGCACGTCGGCGCGCCCCTGGACGAGGAGGCCACCGCCCTCTATCTGGCCCTCGCCGGCAGCGTCACCCCGCTCGGCCCGGAGCACCTGGCCGACCTGGCCGTGCTCGCCGAGCACCGCGCGGACGGGCCCCAGCCCGAGCGGATCCCGGTCCGCGAGAACCGGGCCGTCGTCAACATGGCCCGGCTCCGCGCCGGCCGGGACCTCCTCCTGGACACCGTCACCGACGTCCTGCGCCTCGCCTGCGCCCTGTCGGACGGCGACGTCACCCTGCGGGAGCGCACCCGCTTCCGCGCGCCCTCCCGGCCCCACCGCCGTGCCCTGCTCGCCGGTCTCGACGCGGTGGTCGCCGCGAACCCCGCCAAGCTCGCCGACGTCACCGCCCACCGCGAGGCGTGGAAGCGGCTCGGGGAACGGCTGCACCCGCACGAGTACCCGCAGTGGCCGCACGCCGCCCAGGTGTTCGCGGTCGCCCGGGGCGAGCGGAAGGCGCCGACGCTCGCCGGACGCGTCGAGGAACTGCTCGCCCGGGACGAGGTCGCCGGGGCGGCCGGACTCCTTGCCGACGCCGCGCCCGGCATGCTGTTCCGCTCCCTGGACCGCCTGCTGCGCACCGCGGCCGACGACAAGGAGCTCGGCGGCGTCCTCGCCGCCGCCGAGCGGGCCGCGCCGCGCGTGTCCGGCCGGGTGGTCCTCTCCGTCCGTGAACACCTGCGGAACCGTACGGGCCGGGGCGGCCCGAGCCGTGTGTTCGTGAACCGGACGGGCGGCGCCTGGGTCACGGGCGACACGCGCGATCCCCTTCCGCCCGCCGTCACCGACCGGCTCGCGGCGCTGCTCGACGCCGAGACCCAGCGCCGCCTGGACGTGCCGGAACGGCTGCTCGTCGACCCCGCCGTCCTCGACGTGGCGCTGCCCCTGAGCGGCCGGGCGAGCACGGCGGGCCTCGGCGTCCTGCCGCGCGGCTCGCTCTCGCCGGTCGAGGGCGACCTGCTGCGCTTCTTCACGTACTGGAAGCAGACCGAGCGCAGCACCGACCACGACCTGTCCGCGCTCGTGCTGGACGACGACTACGAGGCCGTCACCTGGCTCTCGTACACCTCCCTCGCGACCGTCGAGGGCGTGCACTCCGGTGACATGACCGACGCGCCCGACGGCGCCTCGGAGTTCATCGACCTGCGCCTCGGGGCCGTGCGCGGCGCCTTCGTCGTCCCGCAGGTGCACGTCTTCAGCGGCGAGCCTTTCGACCGGGTCCAGGAGTCGTTCTTCGGCTTCATGCTGCGCGACGCCGACCAGCGGGGCCGGCCCTTCGAGCCGCGCACCGTCCGCATGAAGTCCGATCTGCGCGGCCCCGGCCGGATCGCGCTGCCGCTCGCCTTCCGGCGCGACGAGGAGGGCCGCTGGCAGGCCCGCTGGCTGCACCTGTACCTCAAGGGGCAGCCGGCGGAGAACCGGGTCGAAGGGCACCTGGTGACCTTCGGGGTGCTGGTCCGCGCCCTCGTCGAGCGGACCCCGCTGACCGTCCGGCACCTGACGGAACTGATGGCCGGGGCGGGAGCGCGGACGACGCTCTGGGACGGCCGGACCATGCCCGAGGGCCCGGTGACGTTCATCGGTCTGGAGCGCCCCGACGGTCTGGCCCCCGGCTCGCGCGTGATCACACCCGAAAATCTGCGCGACCTGATCCCCGCCTGAGTGCTACGGTCCTGACGGGGCGAGGCCATGAAGGGGCTTCCTTCTCACGAAACCCATCGTCCACAGTCCCTTCGCTCTCCTCGCCCCACCCAGCTCTCCGCCGGTCCGCACCGCGTCACGCCCGTACGAGCAGCGCCACCGGCCGTTCCTCGAACAGCTCCGCGAGCTTCACCGGCGTGTCCGCCCCGCCCGTGAACTCCCGGATCCCGTCCAGGAGATCGGTCCACCGGCCCTCCGGCAGCCGCAGCGACGTGTCCTGCCAGCCGCCCGCCTCCGCCAGCCGCAGCGACAGCCGCGTCACGGCGGTCAGCACCCGGTCCGCGCGGGTGAAGGCCAGACAGTGCGGGGCCGCGGGGCCGGTCGCCGTCAGCGGGGCGTAGCCGCTCCCGGGGCCGAAGAGCTCCGGGTAGGCGCGGCGCAGCCGCAGGGCCGCCCGCACCACGGCCGTCTTGTCGTCGTCGGGGCCGATCGCGAACGGCGCCCGGTTGTCCGGGTCGACCAGCGCGCGGTACTCCCGCTCGGTGTTCTGGTACAGCTCCGGCACGCCCGGCATCGTCAGCTGGACGAGGGCGGCGCCGAGGACGTGCGAGCGGATGTGGGGCTCCAGCGCGAAGGCCGCCTCGGACGCGGTCCGCAGCGGGATGCGGCCGGGCCCCGCCGCCACGAACTCGGCCACGGCCCGCTCGTACCCGGCGTCCTGCTCGGTCCAGCTGGTGTGCAGCCCCGCCTCCCGTACGGACTTCAGGACGGCGGGCCCGAGCCGCGCCGCGTCCGGGGTGCCGAGGCCGAACGCGGTCTGCCACGCCGTCCACGCCAGATGCGGATCGGGCGCGGGCACCCCGGCGACCTCCTCCAGGAGCTCCGCCCAGCGCTGCGGGCACTGGGACAGGACCGCGATCCCGGCCCGTACGTCGGCGCTCCGCTTGGTGTCGTGGGTGGTCAGCACCGTGCCGGTGCCGGGCCAGTCGCGGGCGATCCGGGCGCAGAAGGCGTGGAACTCGTCGGGCGCCACGGCCGGCCGGCCCGGGTCGCCGCCCACCTCGTTCGCGGAGAGCAGCGGCGTGTACCGGTAGAAGGCGGTGTCCTCCACGGACTTGGCCCGCAGCGCGGACGAGGTCTGCGCGAAGCGGGCCCGGAAGGCGCGGTGCTGCGGCCCGTCGCCGTGGAGGCCGAGAGCGAGGTCCCGGACCACGTCCACCGCCGTCGCCTCCTCCGGCACCGCGAACGCGGCCTTCGCGCCCCGCGCCGCCTCCGGGGTGAGCACCCGCTCCCCGCCGGTGCGGTACGGCCGGTAGACCGGCACCCGGACGAGGAGTTCGCGCACCGCCGTGTGCAGCGCCCAGGGCGCGTGGTCGCGCAGGGCGGGGTCGGCGGCGCAGATCCGTTCGGCGATCCGGGTCAGCGCGGCGGTCTCGGCGGCCAGTTCATGCGTCACCACCTTGTACGCGGCGCGCCGGGCGGTCGCCTCCCAGTAGCCGCCCCGGTCCCCGGCCCGGCCGACGAACTCGCGGTACACGTCGGCGAGTTCGTCGGCGCCGACCGGGTCGGTGAACAGGCCGTCCACGTACCGCAGGGCGTCGTAGCCGGTGGTGCCGGCCACGGGCCAGGACGGGGGCAGCGGCTCGGTGCCGGTGAGGATCTTCTCCACCACCGTCCAGCACCGCCCGCCGGTCGCCTCGGCGAGCCGCTCCAGATAGCCGTCCGGGTCGGCGAGGCCGTCGGGATGGTCGATCCGCAGGCCCTCGACGATCCCGTCCCGCACCAGCTCCAGGATCTTGCCGTGGGTCGCCTCGAAGACCTCCGGGTCCTCGACCCGCACCCCGATGAGGTCCGAGATGGTGAAGAAGCGGCGGTAGTTGAGTTCGGTGCGGGCGAGGCGCCACCACGCGAGCCGGTACCACTGGGCGTCCAGCAGCTCGTCCAGCGGCAGCCGCTCGGTGCCCTCCCGCAGCGGGAACTCCTGCCCGTCGAGGCTGAGCACCCGGTCCGTGACCCGCATCCGCTCCTTCACCTCGGAGAGCCGGCCGGGCAGCACGGGCAGCAGCATGCGCCCGCCGCACGCCGCCCAGTCGATGTCGAACCAGCGGGCGTACGGCGAGTCGGGACCCTCGCGCAGCACCTCCCGCAGGGCGTGGTTGTGCCGTGGCGAGGCCGCCATGTGGTTGGGCACCAGGTCGACGACGAGGCCGAGTCCGTGCGCCCGGGCGGTGGCGGCGAGCGCCCGCAGGCCCGCCTCGCCGCCCAGCTCGGCCCGTACGCTGCGGTGGTCGGTCACGTCGTAGCCGTGTGTGGAGCCGGGGACCGCCTCCAGGACCGGCGACAGGTGGAGGTGCGAGACCCCGAGCGCGGCGAGGTGGGGCACGGCCCGCTCGGCCGCGGCGAACGGGAACTCCGGCTGCATCTGGAGCCGGTAGGTGGCGGTGGGCAGCGTCCGCTCAGAGGAGGAGCCCGGCGAAGAGGACGTCATGCGAACGTACGTACCCCGCGCGGAGGCTTCTGTGTCATCGCCCCATGCACCCGTTCGTGTGCATCGCGTTACGTTCGCGTGATGCTCCGGATGTATCGCGACACCCTCTCCCTGCTCGGACCGGTCCTTCCGGTGGTCTCCTTCCTCGGCCGGCTGCCGACCGCCATGTGCCAGCTCGGCAGCCTCCTGCTGGTCGCCGAGACCAGCGGCTCCCTCACCACCGCGGGCCTCGCGGGCGGGGCGCTCGCCGCCGGGCAGACCGTCGCCGGGCCGCTCGTCGGACGGCTCGCGGACCGGCGCGGCCAGCGGCCGGTGGTGCTCGCCGCGTCCCTCGCCAACGCCGTCGCCGTCACCGCCCTGGTGCTCGCCGCCCTCGCCCAGGCGGCGACCGGCCTGCTGATGCTGCTCGGCGCCCTCGCCGGGGCCACCGTCCCGCAGATCGGCCCGCTCGCCCGGACCCGCTCGGTGCGCCTGGCCCGCGCGGCCGGCGCCGACGACCGGGCCGTGTCCACCGTGCTGTCCTTCGAGGGCACCCTCGACGAGGTCTCCTTCGTGCTCGGCCCCGCCCTGGTCGGTCTCGCCGCGGCCGTCGCCCACCCCGCGGCGGCGCTGCTGACCGCCGCCGCGCTCCTCGCGGGCTGCGGCACCGCGTTCGCGCTGCACCCCACCGCCCGGACGCCGGAGACGGACCCGGAAGCCGTGCGCAAGGCCACCCGAACGAGTGCCGCCGAACGGAGCAGGCTGCCCGCCTCCACGTACGCCCTCAGGGTCACGATGGTCCTCCAGGGCGCCATGTTCGGCGCCTCCCAGGCCGGGATCACCGCCCTCACCGAACGCCTCGGCGCGCCCGACCAGGCCGGGCTCGTCTACGCCGCCATGGGCGTGACCAGCGCCGCCGCCGGGTTCGCGATGGCCGCCGTGCCCGCCCGGATCGGTCTCACCGCCCGCTGGCGCGCCTCGACCGCCCTGCTCGTCGTGCTCGCCGCCCCCCTCGTCCTCGTCGAGGGCCTCGGGTGGCTGTACGCGGGCGTGGTCGTCCTCGGCGTCGCCTACGCGCCGCACCTCATCACCGTCTTCGGCCTCACCGAGCGGACCGTGCCGCCCGCCCGGCTCGCCGAGTCCATGGCGTTCCTCACCAGCGGCATCGTCGGCGGGCAGGCCCTCGCGCTCGCCGTGTCGGGCCGGCTCGCCGAGACGCACGGCGCCCCGGCCGCCTTCGGGGTGGCGGCCGGGGCGGCCGTGGCGTGCGCCGTGCTGTCGTGGACCGTGCGCGTCCGCACGGCCCCGGCGGAGGAGGTCAGGCCGGCCGTCGCAGCACCGTCAGCGTGAGCGGCGGGAGCGTCACCCGCTCACCGGCCGTCACCCGCGGGCCGTCCTCCGGCGGCATGCCCTCCGGGTGGGAGGTGTCCACGACGACCTTCCAGCACTCGCCGTGACTGTCCGGCACCTCGAACTCCAGCTCCTGCGACGAGGCGTTGAACATCAGCAGGAAGGAGTCGTCCGAGATCCGCTCGCCCTGCGTGCCGGGCTCCGAGATCGCGTTGCCGTTGAGGAAGACCGTCAGCGCCTTGGCGTGCGCGGCCTGCCAGTCCCGCGCCGTCATCTCCTCGCCCTGCGGAGTGAACCAGGCGATGTCGGTCAGCTCGTCGTGGGTGCCCTCCACCGGACGCCCGTGGAAGAAGCGGCGCCGCCGGAAGACCGGGTGCTCCCGGCGCAGCCGCACCATCGCCCGGGTGAACCGCAGCAGCGTGGCCTCCGGTTCGCTGCCCGCCTTCGGCCAGTGCACCCACGCGATCTCGCTGTCCTGGCAGTAGGCGTTGTTGTTGCCGCCCTGGGTGCGCCCGAACTCGTCGCCGTGGCTGAGCATCGGCACGCCCTGCGACAGCATCAGCGTGGCCAGGAAGTTGCGCATCTGGCGGGCCCGCAGCTCACGGATCCCGATGTCGTCCGTGTCGCCCTCGGCGCCGCAGTTCCAGGACCGGTTGTGGCTCTCGCCGTCCCGGTTGCCCTCCCCGTTGGCCTCGTTGTGCTTCTCGTTGTACGACACGAGGTCCCGCAGCGTGAAGCCGTCGTGGCAGGTCACGAAGTTCACCGAGGCCAGCGGCCGCCGCCCGTCGTCCTGGTACAGGTCGGAGGAGCCGGTCAGACGGGAGGCGAACTCGGCGAGCGTCCGCGGCTCGCCGCGCCACAGGTCCCGCACGCAGTCCCGGTACTTTCCGTTCCACTCGGCCCACTGCGGCGGGAAGTTGCCCACCTGGTAGCCGCCCTCGCCCAGGTCCCACGGCTCGGCGATCAGCTTCACCTGGCTGACCACCGGGTCCTGCTGCACCAGGTCGAAGAAGGACGACAGCCGGTCCACCTCGTGGAACTGGCGGGCGAGCGTGGCCGCCAGGTCGAAGCGGAAGCCGTCCACGTGCATCTCGGTCACCCAGTACCGCAGACTGTCCATGATCATCTGGAGCACGTGCGGGGACCGCATGAGCAGCGAGTTCCCGGTGCCGGTGGTGTCCATGTAGTAGCGCGGGTCGTCGGTCAGCCGGTAGTAGGAGGGGTTGTCCAGGCCCCGGAAGGAGAGCGTCGGCCCCAGGTGGTTGCCCTCGGCGGTGTGGTTGTAGACCACGTCGAGGATGACCTCGATGCCGGCCCGGTGCAGCGCCCGCACCGCCGACTTGAACTCGAGCACCTGCTGGCCCCGGTCGCCCCAGGACGCGTAGGCGTTGTGCGGGGCGAAGAAGCCGATCGTGTTGTAGCCCCAGTAGTTCGCGAGGCCCGCGTCGACCAGCCGGTGGTCGTTGACGAACTGATGGACCGGCATCAGCTCGAGCGCGGTGACGCCCAGCTCCTTCAGATGGTTGATCACCGCCGGGTGCGCGAGCCCCGCGTAGGTGCCGCGCAGCTCCTCCGGGAGGTCCGGGTGGAGCATGGTCAGGCCCTTCACATGGGCCTCGTAGATCACCGTGTGGTGGTACTCGGTGCGCGGCCGCCGGTCGTCGCCCCAGTCGAAGTACGGGTTGACCACGACCGAGGACATCGTGTGCGGCGCCGAGTCCAGGTCGTTGCGCGAGTCCGGCCGCCCGAAGTGGTAGCCGTACACCGCCTCGCCCCAGTCGACCGAGCCCGACACCGCACGCGCGTACGGGTCGAGCAGCAGCTTCGCCGCGTTGCAGCGCAGCCCGCGCTCCGGCGCGTACGGGCCGTGGACCCGGAAGCCGTAACGCTGGCCGGGCATCACGCCCGGCAGATAGGCGTGCCGCACGAAGGCGTCGGTCTCGCGCAGCTCCACCGCCGTCTCCGAGCCGTCGTCATGGAGCAGGCACAGTTCGATCCTGTCCGCGGCCTCAGAGAAGACCGCGAAATTCGTTCCTGCGCCGTCGTAGGTGGCGCCCAAGGGGTACGCCTGTCCCGGCCAGACCTGCATAGACGAAACTCTTCCATTTCCGATCCGCGGGCAAGGGTCCTTCTTCGGCCAGATCCTGCCCGAAACATGAGCAACCTCCTAGGACTTCGACCCGTCCTACCGGGTGACCATCGCTCCATAGGGGGAAAACGTGAACATATGGGGGGAAGTGTGTTCAAAATAGTGCGCCGTCACCTGGGGAAGGTGGTGGCGGGCACCGCCATGGCCGTCACCGGGACGGCCGTCGCCGTCGCGGTCACCCTGCCGGGCAGCGCCGGCGCCGACGAGGCCCCCGGCGCCACGCCGGGCGGCACCGGACAGGCCGCGTCCGGCACGCCGGGGGGCGAGCCCTCGGCCGGCGGTCAGCCGCCCGGCCCCGCCACCCTGGCCTCCGCGCCGCCCGAGGGGAAGAAGGGCATCGGCACCGACCCGCTCACCGACGACGAGCTGAAGCGGGCCGAGGCCCTGGCGCTGACCCCGCCGGCCGCCTCGGCCGCGGGGGAGCCCCCGGCCGAGGCCCGGGGGAGGAACGCCGAGGGCGGCCGGGGACCCCAGCACCTCGCCACCGAGCTGGCCGACCCCCGGCCCGGCGAGACGGCCGGCGGCCCGCGCCGCGCCCAGGTCCGCTTCTACGACTACACGAGCGACACGCTGCTGACCCGCACCGTCAACCTCGACACCGGCAAGGTCGAGGAGAGCGGCGCCCAGCGCGGGGTGCAGCCCTCCGCCCATCCCGAGGAACTGCGCGCCGCGCTGCGGCTGATCCTGGACAGCCCGCTGGGCAAGGGCGTCAAGGAGGACTACAAGGACGCCACCGGCAAGGAGCTCACCTCCACCGACCAGCTCTGGTTCAACGGCGACGTCTACCGCACCTACCGCGAGAAGAACGTCCCTGCGAGCCTCGCGAAGTGCGGTGAGCACCGGTGCGTCCGCCTCGTCACCAAGGTCGTCAACGGCTCCTGGATCGACACCCGCAACCTGATCGTCGACCTGAGCGCCCGGACCGTCACCCGCGTCGGCTGACCACCGCCGCGGCCCACCCCGCACGCCCGTACCGAGGGAGTACGCACCCATGTCCTCTTCGCGACTTCGGCATGCCCGCACACCGGGCACCGTCCTCGCCGCCGGCGCCCTGCTCGGCACCGTCGCCCTGACCGGCGCCTCGCCCGTGAGCGCCGCCGCCCCGGCCGCCCCCGCCCCGCCGCCGGCCGACTGCTCCGCCGCGTACCGCATCGAGCAGAAGCTCGACGGCGGCACCGTGTGGCGCATGTGCTGGCGCTACTCCACCGACTCCGGGCTCATCCTGGACAAGGTGACCTACCAGCCGCCCGGCGAGCGCGCCCCCATCCGCGTGCTGAACAGCGCCAAGCTCGCCCAGATCCACGTCCCGTACGACGACGGCAACGCCGAGTACGACGACCTCACCGGCGCCGGTTTCGGCTGGGGCCTGCAGGGCCTGAAGCCCGGCGAGTGCCCCGGCGGCACCATCACCTCCGTGAAGGTGCCCGAGGTGGGCAAGGTCAACGGCCTGTGCACCACCACCCGGGCCCGCGGCCACGCCTACCGCATGGCCGCCGACGAGGGCGGCAAGGTCTGGGCCGCCCAGGGCAAGGACCTGCTCGTCTACACCGTCAACAAGGTCGGCTGGTACGAGTACATCACCGAGTGGCGGTTCTCCTCCGACGGCACCATCGGCGCCAACGTCGGCGCCACCGGCAGCCTCTCGCCGGTCGACTACAACGCCACCGACGGCCGCGGCTGGCCCATCGGCAAGGGCGCCCGCGACTACGCCACCAGCCACGCCCACAACGTCTTCTGGAAGCTGGACTTCGGCCTGGACGGCAGCTCCAAGGGCCGGATCGAGCAGTACGACTCCAAGGTCACCCCGCCCGCCCGCGGCGGCAGCCCGACCGTGAAGACCACCCGCACCACCGTCACCAAGGAGCTCGCCGGCGACGCCAAGAACATGCGCTGGTGGCGGGTGGTGAGCGAGACCGGCAAGAACAAGGACGGCCACCCGCGCTCGTACGAGATCGTGCCCGGCCACACCAACACCTACGGCGGGCGCCCCTACACCCGGCACGACGTCTACTTCACCCAGGCGCGGGCCTGTGAGCAGTTCGCCAGCAACAACATCCTCAACTGCGGTCAGGGTGCCCCGGACAGCGTCGACAAGTGGGTCAACGGGGAGACGCTGAAGAACCCGTCGGTCTGGGTCAACATCGGGTTCCACCACGTCGCCCGCGACGAGGACCAGCAGCCGATGCCGGTCCACTGGCAGGGATTCCAGCTGGCGCCCCGGGACGTAACCGCTATGAATCCGCTCACTCCGGCCGATCTCGCCGGCCAGAACGGGGCTCCGCCTCAGGGCAGTTGAGCAACGGGCCGGTCGATCCTGCTGCATCGCCTCCCGCTCCCGGAGTACCCTTCCTTGATCGTTGCCGATCATTGTCAGATGGTGGTCCAGTCGGCCGGAACGGGTGTCCGGGAGCAGAAGGCGGTGCGTGGGTGAGCTCGGGAGGTCTGGAGCTGCCCCCAGGTGAGGCGGGTCACGACGGCGGTCCGGCCGAGCCCGCGGAGGCGCCGCCCGGCGCGGTGTCCGTCGCCCGGCCGGTGGAGATCGGGGCCGAGCTCGACTGGGGCCCGGAGGCGTGGAGCGAGGTGCGCACCCGGGCCCAGCGGGCCGGCCGCGCCTACATCTGGCTGAATCTCGTCGAGCAGCGACTGCGGGCCGTCGTCGCGGCGGTGCTGCGGCCGGTGTACGAGCCGGTGCACGGCGAGGAGTGGGTGGTGGCCGCCGCCGGGCCGGCCGGACAGGAGTGGGTGCAGCGGGCGGTGGCCGTCCGCGAGGTCTCGCGGCGCAAGGGCTATCTGCTCGACCCGGCCGACGACAACGTGCTCAGCTTCCTCACCCTCCCGCAGCTGCGGGAACTGATGGTGCAGCACTGGCCCTGCTTCGAGCCCTACTTCGACGACCGGCGCGAGGTCGAACTCGCCCTGGACGAGCTGGAGGTGACCCGCAACGTCGTCTCCCGCAACCGGGCCCTGTCGCTGACCGTCCTCGCCCAGTCCGAGCGGGCCTCCGCCCGGCTCCTGGAGATCCTGGGGAGCGGGGCGGCAGTGCCGTCGGCCGACCGGCTGCCGGTCGACGCCGTCGAGGACCTGGTGGGGGACCGCTACGCGGACGTGGTGTCCGTCCACCCCGACCGGGTCAGGCTCCAGCGGCAGCTGCCGGCCGAGGACCTGTTCGGCGGTGCCCGGCGGCTGGACGCGACGGGCATAGGTCTCAACCTGCTCGTGCAGAACTTCTCCGGGCGGCGCATGGTCCGCCTCGCCGAGTCCGGCTGCCGCATACGACTGCTCTTCCTCAACCCGGCCAGCAGCGCGGTCAAGCGGCGCGAGCGGGAACTCGGCCTGAAGAAGGGCGAGCTCAGCCGCTCGGTCGAGATGAACATCCTGCACATGCGCCGCGTCCGCTCCAAGCTGCGCGATCCGGGCGCCTTCCAGATCCACGTCTTCGACGAGACCCCGCGCTTCACCGCCTATCTGGTCGACGGGGACGGCCCCGACGGCGTCGCGGTCGTCCAGTCCTACCTCCGCAAGGCGCGCGGCATGGAGGCGCCCGTCCTGGTGCTGCGCGGCGGCGGCCGGAACGTGGTGCGCTCCGGGCAGCACGACCGCGACGGAGACAACGGACTTTTCGCGACATACCGGGAGGAGTTCGAGTCGGTGTGGCTCGACTCCCGCCCCGTCTCCTGACCTCCGCACCCGGGTGCCGGCCGGATTGTCAGTGGCGCGTGCGAGGGTGTGCATCACCACGGGGGAGATCAGCGAAGGAGGACCCGATGGCTTGGTACGGGGAAGAGCTGGCCGGCTTTGACCTGGAGACGACCGGTACGGACCCGACGGAGGCCCGCATCGTGACGGCCTCGGTCGTCGAGGTCCACGACGGGCGGGTGGTGCGGCAGCACGACTGGCTCGCCGACCCGGGCATCCGCATCCCGGCGCAGGCCTCCGCGATCCACGGCATCAGCAGCGAGCGCGCCGCCGCGGAGGGCCGCCCGGTGCGCGAGGTGGCCGACGAGATCGCCGCCACGCTCGTGCGGTACTGGGAAGGCGGCGTCCCGGTCGTGGCGTACAACGCCTCCTTTTATCCCCGCACGCCAGGCACGTCTCAGGCGTCTCATGGCGAGGTGCGACGCCGGCCGGCAGTCCACGTCGGAATGAGGGCCGCGCGATGAGCTGGATCAGTGGGCCGTTGATGGCCTTCGACTTGGAGACCACGGGCACCGACGTCGAGACCGACCGCATCGTGACGGCGGCGGTCGTGCAGCTGGATCCGGACGGAACCGTCGCAGAGGAACGGACCTGGCTGCTCAATCCAGGAGTGGCGATACCAGAAGAGGCATCGGCGATCCATGGCATCTCGACGGCCCATGCTCGCGAGCACGGGGCACCTGCTGCCTCCGCCATTGAGGAGATCGCGCAGGCCGTCGCCGAGGGGCTGCGTCTTGGGACGCCGCTGGTGGTGATGAACGCACGCTACGACCTGTCACTGCTGGACCGCGAGTGTCGGCGCTACGAGGTTGCGTCGGTCAGCGAGCGGCTGGGCAGTGTGCCTGCGCCCATCATCGATCCGCTGGTGATCGACAAGCACGTCGACAAGTACCGGAAGGGCAAGCGGGCCCTCCACGCGTTGTGTGCTCACTACGGTGTGTCGCTCGGCGACGCGCACAACGCGAGGGCCGATGCCGTGGCTGCCGCCCGCGTGGTGCGACGCATGGGTGAGAAGCACCAGCCCGTCGGCCTGATGCCATTGGCGGACCTGCATGACCTTCAGGTGCGCGCGGCGGCTGAACAGTCGGTCTCTTTGCAGGCTTATCTGAGGCGTACCGCGGATCCGGCGGCAGTTGTCGAGCCGGCCTGGCCGCTCATTCCCCGGATGCGATGACCGCACCGGTCAGTGCTCTCCAGGGGCGAGCGCCTGTAGGTGGGAGAGAGTGATTCGGCGCCGTGGAAGGTCGACGTCCACAATCTTCACGGTGAGGATGTCTCCGACCTGTACTACGTCCTCGGGTCGGTCTACATGTCCTTCTGTCAGCTCGGAGAGATGCACCAGGCCTTCGAGGCCGTCCTCTCTGTCTTCGATACGGACGAAGGCTCCGAACGGGACGAGTTTGGTCACGACGCCGTTCGTGATCTGGCCGACCTGCTGAATGAACTGCGGCATCGGGTCCTCCTGCAATGCCTTCAGGGACAGCGACACGCGCTCCCTCACGAGGTCGACGTCGAGGATCTCGGCCGAGATCTCCTGGCCGACACTGACGACGTCGGAGGGGTGATCGAAACGGCGCCAGGACAACTCGGGAATGTTGATCATCGCGGTGAAGCCGCCGATGTCCACAAAGGTCAGACCGAAGCTGGCGATCTCCGTGACCGTGCCGGTGCAGATCTGCCCGCGGTGGAGAGTCTTCAGAAAGGCCCAGTTCCGGTCACTCGGCGTCGGCTCGGTCCTCCACCGGGCTCGCAAGACGCCGTCGCTGTCGGGCATGACCGCTGTGAACAGCGGGTGACGTTCGTCGAGGGTCACAGACAGGGCCATGGCAGCACGGGCGCCTGCCACGCGGGCGGCCAGCTCCTCGTAGTCGGACTCGTCGGCCATCGTGCTGGAGAGAGCCGCGTTCTCGTCCTCCCATACGAACTCCACCGGACCTTCGTCGGGAAGCGAGGCGAGGACCGCGTCGACATCGGTGGACAGGTCAGGCCAGACGGTCAACTGGGCACGCGGGGTGAGTCGGGTGCGTACCGCATCGAGTGTGTCTTCGGTGAGGCGGTGCCAGCGGGAGGCATTGTGGAGATACCCCTCCTCCAATATCGCTGCGTGCCGCATGGCGATGGACCAGCGCAGACGGGCCCAGAAGTCCTCGTCGGCGGGCCGCTGCACGCCGGGCTCGTCGGAGTCCGCGTCGTAGGGCGAGGTCTCCAGCCGCTCCGGGAAGAGACCGAGAGCCCGGGTGCGGGCAACGGCGCGCTCGCAGGGCTTGTCGCTGCTGACGTAGACGTACTGGTCCCAGCCGACCTGCACCTCGAACTTGTCCTCCACCGCCAGACGGCACCAGGCACCGTTTTCGCGGAGCATGACACGGACCAGCTCCAGACCGACAGAGAGGGGCACCTCCGCACCGTCGTGGAACCCACTGAGGTCGGGTGGGAAGAGCCCGGAAAGGCCGTGGCCGTCGACCGCCGGCTCCAGGCCGAAGTGGGCAAGGCCGGAGATCCCCGGCTCGCGAATGGCCAGGTGGTCGATGCCGGTGTCCTCGGCGAAGGCGGCAACCGCTTCCAGATATGCAGCCTCGACCGGTCCGTGGTCGCTGGTCGAGTCCTCGGCGCCGATGTAGCTGCCGTGCTCGTCGCGGTCGGCAGGGTCGTACTTGGTGATCCGGTAGACGAAAGGCGGCACGTTACTCCCCGTGGTTGTTGGCGATGCTTGCTCAGCGGCCGATCTCATGATCGGGAGCGTAGGGCGGGGCTGGCACATCGCCGCCTTCGAGGATGGCCATCGAGATCACCATCTGCAAGCGGGATAGCTTGCCGCATCAGGCCGAATCGATCAGCGGCAATCGATGCGAGTAACGCGATCGTTTCGGTTGGCTGCCTCGGAGAGACGCTGGTTCTCCAGTGTGAGGAGCTGCACCTGCTGTGCGAGGACGTTGATCGAGGAGCGTAGCTCCCGCACCTCGCGCGCATGCTCCTGGCGGAGCCGACGCTCGGCAGCCTTCAGGGCCTGGACCTCCTGCCGGAGGGACGCTGGGGGAGCGGCTGCGTCTTCTCGTTCGGCTACGAGGTTTCGGAACTCGTCCACAACATCGGGGCAGCGATAGGCGCTGGCCCTGCTGACGCCCGCTTCGGCAGCCAGGGAGGCGACGGTGAGCGAACCGTCGCTACGCATGGGTTCTCCCTTGAGCAGGCGTTCACCGGCTGCGCGGAGGGCGGCCGCGATGCGTTCAGTTGTTGGCATGGTCGACGCCTTCGATCACCTTGTTGATGTCGTTCAGGTGCTGCCGCAGAGCTGTGCGCTGGAGGTCGGACAGCCCGACGAAGGCGAGGGCTCGCTCGGTGTCCCCGCGCGCGGCTTCCCACCCTGGGCGGTGGCGGATCGCGATGGTCGAGTTCCCGCAACGATCGGGACGGCAGTTGTTGAGCATGGGCTGGTCCGCACCGCCAGCGGTTCGGCAGAGGGCGGTTTCGGGCTGGTAGTAGCAGTCGTTCAGCGTCCCGACGTGCAGGGTGTTCGCCGAGGTTCTGAGCATGGCGTGGAGGCGGCGCTCATCGACCACTCGCCCGGGGAAGTCCTGGAGTTCCTCTTGCACGCGCGCGAATTCGTTGTCGGTCCGCGTGCCGCCGGGTGCGGATGAGCGGACACCGGCTTTGAAGTCTTCGTAGCGCTCCACGACGTCCGCCAAGCGCGCCATGGCTTCTTCGGCGGCGACCTCCGCGCGGAAGCCGGAGGCTGAGGTCCCGGCGTATCCCTCGAACATGGCCACGGAGAGGTGCTTGTACTGGATCATCCCCGCGACCGTGCCGTAGGGGCGGTGGGCGATGTGCCAAGCCACGGTTCTGCGGAACTGACGGGTGGTGAGGTTCCATGGTTCCCCGTCCACGTCGGGCACGGGGAAGCCGATGTGCGTGCAGTGTGCTCGGAACTTGTTGAGGTTCTCATTCATTCGGTTGGCTGAGACCGTTGAATACCGATCACGGGTGACCGGTCGGCAGAACAGCGCGTCACGATGGGGTAGTTGCTGAAGCACATCGATGGCTTCGGCAACGGGCCCGATGACCACCCAGCTTTCCGCTGTGCCACGCCCGCCCTTGACGAGTTGCGAGCGCACCTTGTGGCGAACGATGACACCATCCGCACTCCGCTCGGTGAAGTGACAGTCGTCTCGCAGTTCCTTGACCTCGGAGTCGCGCATGCCGGACAGATAGGCGATGAGTACGTAACAGGCGGTTCGCAGAAGCCGTTCCTCGTGAGGTACGGCGGCGGGGCTGAATCTGCCCCGCCAGGGGAGGCCGGTCTCGGGGTGCGGAGTGACGGGTGTGTCCATACCGCCGGGCTCAGGGCCCAGTAGCTCCAGTGCTCGGTCGATACGCTCGTCGTAGACGCCTCCGGCGACTCCGCGGCCGGCTCCGGACTTCCGCATGACGTATGTGTAGGCCGGCGAACCGGCCAGGTGTACCAACCGCCCAACCCCGTCCAGTACGGGGACTCCTCGTCCGTCGTCGGCAAGGCCGTGGAGATAGTGCTCAAGCCGATTGAGGGACAGACCGTGGATGTCTTCGATGGAGGCTTCCAGTTCCGTGAGCTCGGTACGGGCGTTGATGATGTCCTTTGCTGCGATGCGGACATAGAACAGTGCCGCCTGTACCAATGGAGCGATCACGTTCGGTGGGATGCGGGGGGTCTCGTTTTCATGCTTGCTCGTCGGTTCGATGCCAATGACACGGGTGAGGGGACGGCCGTTCCACGGGTTGATGAGCAATGCGTCGGTGACGACGGCCTGTGCTGCGAGATGCAGGCGTGAGATCACCTGGAGCCGATGGCGAATGCTGCTCGTGACCAGTCCTTCACCTCGGCAGTGAACGAGGTAGGCGTCGAGAACCGGTTGTGTGACCGCGTCCAGGCGTAGGCCTCCGTGCTCGGTGTCGAGAAATCGGAAGAAGCACCGCAGGTTCCACCACTCTGCCGCCACCGTTGAGATGGAAGGCAGAGGGCCCCGGCCCGGACGAGTATTGAGCCTCCAGAAGAGAAACTCGCGGGCGGCCTCGCGTCGCACCGGATGGTCGAGGGATTTGAAGTCGATCAGGAACTCGCTGGCGTACCGGTTTCCGGCAAAGCCGGCCACACCGAGGTTCCAGACATTGTCTCCAAACCGTGGCATAAGGGATGGGTCGTCGACGGTAGGGCGTCCGGACAGAACGGGTGTGGTGTCGCAAGGGCGATCAGCGCCGGGCCCAAGCGGTAGCGGCTGTGCGAGCATCAGTGGCCTCCGAACAGGTTGGAGGGAAGGAAGAGGAGGGGCTCGGTGGACTCGGCCACCGCCCTGGCGCTGAGGACGTCGCTCTCACTGAACCTTGGCAGGATCAGACGCAGGATCTGCTGGTGAACTCCGCCGAAACGCGCTGTCCACTCGGCTTCGGGAGTTCTGGCCCGCTCGTTCTCGATGTGGTTGAGAAAGGCCAGGATGGCCGGCAGCTTCCTCCGGGTGATGACAGCGTTTCCGCAGCCGAGGCAGCCGAAGAACGACACCGGGCATGCCTTGCCCTTGGTGCCGAAGGGCGAGTCGAAGAAGTTGCGACAGGACGACAGCCACAGGTCGGATGCGCCGGACAGGAGTGACTCGACTTCCTGGGGCGCGACTCCGAGTAACTGCGGTGCCTCAGAGGGCGTTTGCATGAGCAGTGCTTCCTCCTTCGGTGTGAGGACCGACGGAGTACGGGCCTCGTCGAGCGCATCCTGCAAGCCGTCTGCCACGGCCTGCTCATGGAGGTCGCGCAGGGAGGGGATGTTCGCGTAATGCGCTGCGGCGACGTCGGGAGAATGTCCCTGCACGAAGGCCGACATCCTTCCACCAGTTACCTTGTATACGGCCGCTTTGTAGGTCTTTCGCAGCCGGGACAAACGCAGTTCAACGGGTCGTCCCTCGTCGCTGATCTCATGTGTCGAGGTGAAACTCCGTGCCATGCGCGCCACCGCACTCGCACTGAAGCCGGTGGCCATCACCCCTTCTTTCATCCGGAACTGCCATAAGGCCGATGATCCGGTGATCTCCCTGACGGAGGCCGTGAGTCGAAGAGCCAGCCGCAGCAGTCCGCCCGGCGAGTTGGGTGAGCCGTCCCTTACCCGGATCGTGTTCCACTCCTGGCCACGCCGACGGCGCTTGAGGTACTCGACCTGCACATAGCCACGGTTCGGGTTCTTGAGGCAGTCGGAGGTCAGCTCCCTGGCTGCCTCCAGCTCCATGCCACTTTCGAGACAGAACAGAAGGAGCAGGGCGAACAGGTCGCGACTGGTGGGGTAAAGGAGGGGGGCGAGTCGGCCAGGGGAATGTTCGTCAGCCAAGGCCTGGCCGACCCGGTCGGCCAGCTCCTGACGCGTGAACTGCCCCTGGCTCCGGTGGATCTCCCACAGCACGTTGGCATCGGAACTCCATCCAGCGGCCCGAGGGTCGCGCCCCTGCGCCAGGAGCGACGGCCCCTTCACCGTCAGTCGACGAACTGCCTGGTCGATGTCGGATCGTGCGGCAGTGCGTAACCGCTCCACGATGTGGGGTGAATAGGCGTCGCGAGGGGCGTATGAGCCGACCGGACCTGCTGAGGTATGGGCGAGTCGCCGGACCATGGCAGGCGACAGGCCTCCCTCCTTGTCGTTCAGACGCCGCAAGATCCATACGATGTCGGCTATGCGTGCGTAGGGCGTCCTTGAAGACTCCGGATGTTTTTCGCGTAGATGGCTCTCGAACCCATCCAGGTGGTGGGGTAGGAGATCACCCACGCGTAGTTCCGCCTGCTCCGTCGATGCGATCCAGCGTGCCCATTCGCGACATGAGCGGGCGCGATTCCGTAGCGTGTGCGGAGACCCTGTTCCCTGGCCCACGGCGCACGAACCCGCCAGTTCTGCGCCAAGGGCCCGCAGCAGTCGCTGCTGAGGCTCCATGGTCCAATCCACGACGGCCGATCGGTTGTCCGGGAATGTGACCTCGATCTTCAGCAGTCCCAACGCTGTGGGAGTGGGAGCAACAGCCTGCTCATCGGGCACACTCAGTCGGGCCCGACGCCGCCCCCGCCCTACCATGACCATTCTCCCCGTACCCGTGCTGCGGACTGTTGATCCTCCTGTGAGACCTGCGTCGCCGTGGCTGCGACCTCGGACGTCCAAGCATCCACCGCACCGTCGATCAAGGACTGAGCCTGGTCGGTGCAGTCGAGGTAGACGTACGTCGTCGTGATCGACGAGTGCCCCAGCAATCGGCGCAGGTGATCGAGGGGGTCTCCGATGACCCGGCGGTACACGCCGTCGGCCATTTCATGCCTGTCCACCGAGCCGATCTGCTCGTGGATCAGCGCCGACAACAGATGAACCGCGAAGGTGTGCCTGAGCACATGAGGCGTGGTGGTGACATCGACCCCGAACGTCTGGCACCTCTCTGAGGCGCGCACGAAGACGGACTCCCAAGCGGACAGAGACACGGGTCGTGCTTCCTGCCCAAGCCATACGCACGCCGGACCGAGAGGACGGTCCTGTTCGTCCATGAGGAACAGCCGGGACCGGATAGATGGCGGCACACGTGACCAGGCAACTCTTCGCAGCCGACCGTCCTTCGTCTGCATCCGTACGCCCCGGCGGTCGGGCTGACTCCCCAGCACCGCATCGGCAGGCAGTGGGCGGCCTCGGGCATTCCAGCGGTCCAGCACCAATGACCGCTCGATCTCCACGTAATCGGCCAGGGCCGCGACGATCCGATTCGGCAGCAGGATCCTGCGCCCCTTGTCCCGTTTTGCGGTCGGCGGCGCCAGGTCGAACGGCACGCTCTTCTTTCCGTCCTGGCGGTCCGGGGCAGGCAGTTCGGGCCAGCAGAGCGACGCGGCCTCCTCGATGCGCAAGCCGGTGGTGACCAGCAGCTCCGCCATGACGGCGTTGCGTTCCGCGTTGCGGCCACGGAAGGATGGATCGGCCGCTCCTGCCGGCAGTTGACCGCGGAGCCCGATGTCACGGAGAGCCGCATATCGAGTCACGGAGAGGAACTTGACGGACCCGCGCTTGGCGGCTTTCTCTGCCGCGCGGTTGCTACGGACGGGCACTTGCCGGCCGGATTCCGCTCGCCGTGAGCTCTCGTAGTACTTGAACGGCGTCCGCGCGACCAGGCCCTCGTCCGCCGCCCATGTGTAGAACTTGTCCAAGGCCGCGACGGACCGGTTCCAGGTGGAGGCCGAGACGACCTGAGTGGGGTCGGGCGAGATGCGCCGGGCCCGGTGGAAGGCCGTCACGTCGTCACGGTCGGCTTGCCAGACGGTCTTGCCGCGATGTTCGTGGAGGAACCGCCCCCACGTCAGCAGGTCGAGAGCGTACGCCCGCCAGGAGTTTGCCGACCTCACTCCGAGGGTGGGCAAGGACCACAGGAAGCGGTTCAGGTGAACGTCGTAGCTGCCGTCATCGCTGAGGACGAAAGGCGCACCGGCATGTAGCCCGTGCTTTTCCAGTGCTCTCTGTGCATCGGTGACCCCAGCCGCTTCTAGCGCTCCCGGGTCCGTGAAGAAGATCTCCATCTGATCGCACCCCCCTGGCCGATCAACGACGAGGGAGATCGTGAGACACGGTCGTGCGCGGATAACTCCTTCGACCTGACCCTGCTCTCGGCCGAGCTGCACCGCCACGGACTGCCCTCGCTGAGCGAGCGGCTCGGCGGCGCCTCCATAGGACCGGTCCTCGACCCGTACACCATCGACCGCGCCGTCGACCGCTACCGGCGCGGCAAGCGCACCCTGGAAGCGGTCTGCGCCGAGTACGGGGTGGTGCTCGACCGGGCCCACCAGGCCGCGGCCGACGCGCTCGCCGCGGTCCGGGTGGCGGTCGCGATAGCCGGGCGGCACGCCTCCGTCGCCGCCCTCGACCCGGCCGAGCTGCACGAGCGGCAGATCGGCTGGTACCGCGACTGGGCCGAGGACTTCCAGGCCTTCCTGCGCCGCAAGGGAGACCCGGAGGCCGTCGTCGACCCGGTCTGGCCGGTGCGCGGGGCGGTGCCGACGCACGCACCGGTGACCGGCTAGCCGTTGTCCCGGCGGTGCCGGCCGTCCGTCTGACCGCTTTCCCCGTCGTTCTCCTAGCCGTTCTCCTTCAGGAACGACAGCAGCAGCTCGTTCACCCTCGCCGGCTGGTCCAGCTGGAGCCAGTGCCCGGCGTCCTCGACGCGCTCGTAGCGCCACGGGCCGTTCACATGCGCTTCGGTGCCGGTCATCTGGCGTTCCGTGAGGAAGCGGTCGCCGGTCGACCAGACGCCCATCACGGGGACGGTGAGCGGGGGCACCTCCGCCGACGGTGCGGCAAGCTGGACCTCGATCGGCAGGCCCGCCCGGTAGATGTTCAGCGCCGCGGTCAGCGCGCCCGGCGCGCGCAGCACCTGAAGGACCTCGTCCGCGTCCGCGTGGTCGGCGAGCATGGTGCGCAGGTTCGCGAAGTCGTCCCGGGACAGCCACTCCTCGGCAAGCCCCTCGTGCTGGAACATCGTCACGTGCCACAGACGCTGGCGCTGCTCCCAGCCGCCCGCGCCGAAGATGGCCGCGAGGTGGCCGACGGACAGGATGCTCAGGCTCGCCACCCGGTCCGGCACGGCCTGGGCGAGGCCCTGCGCGATGCCCGAGCCCCAGTCGTGGCCGACCACGTGGAAGCGGTCGACCTCCAGGCGGGCGAGCAGCTCCAGCACGTCGCCGGCGTGCTTGGCCGGGTGGTACGCCTCGGGGCCGCCCTCCGGCCGGTCCGAGCCGCCGAAGCCGCGCAGCGTCGGCGCGACGGTCCGGTATCCGGCGGCGTTCAGCGCCGGGATCTGGTGCCGCCACAGGCGGTGCGAGTCCGGGAAGCCGTGCAGCAGCAGCACGACGGGTCCCTCACCGCTCACCTCGACGTCCAGCGTGACGTCGGACAACTCCATCCGCATGACAACACCCCGTTCCGGAAGGTCACTTCCCCAGGGGATCATGATGTCAGGTCACGCCGGACCATGATGGCGGGTCCCGGCGGGTCCCGGCGGTTCCGGCGGGGTCAGAAGGGGTACCAGCGCACCTCGGGGTCGCCGTCCCGCAGCGAGGCCACCCGCCGCTCGAACTCGGCGAGCGCCTTCGGGTTCGTCGGCGCGTGCTGGGCGACCCAGGCACAGCTCGCGGTCTCCCGGGCCCCGCGCAGCACCGCACAGCCCTCCCAGTCGCGCACGTCCCAGCCGTAGGCGGCGGTGAAGGCGTCGTAGGCGGCCGGTTCGAGGCCGTAGCGGTCCCGGGACAGGGCGAGCACCACCAGGTCGTGCTCGCGCAGATCGGAGGAGAAGGTCTCCAGGTCCACCAGGACCGGCCCGTCGGGGCCCACATGGACGTTGCGGGGGAGCGCGTCGCCGTGGATCGGGCCCGGCGGCAGATGCGGGGTGAGCCGGGCCGCGGCCGGTGCGAAGGAGTCGCGCCGCTCGCGCAGGAAGGCCGCGTCGGCCGGGTCGATCGCGTCGCCCGCGAGCCGCAGCCAGCGCTCGACGCCGCCGAGCAGCTCGCGGCGCGGCAGGTCGAGACCGGCCGGTTCGGGCAGGGCGTGCACGGCGCGCAGCAGCGGGGCGAGGTCGCGGGGCTCCGCGGGCCGCACGGCCTCGGGCAGCCGGTGCCAGAGGGTCACCGGATGTCCCTCGGCCGTCCGCGGCGCGGCTTCCGCGGCCCGTACGGCGGGGATGCCGGCCTTCTCCAGCCAGCCGGCCAGGGCGATCTCCCGCTCGGCGCGCGGCAGCAGCTCGGGGTCGCGCCCCACCTTGACCACCAGGTCGCCGAGGGCGAAGACCGCGTTCTCGCCCAGCGCGAGCAGCGCCGCGTCGGCCGCCCGCAGTCCCGCGGCGGCCAGGATCTCCCGGGCCCGGGCCTCGTCCATCGTTCTCTCCTCACGTCCCCGGCGACAGCCGGTGCGATTGCGCCAAAGTCTCCCATCCACGCAGGTCGCCTTGACGAACCGACGGCACGTCAGGACGATGACCGAGTCCCAGGCAAGGTCGCGAACCGGGCACAGGGGGTCGATCGGTGAGTGTGACGACCGCGCCGAAGCGGTCCGCGGAGCGCCGTACCGGCCCCGGGCGGACCCGGTCCCCCCGCCCCCTCCGCGAGCACGGCGCCTGGTTCCTCGTGCTGCCCGCGCTGCTGCCGATCCTGCTGCTGAGCGTCGGCCCGCTGCTCTACGGCATCGCGCTCGCCTTCACCGACGCCCAGTCCGGCCGCACCCAGGCCACCCGCTTCGTCGGCACCCTCAACTTCCAGGACCTGCTCCACGACACCCTCTTCTGGGACTCCTTCCGCATCGGCCTGGTGTGGGCGGTCGGCGTCACCGTCCCGCAGTTCCTGCTCTCCCTCGGCCTCGCGCTGCTGCTCGACCAGAAGCTGCGGCTGCGCTGGCTCGCGCGGGCGCTGGCCATCGTCCCCTGGGCGATGCCCGAGGTCGTCGTCGGCATCATGTGGCGGCTCGTCTACGACCCGGACGCCGGCATCCTCAACGAGACGCTGCGCGACCTCGGCCTCGGCGACGGGCGCGCCTGGCTCAGCGGCCTCGGCACCGCGCTGCCCGCCGTGATCCTCGTCGGCGTCTGGGCCGGCATGCCGCAGACCACGGTCGCCCTGCTCGCGGGCGTCCAGAACACCCCGCACGAGCTCCACGAGGCCGCCGCCCTCGACGGCGCCGGAGCGTGGCGCCGCTTCCGCACGGTGACCTGGCCCGCGCTCCGGCCCGTCGCCCTCGCCATCACGGCCCTCAACTTCATCTGGAAGTTTATTTGGAAGTCGGTCCATCGGGGGCCATTGACCGCCTGACCTGCGGTTTCCCTAGATGGGGGAGGGGGCGTGGGAAACGAGTGGGAGATGATCTAGGACCCGGATTCCTCCCGCAGGCGCTCCTGTAGCAGTTCCCAGCGCTCCTGCAGCTTCTTCATGATGGCCTGCTCCATCGGAACCGTCACGCTTGAGTAGATGCCTTCCACGCCTGGCACCTCGTGACCCATGCGGCTCTCGATCGCGAACTTGCTGTGCCCGTCTTCGTCGAGCCACGACTTGTGGCCATGCCGCAATAGGTAGAGGCGCTTGCCCTTGAAGGTCGGCACCGCTGGCATCGCTTGCCGCGGCTTGCGTACCCGGGGCCCACTTCGCTCCTCAGCGCCGTCCGCGATGGGGCGCCAGTACTTGTAGTCGAAGTTCACCGCACCCAGGCAGCCCCCCTGTATGGCGGGGAAGACCCACTTGCTGTCATGCGACTTGAGCAGGTCAACGAGGAGCGATGCCAGAAACGGGGGGATGACGAGCGACCGAGAGGAGTGGTACTTGGGCGGGAAGAAGCCTAGTTCACTGCCCTCGTACTGAACTTGACGTTCCACTCGAATCGCTGGCATCAGGCCGTCGGCGGCGCCGTAGCGAGCCGCGTCGTCCTCGTAGCGCTCTTCCTCGTCCGGGTCGAGACGCGGGTCCGATGCCGGCCAGTTCGGATAGCAGTACTCCCTCGTCAGGCCGTACAACTCGGAGGGCCTCATGCCGGTCATCGCCATCGTCCAAAAGAATGCGTAGCCTGCATCGCCGAAGTAGGTGCGCCCGTTGCGGGCCAACTGCTCAACGGCCTCAGGCGCCATGTCCTTTTTACGCTCTTTGGGCTTCTTCTTGAACTTCCCGCGTCGTCTCGTGCGCTCGACAGGGGAGGTCTTGATGAGGCGCGGAACGGCGTCGTCCAGGACCATCCCCAGCACCATCATGACGTTTCTGGCGCTGCCTTCCTTCAGGGTCTTGTGAACGTGCTTCTTGAAGGCCCGGTAAGCGAGGACGTCGATGTCGGCTACCGAAGCGTTCTGCTTCTTGAAGTACGGGCGGATGTGGTTCTCGATCACCGAACGGTACTGGCGTTCCGTGAGATGGGCGTGATCCATGGCGGCAAGCCAATCGTCCAGCCAGTCCGTCATCAGCGTGGCGCCGTCGCGGTTCTTGACGTGGGTGCCGTGCCGGATCTCGTACAGCTTGTCCTGGCCATGCCGGAAGGCTTCTTCCTCGTCAGTGAAGCCGCCCTTGGACTCATAGCGCTTGCGCCCGTTCGGGAGGTACTCGCCGCTCCACCACTTGACTCTGCACGTGCCGCCTCGCCACTCAATGTGGACGTGCTGATCGATCCGGGCCATGCGCCGATCCCCTCTGTGCTGCTGGAGGACGCGGCGCCCGGCAGGTTCCCCAACCGCCGGGCCACCACGATTCCCATGATCTCAGTGCCGGCCGCCGAGAGGGCAACCACTGCACTGCTCACAGTTTCCTCCGAGTCCCTGTACCAACTCCCGCAAGACGTTTCCGGCTTCGCTGTGGGGGTGGAGCTGCCGAGGGATGACGCAGACGATCCCGTTGTCGGTCTTGACGGCCGTCCCGTGGAAGGTTGGCCCGTAGTCGACTATGAGTGCGTCCGTTTTCAACATGGCTCCCCCTGTCGGGTTGGTGCGGGAGCCTTCGAGGGTGTGTGACGACTCTGCCACGAGAAGTGGAAGTTGGAACTACTTGTGGCGGAAGTTGTGAAGCCTTTTTTGTCACCATCTGAGCAACGGAAAAGGTTGTACGACCATCGGACGAGTTTCAGCCGCCGAGGAGCCCCTTCTCCTTGAGGTCGCGAACCACTTTCTCGCTGAGAGCGCGGATCTCATCGGCCGTCAGTCCACTGGTGGTGGCGATGGCGGCGAGCTGCACGACGTCCTTCGCTGCGTCGAGGGCTTCGGGTGGAACGGGCGAGATCGAGACACCGGGTGCAGTCTCTGAGGGTGTCACGGGGACGGGTGACCGTCCTTCGAGGACGGCTACGCAGCTACCGGGCGCCCACTGCAGCACTGGGTCAGCTTTGGCGTAGGTGAGCTCGCGAACTGGCTGTCCGGTCTCGATGCGCTTCCAGGTGTCGGGGGCGATGCCGGCTGCCTTGGCTGCGGTCTTGTAGCCAAGGTGGAGCTCGATGCGGCGGTTTTTGACGGCCTGCGCGAGGGCGTCCAGGTCACGGGGTGCCATGAGCCCATATTGGCAGGGCCAGCTAGGGCCAGCCAGGACCAGGGGCGACTAAGGACGATTCCTTGACCTGCCCTTAACCCCCACCTAAGGGTGCCGAACCGCGACCGAACGCCCAGGTAGGCCGATCTTTTGACCAACAAGCACCAGCTGGAGTCCAACTAGTGCTGGACAAGACGGTCTAGGTAGGTCTAACTTCAAGGCATGCACCAACCCCCAACCACCCTCCCGGTGGACGGGCCGGAGCTGCGCAAACGGCGTATGGCTGCGGGTCTCGAAATCAACGACCTCGCCAAGGCCGCACGCATAAGCCGGTCGTACCTCAGCCACCTGGAGACCGGGTCCCGCACCCGGATGCGACCCACCCGCTACAAGCGCCTGTTCGACGCACTCGAAGCAGCAGAACACGGCCGAACCGCCCCACTCAGGGGCGAAGAAGAGAAGGAGTGACATGCCTGCCGACAACGACAGGTCCGAGCGGTTCCTCAAGTACGAGACCCCCACCGCCCCTGACGACCCGAACGCGGATCTCATGACCGTGCAGGAGACGGCCTTCGTCCTCAAGTGCAGCGTCCCGACCGTCCGGCGCCGACTCAAGGAGCTCGGGCTCACCCGCAAGCCTGGCCGCCGGGTCATCACCACCAAGGCCGACCGGGCCGCTCTCATCGAGTCGAGCCTGGTGCAGCCGCCCAGCGGCCGACGCGGTCGGGGCCGTAAGCCGCTCGCATCCCTCGCCGCCTAGCGCGGTATGCGGGCCGCCGCCGGGCTCTGACACACCGGCGATCGGCCCTAGATCCACCCCTCACTCAAACCAAGGAAGAGGCTTCACATGTCTCGATTGAACCACGCGCACCTCCAGTTGGTGCCCGTCCCGATCCCGGACCGGGTGGCCGCACTGATCGGCTCCCAGATCCCCGAGCACATCCTGCAGGCCGAGGTCGAGGCCACGAACCAGGCCTACTGCATCTCCCTCTGCCGGAAGCCGGAGTACGCCGAGGCCCGCGAGTACGCGCTCTCCGAGCTGCACCGCGCCAACAAGATCCTCGCCGCGCACCACCCGCAGCTCCCGGTCCGACCGAACGGGGTGGCGGCATGAGCATCAACCCGATCGAGCGCCTGGACGTCGCGCTGCCAGCGCTGCTGACCGACCTGAAGTCGGAGCAGGCCCGCCGCGAGAAGAGCGCCTGTCTCGCCGAGCAGGCCCACCAGCTCGACCCCATCGACGCCGCGTTCGCCCGCCTCGCCTGCGAGCACGGAGACCGCTGCTCCACCGACGCCGACTACGCCGGCTGGACCCCGGGATCCGTGTCATGACCCGCCCGGTGGTGGATGTCTTGTCGCCGCTGTTGTCGGCGCCGGAGATACCGCCTGCTGCGGGCCACCAGCTGCTCGCCGGTCTCGACCTCGCGCCGCGCACGGTCGTCCCGGCCTGGGTCACCGACCCGGACATGGTCGCCAGCATCCTCGCCGGCTTCATCGACATCCCCGACGACCTGCGAGGCACCCAGTGACCCGCCTCCTCACCGTCCGCGCCGTCGCCGCCACGGCCGCCGCATCCCTCGCCCTGCTCCTCCTCGGGCGACACCTCTCCAAGGAGTCGTGATGGACCAGTACCTGCGTTGCCCGATGCCGCAGTGCCCTCACCGCGTCGGTCTCCCGGCCCAGGTCCTCTCCATCGAGGCGATGACCGACCACCTCATCGAGAAGCACGGGCTGCCCGAGGCCAGCGCCAGCTACGCCGCCAGCCACCTGCTTCCCATCCTGGCGCCCCGCGCCGCCTAGACCCGCCGGGCCGGCGGTGCCCCGTCCTGCCGCCCCGGCGCAGCAACCACCAGGAGACCCCATGCACAGCACCCGCCCCACCGCCGACACCATCGAGCCCACCCCCGGCCTCCTCGCCTACCAGGAGCCCGGCAGCAACGACTGGCGCCTGGCCCACCACTCCGGTCTCGTTCTCGCCTACTGCCGAAACCAGCAGCACGCCGAGGACACCGCCCACCTCATCGCCGACTGGGTGGACTGGACCATGCCCGCCGATCCGATCCGATCCGAGATCGCGGTCGATGGCGAGAGCCTCCAGTTCCTGCTCAGCTACGAGGCCAGCGCCACCGCGGCGGACTGGAAGACCGCCCGACCTTCCGCCTAATCCCACAAACGGCGTGTCGAGCCACCGGCTCCACGCCAGCCAGGGCCGCCCCACCCTATCCCCCGCCCGGGGCGGCCCTGGCCCCGCACACCCTCAAGGAGCCCCAGATGGACCACACGATCCCCGCCGAGACCGCGGCGCACGTCCTCTTCCACTACGGCCGCGAAGGCGGCTACCAGCCCGGCAGCTTCACCGAACAGCTCATCACCACCATCGACATGGCCGACCCCGGCAACCGCGACCGCCTCGCCGCCGGATTCCCCGACTACGTCGCCGCCGTCGTCGCCATTCAGTACGACCCCGCCGGCGTCACCCGCCTCCAGCAGATCGCCGCCGGGCAGGTCGCCGCGTGACCATCCATACGCCGACCGGGGTCCTCCTCGGCAGCTACACCCCCGGCACCCCCGAATGGGAGCAGGCACGCGGCGGACTCTGCATCACCGCCACCGAGATCGCCGCCGTCATGAACCTGTCGCCCTGGTCGAACCCCTTCGTCCTCTGGCACAAGAAGAGCGGCCTGCCCGTCCCGCCCTTCGTCGTCACCTCTCAGGTCGAGTGGGGCAACCGCCTTGAGCCGGCCGTCGCCGCCAAGTGGCAGGACGAACACGAGGGCTACTGCGTCGAACCGACGGGCACATGGCGACACCGCCACCGCGACTGGCAGCGAGCCACCCCCGACCGGATCCTCACCACCAGCCAGGGCGCCGTCACCGAACTCCTCGAAGTCAAGACCAGCCCCACCGGCGAAGGCTGGGAGAACGGCGTCCCACTCCACTACTACTGCCAGATCCAGTGGCAGCTCGACACCCTCGGGCTCCAGCGGTGTCACGTCGCCGTCCTCATCTCCGGCCACGACTACCGCGAGCACGTCGTCGAGTACGACGAGACCGACGCCAAGCTCATGCGGGAACGCGCCGAGCGATTCCTCGACAGCGTCCGCAACGGCCAGCGGCCCGACATCGACGCCAGCACCAGCACCTACGACACGCTCCGCCGACAAGTCGACCGCTTCACGGCTGAAGACGTCGAGATCCCCGGCCCCATCGCCTCCCGCTACGAGGTCACCCACCAGCAGCTGAAGGCCGCCGAAACCGAGCACACCCACGCCAAGTCGCTGCTCCTCGACGCCCTCGGCGGCGGCCGGAACGCCACCCACCTCGGCCGGCGAATCGCCTACCGCACCGCCCACGAAGACGGCACCACCCGCTCCCTCCAGCCCGCCCGATAGGAGCCACCCGTGTCCCGCATCAGCGACCACGTCAACCAGCGCCCCACAGCCGCCACGGCGCCGCAGGCGGACTTCACCTTCGCCCCCGCCACCCGCGAGAAGGCCAAGGCCCGCCTGGCCCTCATGGGCGTCTCCGGCAGCGGCAAGACGTGGACCGGACTCCGCATCGCCCACGGCCTCGCCCAGCGGTTCGCCGTCATCGACACCGAACGCGGCGCCGCCTCCAAGTACGCCGGCATCAACGGCGTCACCTTCGACACCCTCCAGCTCCACACCTACCACCCCAGCAACCTCATCGGCGCCCTGGCCGCCGCCGCAAATGCCGGCTACGAGGCCGTCCTCGTCGACTCCCTCACCCACTTCTGGTCCGGCACCGACGGCACCCTCGAGCAGGTCGACCGCGCAGCGAAGAAGGGCTACGGCGGCAACACGTTCGCCGGCTGGAAGGAAGGCACCCCACTCCAGAACTCCATGGTCGACGCGCTGCTCTCGTACCCGGGCCACGTCGTCGCCACCATGCGCGCCCATACCGAGTGGTCGCTGCAGACCAGCGCCAACGGCCGCAAGGAGCCCGTCCGTGTCGGCACCCGTCCCGAACAGCGACGCGGCGTGGAGTACGAGTTCGACGTCGTCGGCCAGATGGACACCGACAACACGCTCAGCATCATCAAGTCCCGCTGCCCCCAGCTCCACGCGCTCGTCGTCGAGCGGCCGGACGGCATCAACATCGCCAAGACCCTCCTGGACTGGCTGAACGACGGCGCGGTCGGCGTCGACCCGGCCACATACATCGACCGGGCCACCGCCAAGAACGCGACGCTCGACGAGCTGGGCCAGCTGCGCACCGAGGTCGAGTCCCGCGGGCTGCAGGCCACGCCGTTCCTCGACCCCGCGACGGGCCAGGCCACGACGCTCGGCGACTACATCCAGGCCCGAGGCATCGCCCTCAAGGCAGCCCAGTAGCGCCAAGGCGGCCCGCGCCCGAATCGCGGGCCGCCACCACCCAGGACAGCACGAACGGAAGGACACCGCCATGACCCGCCGCCTCTCCCCGGCCGAGCGCCTCGCCTCCGCCGAGAAGGACCTGCTGCTCGAAGACATCGCCGACCAGTCGTCCTGGGACCGCTTCCTCGTCGAGCAGGCCGTTTTCCACTACGGCACCCGCCACGACGAGTTTTCCGCCAACGACCTTCGCGACGTGCTGCCGGAGCTGGCCCACGGCTTCCTCGGCGCCGTGATCAACAGCCTGCGGACCGCTGGCGTCATCGAGCACACCGGGCGGGTCGTGCCCTCCACCCTCGCGAACACCCACGGCCATCGGATCGGTGTCTGGAAGCTCAGCGTCAAGGGCTGGGTCATAGCCCAGCAGCGCCGCGCCCGGCACACCCCCACGGAGGCAGCCGCGTGATCGCCATCTCGCTCGCCTGCACGATCCTCCTCGCCGGCGTCGGGCTCGTCTGCTGGGCCAGCAGCCACAGCCACCTCGTCCGCACCCCCGAACAAGTCCGGGCCGACATGGCCCACTACCGGGCCCAGCGCGACCACGCCACCTGCGAAGCCATCGCCGCACTCCCCACCATCCCCAACCCCCGGAAGGAGAACGGACAGTGA
Organism: Streptomyces sp. NPDC126499; assembly: GCF_040302485.1. Classification (NCBI taxonomy): domain Bacteria; kingdom Bacillati; phylum Actinomycetota; class Actinomycetes; order Kitasatosporales; family Streptomycetaceae; genus Streptomyces; species Streptomyces sp. NPDC126499. Next base: position 131,635 of record NZ_JBEOUO010000009.1, on the reverse strand, counting down.
CCCGCACACCCCGCCAGCACGGAGAACGCCGCTGCTACCTCCAGGGCTGCCGACGCCCCGAATGCGTCGAAGCCAACAAGCGGTACTGCAAGCAGTACCGAGTCCAGACCATCCGCCAGCCCCTCCGGGTCGACGCAACACCGGTGCGGCAGCGACTCCAGCAGTGGGTCGACCAGGGGTACACCCAGACCCAGATCGGCGCGGCCGTAGGAAAGTCGTCGGGCGACATCTCCAAGCTCCTCAACGGGCAACCCACCGTCGCACCCCGCATCGCCACTCAGATCCTCCAGTCACCCGGCCCGACGGGGCTCCCCGCTCACGCCCGAGTCGACAGCACGGGCACGATCCGACGCGGACGGGCGCTGCACGCCATCGGCTACCCGATCTACCTCGTCGCGGCCCAGGTGCCGATGGCAACGAACCACCTGGGTCGCCTCCTGGACCACGAGCCGCCCACCGTCTCGGCTGCTGTCGCCCAGGGCATGGCTGTGATCTACAGGCAGTGGAGCGGACGCCCCGGACCCTCTCACTTCGCCGTCTTCAGCGCCCGCCGACGTAACTGGCACGGCCCCCTCGCCTGGGACGACATCGACAACCCGAACGAGCAGCCCGAAATCAGCGAGCCGTATAGGCCCATCCCCAAGGGCGGCCGTGACGACCTCCGGCGCCAGGAGATCCGCCACCTGCTCGGTTGCGGGGAGTCGGTCGCCTCCATCGCCAAGCAGATGAACGCCAACGAGAAGTACATCGGAGACCTGATCGGTCGGGGCCTCGGCGACGACTACAGGAGGGCCGCCTAATGTTCCGCCACGACAACGACGCCCTCACCGTCATGGACTGGTTCTGCGGCGCCGGAGGCAGCAGTCAGGGCGTTCACGCCGTACCCGGCATCCGGGTCGAGCGTGCCGCCAACCACTGGAAGCTCGCCATCGAATCGCACGCCGCGAACTTCCCCACCACCAGCCACTACCAGGGCGACATCCGCAAGGCGCCCGTATGGGACTGGCCCGTCACCGACATTTTCTGGGCGTCCCCCGAGTGCACCAACTGGTCCGTCGCCAAGGGCAAGAAGCGGGACTTCGCCGGCGCCATGCAGGGCAGCCTCCTCGACCTCCTCACCACGGTCGACGAGGACGACGAGCCGTCCCCCGAGGAGGAATCCCGCGCACTGATGGAGGAAGTGCCGCTGTACCTGCGCGGCGTGCAGGAACGCGGCGGGCTGGTGAAGGCCGGCATCGTCGAGAACGTCACCGACGTCCGCGCCTGGGACCAGTGGGACCGGTGGATCGGCGAGATCCACAAGCTCGGATACCGCACCCGGATCATCGCCCTCAACTCCATGCACGCCAACCCGCGCTCCGTCCACGCCGCACCACAGTCCCGGGACCGGCTGTACGTCGGCTACTGGCACGAGTCCCTCGGCCGCACCCCCAACTGGGACAAGTGGCTCCGCCCGCGTGCCTGGTGCCCCGGCTGCGACACGTTCGTGCAGGCCATGCAGGTGTTCAAGGACCCCAAGCGGGACATGGGCCGCTACCGGCAGCAGTACGTCTACCGCTGCCCGAACACGTCCTGCCGCAACCAGATCGTCGAACCCGAAGCGCTCCCCGCAGCTGCGGCGATCGACTGGTCCATCCCCGGGCAGCGCATCGGCGACCGCGCCAAGCCCCTCGCGGAGAAGACGATCGCCCGCATCGAGGCCGGCCTGAAGAAGTTCGCCCGCCCGGTGCCGATGATGGTCCCGGCCGGAGGGACATGGCGCGACGCGGCCGTGTCCGTCGCGGAGCCGATGCCCGCCCGGACCACGCGGGAGAACGACGCGCTCATGGTGCCGCCGCTGATGGTCCCCGTCGAAGGGCGGGACGGGAAGAGCGCGGCGTCTGCCTGCAGCCCACTGCGCGCGATGACGACGCGGAACGAGACCGGTCTCGCCTGGCTGCCGTTCATCGCCGAACTCCGCGGCGGAGGCTCCGTTGCCCGATCGGTGTCCGAGTCGCTGGCCACCGTCACCGCCTCCGGCAACCACCACGGCCTCGTCGCCCCCGCCGCCATGGTCATGCGGAACAACGGCAGCAAGGGTGACGGTGGCGAGCACTGCACCACCCCGGCCGAGCCGTTCCGGACGCTGACCACGGCCGGCCACCAGTCGCTCCTCACCTGGGAGCACATGCTCATCCCGTACTACGGCAACGGGGCCCCGCGGTCCGTGCACGAGCCGATCGGCGCGCTCACCACACGCGACAGGTACGCCCTCGTCCAGGGCGAGATCTGCGTCGAGGACGTGCTTTTTCGGATGCTCGAGCCGCACGAGATCGGCCGGGCCATGAGCTTCAGCGACGACTACATCGTCCTCGGCAACAAGCGGGAGAAGGTCCGCCAGTACGGCAACGCCGTCACCCCGAACGCCGCCGAGATCCTCGTCTGCGCCCTCGTCGAAGCCGTCACTGGCGAAGAACTCGACCGGCACGCCGAGCCCGCCACAGCACTCGCCGCCTAGAACACCCACCGCACTGAAAGAGGCCCCGTGAGCATCGACGCCATGTACTGGGTGTGGAACTACTCCCAGTCGAAAGGCACCGGCCGGCACGTGATGTTGGCCTGCGCCAACTGGATCACCGGTCCCGATTGCACGGTGAGGGCCAGCACGACCGAGCTCGTTCGCTTCTCCAACGCGGCTCGCTCCTCCGTGATCAAGGCTGTGGACGGGCTGCTGGAGTCCGGCGAGTTGCAGCTGTTGGAAGGGCACCGAGGAACGCGGTCGGCCCTGTACCGGATCCCGGGAGCAGTGGGCTATGTCCGACCCGAGGGCGGCTCTAGGGGTGCGGAATCCGGACCACTACGCCACGGCGAGGGGTCCGGAAACGAGACCCCTAGCGGTTCCCAGGGGTCCGGAAACCAGACCCCTGCCGGAAACGCTAGTGGTCCGGAAACCGGACCCCAGGGGTCCGGAAACCGGACCCCTAGGGGTCCGGAAACCGGACCCCATAACCAGTACCAGGTAGACCAGGAAGAAGAAGACTCTTCTTCCGCCTCCCACTCGGCCCGGGAAATCACCGCCGCCGAGAAGCAGGAGTTCGGCAACTTCTGGGCGCTGTACCCGAAGAGCCGCGACTACGACAAGACCCTCGAGGAATGGACCACTGCCGTCCTCGCTGGCGTCGACCCCGAGCAGATCACCGCTGCCGCCGTCGCCTACGCCAAGGAGAAGGCGTGTGAGGACTGGCGCTACATCAAGTTCTCCGCCAACTGGCTGAAGGCCCGTGGCTACCTCGACAAGCACGCACCCCAGCCGAACGGTCGGCCCCGCCTTCGGGCTGTGGGCGCACAGACCGCCCCCCGCGACATGAGCCACATGACCGAAGAGGAAATCCAGAATGCCCTCAACTTCTGACGACGGCCGCGACTCCGTGCTCGCCGAGCGCCGCGAAGACGCCGTCAACGCCTTCCTCCGCGCCACCCCCGCCCTCTACCGCCGCGACATCGGCATCCACCCCCACGCCGCCGCCTGGGCCGCCCAGACCGACAACACGGCCACCAGCCTCTTCCTCACCGGGCCCATCGGCGTCGGCAAGACCCACACCGCCTGGCAGTCCGCCCGCAACTGGGTCGCCGCCCACATCACCCGCACCAGCCGCCGCCCCCGCGTCGAGACGTGGCGCTCCACCGCCCTCTTCGACGCCCTCCGCCACGACAACCCCGACTGGAACGTCCGCACCCTCACCCGCCAGCTTCAGGAGGCAGACCTGCTGTACATCGACGACCTCGCCGCCGCCCGCGTCTCCCCGACCGGCTGGACCCAGGAACGCCTCTACGAGATCTTCGACGAGCGGTACATCAACCGCCGCCCCTGTCTCGTCACCTGCGATGTGCTGCCCGGCGCGACCGGTGACATCGTCGGCGACCGCGTCCAGTCCCGGCTCCGCGAGATGTTCCGCGGCGGAGTGCTCCTCCTCGAAGGCGCCGACCGCCGGGCTGGGGCCGCCGCATGAGCACCGACATGTGGGACGCCCCCCTCGACGACCAGCCGGCCGCCAGCCTCGTCCTCGCTGATCCCGACGCGGAGAAGATCCTCGCCGCCGCGATCATGGCCCGCACCGACCTCGTCGACGAGCTGGCGATGCAGGGCTTCGACCCCGCAGACTTCACCATCGACCGCTACCGCTGGATCTGGTACGCCGTCGAAGAGATCCGCGCCAACCTTCAGCCCGGCGCCATCCGCTGGGAGGCCATTGACCGGCAGCTCCAGGCCTGGCGCGCAGACGGCCGCATGCCGACCGTTCCCGCCGACAAGAACGAACTGGCCCAGCTCTACATCGACGCCGCCCCCAGCACCGCCCCCTGGGCAGCCCAGCGGATCACCAAGATGGCCGTCGCCGCCCGCCTCAACGCCCACGGCCACGCGTCCATCACCCGAGCCCGCTCCGCAGCCTTCGACCCCGACGCCGACATCGCCGAGGCGCAGGCCGAACTCGACGGCGTCGTCCGCCAGGCCGCCGACGACAGCTACATCCAGGTCGGCGACGTCCTCGAAGCAGTCTTCGAACGGGCCGTCACCCCGCCCACCACCGACGACCGAGTTCCCACCGGATTCATGGACCTCGACGCGCTGCTCACCGGCGGGTGGGCGGGTGGTCAGATGGTGGTGGTCGGCGCCAGGCCCGCCATGGGCAAGACCACCTTCGGTCTCGGCCTCGCCCGCGCCGCCGCAGTGAAGCACGGGATCACCACGCTCTTCGAGTCCCTGGAAATGGGACGTGACGAGCTCGGCACCTCGATCGTCTCCGCCGAGTCCCGCGTCGCCCTTCACCACATCAAGCAGGGCATTGCCACCGATGACGACCTGCAGCGCTTCGCCAAGCGGGGTCGGGCGATCAAAGAGGCGCCGCTCTACATCTCCGACAACGCCCACCTGACCATGCCGGTCCTCCGGGCCCGCGTCCGTCACCTCGTCCGTACCGCCGGCCTGCGTCTCGTCATCGTCGACTACCTGCAGCTCATGCAGGCGCCGAAAGCGGAGAACCGCCAGGTCGCCGTCTCTGAGTTGTCGCGGCAGCTGAAGCTGCTGGCCAAGGAGTTTGGCATCACCGTGATCGTCCTGGCCCAGCTCAACCGCGGCCCGGAACAGCGCACCGACAAGAAACCGATGGTGTCTGACCTGCGGGAGTCGGGATCGATCGAGCAGGACGCCGACATCGTGATCCTGCTGCATCGCGAGGACGCCTACGAGGTCGAGTCCCCGCGGGCTGGAGAGGCCGACTTCATCGTCGGCAAGCACCGCGGCGGCCCAACGGCAACGATCACGGCCGCATTCCAGGGCCACTACGCCCGCTTCGTCGACATGGCCCAGACCTAGGAGGCTGCGATGACCGAACTGACCCCCGAGGACTTCGCCGAGGCCCGCAAGGACGGCGACGTCACCCGCCTCCTGCTCCTCGCCGCCGGCATCGCGCCTAAGGCACCGAAGCAGCGGACCGCCGCCCACGACGAGCAGCCGTGCTACCACATCGCCCGCCCCGGCGCCTGGCCCTGCGGCACCGCCGCCACCGGACCCAGCCCCGGACCCACCTGCCCCCTCTGCACCCCCACCGCCTGAAGGAGACCCACATGCCCGAGCACGACGACACCACCATCGCCCGCATGTACGACGCCATCGAACACACCCGATGGCAGGACCTCGCCGACGCCCTCAACGCCCTCACCGAATGGGGCGCCGACCCTCTCCTCGCCCTCGCCGACCAGCTCGGCACCAACAAGATCGTCCGACTCGACCCCGCCGAAGACCACCACACCTACCGACTCCGCTACCGGCCCCCCTACGGCGACGAGCGCGAACGCGACGGCGGACCCGGCTGGATCGTCGAGCCCCGCAAGCCCGCCGCCTGACCGCTCATCCGGTTCCACCACCACCCACAGGAGACCACCGTGACCGACCTGCCCATCACCGACGAGATGCCCGATACCTGGGTCCGCGCCCTCACCGACGCCATCGAGGCCTACGACCACACCGTCACCGACGCCCACGAGACCGCCATCACCATCGCCCTCACCCCCCGCGCCATGCAGCCCCTCGGCGCCGACCCCGGCGAAGAGCTGTACATCGGCTGGTCCGAGCGCGCCGGCATCGACTGGGGACTCGGCCACGCTGGACACGTCCCCGACCCGCAGCCCCTCGGCGCCGACACCATCACCGAGACCGCGGCCCGCGTGCACCTGCTCCTCACCACCGGGCGGCCGGCATGATCCGCCACGCCATCCCCTACGCCGCGGCGTCGTCGTCCTGCCGCTGCCCGGTGCAGGCGTGCGGCGGGATCATCCCCGACCCGTCCTGTCCCGACCACGGGACGCGGAAGAACCCGGCAATGGAGTGGCACCAGGGCGAGCAGTGCCTCGGTTCGCTCCGGGGGATCCTGCGGCGCGCGGCCGACGAGATCGAGGCCCTGCCGGGCAGCGCCGGTGACGAGCACGCCGCCTTCGTCGTCTGGCTGCTCCGCACCGCTGTCGATAACACCCCGTCCTAAGCACGTAAGCCGGCCGCCCCGCGGGCATGGCGGGGCGGCCTCCCACCACCATCCCACGACAGGAGCACCACCATGACCGCCACCACCGTCAACTACGTCTGCGGACAGTGCGGCACGACAACGCGACACTCGTGCCCGGCAGTCTGGCCCACGCCGTCCGCCGCCCGCCAGGCCACCGCACAACCGGCCGCCGACGAGCGCTGTGGCTGCGGGCACGCCGCCCACGCCCCGGGCACCGAGTGCGAGGACGGCGTCAACCACGGCTCGAAGCGCTGGCACCGCTGCCTCTGCCTCAACCTCGTCGGCGCGAACGCGGCCTGTCCGCCGGACATGGACTGCCAGGGCGGCCGGCTCGGCTACAGCGACGTGTGGCACCTGCAGCGCGCCGTCGGGCGGCAGGACACCCAGACCGCCACCGAGCCGCCCAACGACATGCCCCAACTGTTCGCCCTGCAGCGCGCCATCACCGAGAGCGGCGGCACCCTGACCCGCGAGGTGCACACCGCCATCGACGCCCTGCGCAACTTCTGGGACGCCGCACTTCAGCGGGCACAGCAGCCCGCCGCCGGGGCCGAGTCGTGACCGGGTGGCAGTGGCCGGAGCCCCCGATGACCGTCCCGCCCGAGCCGGCGCCCGGCCACGGCAACCCCTACGCCCACCTCCACGACGACGAGGCCGAGCAGCGGCCCGTCGACACCATCGACCCCGGGGAGTACCTGTGACCCAGCCCAGCCCCGCCGACACCCTCCGCGCCGCAGCCATCCGCCTCCGCGGATACGCCAAGGCCGCCTCGCTCGCCTCGCCGGGCACCTGGACCATCACCCCCGAGCGCGTCATCCGCTGCGGCGACGGCGAGGGCGTCATCGTGGCCGATCGCAGCTGCGCCGACACCGGTGAGGACGCCGACCTCCCGTACATCGCCGCCATGCACCCCGGCGTCGGCAGCGCCCTCGCCGTACTTCTGGAACGGCAGGCCAACATCGCCAGCGAGATGCAGGAGTACCTCGGCGAGCAGTTCCAGGACGGCGCCCTCGATCAGAACGCCCACGACGCCCTCACCGTCGCCCGCGCCATCCTCGGAGACCAGCCGTGACCGACCGCATCCCGCTCGACGACATGACCGACGACGCCCTCGACCAGCTGTGCGCCGAACTCGCTGAGGCGCGAGCCGAGCAGGACCGGTTCCGCACCATGTACGACGCCTCCGAGGCCCGCGTGAACGACCTGATCGAGGAGCGGGACAAGCTCGACGGGCAGTTGACCACCATGACCGACGTCGCCCGCAGCAACCGGCGGCACGTCCGGGAGATCGTGCCCGAGCTGGAGACCGCCACCCAGCGCGCCGAGCGGGCCGAGGCCGCCATCGAACGCGTCCGCGCCTTCGCCGACCTCCTCGACCACCTCTACAACATCACCGCCAGCGCCCCCGATCGACGCCTGTACCGCTGCGTCGCGACCGACCTACGCGCCCGCCTCGACGAGCAGCAGGAGCAGACGTGAGCGACACCCGCGACGAACCCGCCCTCTGCCCCGACTGCGAAGGCCTCACCGTTACCAGCTGGGCCCGCCTCGACATCACCCACGTCCGCTTCGGCAACGGCCCCGAACTCCCCGTCACCAGCGCCTGGATCACCCCCACGCCCGAGCCCTGCCCCCACCAGAAGCCCCAGCAGTAGCTGCGCACAGCGATGGGGCGCGCCCAGTCCGCCAAGACCAGCGGGCGCGCCCCACACGGAGGAACCCATGCACCAGCCCCCGCTCTGGCCGGACGACTGGGAGGCCGAAGCCGACGCCCGCAACGGCACCTGGCGCCGAAGCTGCGAACCCCGGCACATCCTCGCCGACTACGGCCGCAGCGTCGCCCGCCCCCACACCCCCACCCACCGACCCGTACACGACGTCATCAGGAGCCTGTGATGGCAGACCTCACTCGCCGCCAACGAGAAGTCCTCGCCCTGGCCGCCAACGGCAACACCAACGCCGCCATTGCCGCCTGGCTCGGCATCACCCCGAACAGCGTCGCCGAAATCCTCACCGTCGCCTACCGCCGACTCGGCGCCGCCGACCGAGCCCAAGCCGTAGCCATAGCCCTCGCCGTCGGCGAACTCGGCATCGACCAGATCCACATCCCACAGGCAGCGGCCTAGCCCCTGACGCCACAGACGGCGCGCGAGCGGTCCGGACTCAGCGATGGACCGCCGCGAGCCCCCAAGCGCTCCTGACCAAAACTCTTCGAGCAGGAAAGGCCATCCCCGTGGAACACCGACAGACCGCCCTCCCCAAGAACGCCATCACCCACGGAACCTGCGGACGCTGGTGGACCGGCACCGAACGCTCCCACGCCAGCTGCTGCCACCGAACCTTCAGCAGCCTCAGCGCCTTCGACGCCCACCGCAAAGGCGGCCGCTGCAACAACCCCACCGACGTCGGCCTCATCGCCCGCCACAAGCCCTACGGCGAACTGTGGGGCTGGCCCGCCCCCGAAGGCGGCTACACAGCCCTCCGCAGCCACCAGAGCGACGAAGGAGCCAACGAATGACCAACGACACCAACGAGGCGCCGAACGGCCCGCAGACGGGCGCTGAGGGCCCCGACCCCCGCGACGTCATCCGCGACACCATCGCCCGCACCCTCAACGCCAGCGGCTACTGGCTCCCCATCGAAGGCCAACACGCCATCGCCCACGCACTCACCGGCCTCCGCAACGACGAAGCCGAGACGTGGCGCCGCAAGGCCGTCGACCGCGGACTCGAACTCGGCCGACTCCAACACACCCTCGAACTCGCCGAAGCCGCCGCCCGCACCTGGATCGACGACCACAACGGCACGGACTGCGCCCACGCCGTACTCGACGCCCTCACCGCCTACCAACCCAAGGAGCAGCCGTGATTCATCCGTACAGGGTCCTTATCACCGGCAGTCGAGAGTGGACCGACGAGGCCGCCATCCACGGCGCGCTCGCCGACCTGCCCACCGACCGGACGCTCGTCATCGTCCACGGCGACTGCTTCAAGGGAGCCGACGCCATCGCCAAGGCATGGGCCTTCAACCGCGCCTTCCTCGGTGACGACGTCATTGAGGAAGCCCACCCCGCGAACTGGCGGCCAGGAGGCAATCTCGACCGCTCCGCAGGCTTCCGCCGCAACGCCGAAATGGTCCAGCTCGGCGCCGACCTGTGCCTCGCGTTCATCCGCAACGGCAGCCGCGGCGCCACCCACACCGCCGATCTCGCCGAGAAAGCCGGCATCCCCACCCGCCGCTTCACCGCCTGACCCGGCCCCGCCCGCACCCGCACCGCCGCAAGGAGAGCCGCCGTGAACGAGTCCGCCTTCTGCACCCGCTGCGCCCGCGACCTCCGCGATCACGAATGGGGCAGGTACCTGTGCCGGCCCTGCGAGGACCGCATCGCTACTGCCCTCGTCGCCATCCCGGCTATGTACGGCCAGCTGTCCCAGCATCTGTACCGCGGCGCCTCCACCGGGCCCTCCGTCTCCGGCAGCAAAACCGCCCCCGCCCCCCTCCGCGAAGACGTCCTCGAGCTGCAGCTCGAAACTGGGCCCATCCTCGCCCCCCTGCAGTCCTGGGTCCGGGACTGGGAGCACCACGGGCACGCCGAGCTGCACGAGACGGGCACCCTCCAGGACCGCGTCACCGGCGCCTGCAGGACGCTCAGGTACAACCTCGCCTGGGCCGTCGAACACCACGCCGCAGCAGACGAATTCGCGAACGAGGTCGGCTCCATCCACCGCACCCTCGCCGGCATCACTGGCGGCGAAAAGCCGGCCCGGAAGCTCCACGTCGCCTGCCCCTGCGGGCATGCAGTGCCGTTCACTCTCAACACCCGCGGCGAGTCCTGCCTGGCCTGCGGCGCCGACTACGGCCGCGGAGACATCCTGCGCATGAACCTCACAGACAGGCGGGCCGCAGCGTAGACCTACCGCCCGACCGCCCCACCAGGCAAGTGGATCATCACTCCACCCACCGTGGCGACACAACGAGTGCCAACTGGCAGGTTCTCCAACACATGGAGGCCTGCCGACTGGCCAGAGAGCACCACACGCCGCAAATGCTCCGCGCCGTACAAGAGCGTCCCGGGCAGGTCCCAGGTCCCCGTCAGGCAGACCACCGGGTCGGGAACGAAATGCGCCCCAGCCTCAACTCCCACGCGCAGCTCCGCCGCATTCGCCTCCGCCTCAGCCGAATCGACCGGCGTCTGGCAGAGCGGACACAACACCAGAACCAGACGGCCACCCTCCCACTTGCCGTTCCAGTCCTCCGCAGCCGCGGAACTCAAGTCGCGCGGAGCCAACCGCCCACAGCGCCCACACTTCAACCGGCCTCGGATACGCGCCTTACGCCCCATGCCGGGTCAACGGCCAGCGCTTGTCCAGGGCACGGGCTCGGCGACGCCGACTTTCAGCAGCACTACTCCGCAGGCAGCCGCCGGGCCAGGTCTGCCGCCAGCTGGCCGGCGGCCTGGCCCCGCGGGGTGAGGTCCAACGACTCCAGCAGCTGCAGGAACCCGACCGCCTGCCGCGCCTCCGCAGCAGTCAACAACGGCAGACGAGGCTCGACGGGGTAGTCGCCAGTGATCGGCTCAGCAGTCTCCACGACCAGACAACCGACGAACAGCAGGTCAGGACACGCCTCAGGCCACGGCATCACACGCCGTACACGGCCACAGACCACACAAGGCACCTACGAAAATCCGGAGGTGATGGCGTCCAACCTGGGACAGCTGCCGCTAACCTCGAACCCACTGCACTGGTTATGGGATTCGTGATTTCAAAGGTCGAGGTATGAGCAGCCACACGTGGACCATCGACAGCATCACTCACGCCTTGCCGTACCCCGAGCTCCGCGCCACCTTCCAGCAGCAAGTCTCCTTCACAGAAGTGAGCAAACTGCCAGACATCCTCGCGCGCTGGGTCCGCTTCATCACCGACATCGAAGCAGGTCACGCCGAGCTCGAGAGGGTCCGCGACCACGTTCGGGAACACGGACGGCTACCAGACGGCTACGATCAGGACACCCGAGAGAGCGTCTCCCGGTACGAAGAAATCAAGGCCCGGATCGAAGCCCAACGCCGTCAAGGACACAACGCAGCGTGAACTGGCAGTTCAGCCGCAGCCCACACACGATGAAAATGATCGAAGGGCTGCCCTTCGAAGGGCAAGTCGCCCTGTTCGAGTACATCGACCAACTCGAACACGACCCCATCGCCGCCACCCACCCGTGGGGCGAAGAAGACGAACTCACCCGCGAAGGCATCTTCGGAGACGGCCTCGGCCTCATCAGCCTCCTCGTCAACCGAGACACAGGCCGCATCACCCCAGTACAGATCAACTGGGCCGGCACCCACTGACACGACAAAGCCCTCCACCCAAACGGGTGGAGGGCTCGCTGGCGCTACGGGTCAGGCCGTCAGAACTTGCTCGCGCAGGCGAGGCAGACCCGCGAGTCGTGCAACCGTTCGAGCGGGGCCTCTGCCTCCGCTGCCTGCCGGTACACGACAGCACCCCAAACGACCCCAGCCACGATCACAGCCAACCCCAACCCGACCGCACCCGATGCCGCAGTCGCAATGCCCAGCACCACCACAGCAACCGACACCCAGTAGCTCGCCTCGCCGCCCGCGGGCGGCGCGTACTCGCCCTTCAACGGCGACTCCGCCGGAAGCGACTTCCAGTAATGCGGAAGATCCACAACGTTCGACGAACCACATCCACCCTGCGGACAAACGACCACACCAACCCCCTGAACACTGGCAGTGAACCACCGAACGCTGCCCGCTGCGCCGGGCGCCTACAACAGCACGGCCGGGCAATGTGTCCAGGGACACAACTCAGGTTGCACATAGAGCACTTACAGATTGATGGGGTAACACGAACGGCCCGCCACTCGATTGGTGGCGGGCCGTCTCTGCGTCTGCGGTCAGGCGCCGAGCGTCTCGTCGAGGTAGTCCTGCACCGGCCCGAACAGTCCCCACGGCACGTAGGCCGGGATCTCCGCCAACCGGATCCAGGCGACCTCGGCCAGCTCCTCGTCGTCGGCGACCCGGGCCTCGCCGCCTACGACCTCGCAGGCGACATAGGACATGTGCCGGCCGGTCTGCGGGTGCACGCGCTCACCGAGAGAGCGGACGGCCTTGACCTCCAGGTCGACCTCCTCCGCGGTCTCCCGCACTGCGGCCTGTTCCGGCGTCTCGCCAGCCTCGATGCCGCCGCCCGGGAACGCCCACAGCAGCTTCCCCTCGCGCTCCCGGCGCCGGATCATCAAGACGGCGTCGCCGCGAGTGATGATCGCCGTGGAGATGCCCTGCTCAGTCGTGGTCTCGGTCATGCCAGCGCCTCCAGGATCGGCGGATAGATCTGCTGCTCAGGGATGAAGCGGGTCAGGTCGCGGCGGGGAATCCAGGCGACCTCGATGTTCTCCTCGACGTCCAAGTTCTCGGCGTCGCCCATCAGGTAGTCGGCGGCGAAGTACTCGACCAGGACCCCTGTCTTGGGGTGGACTCGCTCGCCGAGTCGCTGGCGGACCGCGCACCGGACGCCGGTCTCCGCCCGGGTCTCCTCAACCGCCACGACGGCGCCGGGCCGCCCAGGCTTCACAGTGCCGGCCGGGAACTGCCACGACAGGGCGTCGTCACCACGGCGGCAGACGAGCAGCACGTCCTCGTCACGGGTCACCACTGCCACCGCCACGCGGAAGGCCTGAGCTTGAGCAGCCTCAGGGGCTGGCCGGCATAAGGCAGCGAAGCGGCGGATCACCGAAGCAGGGGCCCTTTCGTAGGCAGTGTCGAGGAGCTGCTGGCTGTCGTTCTTCGGGACCATGTCGGGCTGGCTGTGCCAGCTGGCGACGGTGCGGACCCCGACGTCGAGGTGCTGAGCGAACTGCTCGTTGGTCATTCGGAGGGCCTGCTGCAAAGCACACGCCGTGCGGCCGGTCCACTCGATGACTTCCACTGTCCGCCCCTCGCTTGATCGGATCCGGGATCTTGCACTGTCGCTGCGCTCACACTGCACCGGGCGCTCATGGCTACCTCTGGCTGCATCGGCTTGACTACCAGGCGTGCATCTACAGCGACTATCTAGAGGCTCGCGAGAGCTGTTCTGCTCGCGAGCCTGTGACGCCGAGGAGTGCGCCCACCTGATTCCAGGAGCGCCCCTCATGCAGCTCGACGACCGCCTCCGCCTTGGCCCTCTTGATGTCGGCGGCAAGGAGCTTGCCGAGCTCGTCGAGCTTCCGAAAGCGGTCGGCAGGGCCATCGGCGAGGGCGGCCAGATCGCTGATCAGCGCCGCGCGCTGGTGCTCGAGGAGTTCGGTCATGGGGAGAGCGTAGGCAACATTTCGACTCGCTACAAGCTTCTGCTTGACGGGGATCCGAGACCGGCCTACTGTCTTCACCAGCGGGCTCCAAGCAAACGCTTGAAGTCAGTCGTCGTTCACTCTCACCGGACCCAGTCCGCGGACGGCAGCCACAACTTAAAGCGGGCCGAACACTGCGACTCTCACCTCGCGTGCCGGCCCTGACCGATCAGGTACCTGCTAGGGAGACCCTGATGGCTAACGCCAAGCTTAGCGGCGCGCACCTGCGCGCCGAAGCAGCACCTGCCCTGCCCCTCACCCCAGCCCGTCTCTTCTCGGCTCCGCTGTCGGAGCTTCTGGCGGAGACGAACGCGGAGATCATCGACGCGCCGACCGAGTACGAGCACTTCGAGGGCGTGGCCCTGAGGCAGAGCGCCGGCCCGATCCAGGTCGTGCTGCCGAAGAAGCAGAGCGCCCGCGAGCGGGACACGATGGCCCGCTACCTCGTCGGTCGCCTGCTCGGCACCCCGATGCTGCCGCTGCCGGCATCCCTGGAGGCTCGTTCCTTCGGTGGTGCCCTGTGAGCGCCCCCACGGTCGAGGCCGCCGTCCCGCAGCGTCGCCTGATCGCCGCTGGCAAGAAAGTCGGCGCCGGCCGCATCGCCTGGTCGTATCCGATGTCGCAGGCCGACATCGACGCCCACGCCGCCGCTTCCTTCGTCAGCCCGTCCGCGATGACGGACGAGGAGCGCGAGGAGCTGTCGAAGAAGCTCGCCGAGCAGAACAAGCGCTCCGGCAGCAAGCGCTAGCTCCCCCCTTTGCCGCCGGGGTCGGCGGTCCTACCCCCTGCCTGCGGCCCCGGCACCCCATTCCCTTTCCGTACCTCGACACGAGGAGATCCGTCATGCCCGGAACTGCTTCGCCCGCCTGGCCGGAAGGTGTTATCGGCCGCTACGTCACCGTCGGCGGTGCAACGGTCGACATCACCTCGGGCGCCACCCCGCACTGGCACTGCACCGCCTGTCCCGGCACCAGCCGAGGCGCATACACCGGCCCCTTCGGCAACCCGTTCACGCTCGCCGAGATCCACGAGCAAGCCCAGGCGCACGCGGAGAAGTGTCGCTCCCTGGCCCGTCCCACCGCCTGACCCACCGCGAGGAGATCCGTCATGCCCAGCAACGACTTCCTGCAGGCTGCCCGTGAGGCCGGCCTGTCCACCGCCGACTTCGACGCCGCCCTGCGTGACCCGCGGGGCGCCTCCAAGACGGTCCTGGAGCGTGCGGTCGCCGAGGCGAACAAGGCGATCGCGCTCCTCTCGTCCGACCCGCGGCTGGCCGGACAGATCGCCACCCTCGCCGCCGCCCGCGACGCGCTCGTCGCCGGCATGGAGGGCTGACCGATGGCCGCCACCCCGCAGTCGATCCTCGCCACCTACGCCGCCCCGATCGCTGCCGTCGTCCGGCAGGCGCCGGCCACCGAACTCGTCGCGTTCGCCGAGCAGGTGATGGCGGCCAGCGAGGAGCTTCTCGACGCCCGCATCGAAGGGTCTGGGCTGCTCGACATCGCCGCCGGCCACCTCTTCGACGCTGAGACCACCCCGCAGTCGCTCGCCACCGCCGACCACTACCTCGCGAAGGCCGCCGACCAGGTCGGCGCCTACCTCACCGCCCGCAACTACGCCGCCTAGGAGACCCGCCATGCAGTTCGAGAACCGTCTGATCGAGCAGTACCTGACCGCCCTTCGTGCCGGCGACCTGCTGGACATGGCCCGGATCGAGGCGAAGGCCGCCGACTACGACGCCCACAACCCGGAGGGCCGTCTCCTCGACCAGCTCGCTGGCCTCACCCAGCCCGCCGCCGCGTGAGCCGCCTGCGGGCCGCCAAGGACACGGCCGCCGTCGTCATCCACAACGCAGGTTGGGCCCTTGGCAGGCAGGTGGGCGTCCGGATCGCCGCGACCGTGTCCGACCTAGTCCTCGGCGGCCACATCGAAGAGTGCGACGAGGGCTGCGATTGGTGCCGCCCTGACAAGAAGACCACCGACTAACCGGAAGGAGCCCCCATGGGCTACCGCATCTCCCACGACGGCACCGAGTCGACCCTGTCGGCCACCCAGATCATGGAGCTGGGCGTGGAGGTGAAGCGAGCAGCCAGCTTCACCACCTGGGTGACCCTCCGGCCGCTGTTCTCTCCCCGCCGCGACGGCTACGAGGAGATCCCTCCTGCGCGAGCCGTCAAGTACGGCAAGGCGCTCCTCAAGGTCGCCGGAAGCCTTCCCCGCGGCTGGGACCGGATCGCCCGCCGGATCGGAGAGTCCGCCGTCCGCGCCTCCGATGCCAACGAGCTCTGGGTGTGGTCGTGATCGTCGACTGGCGGCAGGCCCGCCGACCCGCCATCGCCTTCGCCGTCTTCGGGTGCCTGGCCTTCATCTTCGGCGCGCAGGTGTCGCTCCTGTGGCGGCTCGCCCTCGTCATCTTTGCCGCCCTCGCGGTCGTCGCGTCCAGCGTCGAGCCGGGTCCGCCGACCATCCGCCTCGTCAAGCCCACCACCATCCCGACGCAGCAGCGCACCACCGGAACCTGAAGGGATTGATCACCGTGAGCAGCAGCTACCGCTCCTGGGAGGAGCGCGAGGCCGACGCCGCGAAGACCCGCGCCGAGGCGGCGTTCCTCGAAGCGCAGGCTCAGGCTGCCGCGCAGAGCCTGACCGCCGGGGCAGCGAAGACGAAGACCGACGAACTGGCCGAGAAGGTCAAGCAGGCCCGCCTCGCCAAGCAGCTCCATGCCGTTCAGGAAGACGCGGACGACGAGAAGAGGCGCCGCAAGAACGAGCGCCGAGAGGCCGCCCTCGACAAGGGCGAGACGTTCAAGCGCCTGGTCACCGTCATCTTCGTTCTCGGTCTGGTTACCTCGCTGCCGTCTCTGACCATGTACTTCCTCGGGCTGCGGGCGCCGGGCGGCGCCGACGAGCCCTCTCTGTACCTTCTGTCGCTGCCGTTCTTCCTGGAGCTGCTCGCCTTCACCTCGGTGAAGGGCACCCAGTGGGCGGTGCGGAAGGGCTTCGCCCGCTGGCCGTTCTGGATCATGACGGGGCTGCTGGCCGGATTCGCCGGCTACATCAACGGCAGCAAGGGCGCCGAGCTGTTCGGCCCGATCGCCGGCCTGGCGCTCGCAGCGACATCGATCGTCGGGCCCGCCCTGGTCGAGGTCCGCGAGTTCATCGACGCCCGCACCGCCGGAGACAACCGTGACGCCGCCCAGCGTGCAGCCGACAAGGCCAAGGCCCGCGAGGAGCAGGCCCAGGCGAAGAAGCTGGAGAAGCAGGACCGCGACCGGCGGGCCATGTTCCCGAAGGAGTACGAGGCCTACCGGCGAATCCTGGCCTCGGCGCCCGCGGACTCCATGGACCGCGATGCGGCGTGGAAGGAAGCTGCGGCAGCTGTCCGCTTCCCCGACGTGTACGACCGGATGCAGGCCCTCATGTCCCTGCCCGGGGCGCCCCGCCGGGCCGAGGCGTTCGCCGCCGCGTGGCGGGACCTGTACGGCGGGCCGCTCGGTGTCACCGCGAACGTTCTCGACCGACGGCTGAAGGCCGAGGCCGAACTCGCGGGAGTGATGGCTGCGGCCGAGATGACCCCCGAGCGGGTCGCGGTGGAGCACCTCCTCGCCGACCTGTTCCCGACTCAGACCGGGGGCGAGGACGGCCCCGCTGGAGCCGTTTCCAACAAGGGGCCTCAGGGGCCCTCCAAGACGCCCGGAGCCCTTGGGGGTAAAGGGAAGCGCCCCGATCGGGGATCGGCCGGAGACGAGGCGCTGAAGCCCCTCGGCGCGGCCCACCTGGAAACGGTCAGGAAGCTCGCCGACGCCCTCGGCGGAGCCGACCGACTCAGCGCCCGCAAGGTCCGGGAAGCCGTCGGCTGCCGCACCGACTACGCCATCCGTCTCCGCGACGCCATCCAGTCCGAGCAGAGCTGAGGTACGCCGCCATGACCACCGCCCCGCACTCCGAGCCGGCCGCTGAGCGGCCCGCGCTGACCCTCGTCAAGGACAACGCCGAGCAGCCCGTCGAGGGCACGGTCGTCGAGCACCAGGGCGACGTCGTTGCCGCCCGGCCGGCGTGGCTGACCGCCGTGTGGGACCACGCCCGGCAGCACCGCCTGTACGTCCCGCAGATCGGCCGCGGCTACTGGCATCTGACCCGCCGCTGGGTCGACGGCTACCGCGACGGCTGGCCGCAGCAGATCGCCACCGCCAAGGCCGACCTGAAGGCCGCCAAGGGCGACTCCGCCGCCGAGGCCAAGGCGAGGGCCATGCTGCAGCAGCACCGCGCCGAGTACCGCCGGCACCGCCTCTTCCACGGCCTGAAGACCAGCGGCTGGGCAGCCACCGCCAGCGCCGGAACCCTCGTCGGTGCCGCCACCGGCGGACTCCTCGTCGACCTCGGCCTCGCCCTCACCGCCCTCGGCATCGGCGCCTGGAACGGCCGGCCCGCCGCCCAGATCGCCCTCGCTGCCGGCGCTGCTGACATCGACGAGCTCACGGCAGGCGTCGCCGCCGACCCCGAGCAGGACGAGGCAGAGCTCCGAGCGGCGCTCACCGCAGCCGGATTCACCAACGCCATCCACATCATCGAGGCCACGCCTATCCGGGCGGACGGCAGCCGAGAGATCACCTTCGACCTCGGCGGCGCCACCACCGTCCCCGAACTGCGCAAGAAGATCGAGTCGATCGCCGCCGCTCTCAAGCGCGACGTCACCATGGTCGACATCACCAAGGGCGACCACCTCGGCCAGGCGCGCATGTGGCTTGCCAACAGCGACCCCTTCGAGACCGCCCGCCGCTCACCCCTCCTCACGCAGACAACGCCGCTCGACTCGTGGCGCGACGGCATCCCCGTCGCCTACGGCAAGCGCGGTAACGCCATCCGGCTGCTCCTTACGAACCAGAGCACGGTCATCGGCGGCCGCAGCCGCTCCGGAAAGGGTGTCGGAGCCTCCAACTTGATCGTGGGCGCCGCCATGGACCCGATGGTCAACCTGCGGATTGTCGCAGGGAAGCACAACGGTGAGTGGGACCCCTACGCCCGCGCCGGCATCGCATCCACCTACTTCAAGCCCAGCCCGGAGCGCCTCCTGGCACTGCTGAAGGCCCTGCTGTCAGACAAGGACCGCCGTGAGCGCGACCTGGGCAAGCGCGCCAAGTCGAAGCTGATTCACAGCCTCATCGGCGAGATCGGCGGCGTCGAAGTGCTCGTCATCGACGAGCTCGCCACCTACACGCGGCCCGGCAAGCCGCTGCGTGACGAGATCCTCGCTGCGATCGAGGAACTGTCACAGGTGGCCCTCGGCGCCGGCATCCTCCTTGTGCTCATCACCCAGTACCCGGAGGTCGATGTCCTGCCGCAGGCCATCAGCATGAACTGCGGCACCAAGTGGGCCATGCTCGTTGAGAACGCCAGCCAGTCCAACGCCATCCTCGGATCCGGCCAGGCCGGCGCCGGACGGGATGCGTCGAAGTTCGACCCCCCGCGCCCCGGTCTCGGCTGGCTCGTCGACCCGTTCGCCGGTGTCACCGACCTCGCCCGCTCCTTCGACCTGGACGAGGACGAGCGTGGCGAGATCACAGAGCTGCTGCAGCGGGCAGCCGGCTTCCGGCAGGCCGCGGGCCGTCTCGCAGGCCAGTGGGACGACCCGATCGAGAAGTACCTGCTCGACGTGACCGGGTTGTCCTCGGCGTCCGGCGGTCCGAAGCGCGCTGGTGTCCCCGGTCGGGCAGTTCACGAGATGACGGAAACCCAGCGTGACCAGGTCGGAGCCCTGCAGGGTGCCCTCATGGCTATGGATCACTTCGGGCGGGACGAGGCGCAGCTCGACGAGATGGCCCGCTTCATCGCGAACGGGGTCACCGCCGACGAACTCGGCGAGCTCCTCCGCAAGGCCGGCGCCGGCGGAACCGTCAAGATCACCGTGCCGCACAAGACGGGGCGGGTGAACGGCTACCGCCGAGCAGACCTGAAGGACGCCCTGGCTTTCCTGAAGGGCGCCTGACCACCCGGACAACGCCCCCTTTACCCCGGTATATCCCCTGGTCAGGGGCCGGACAGGCCCCGGACGCGACCCGGGGCACGTCCACCCAGCGTCCGGCCCCCGTCCAGGGTGCATACCGGTACAAACCATGCCCCCGTCCGGGGTGCAAACCGACAGAAACCACCCCTCGAAGGAGAACCCGATCATGGCCCTCAAGCCCGTCTACAAGGACACCCGCGGCGACAAGAAGAGCCTCCTGCGCGACATCCGCCCCGGCGACCGCCTCTACGTCATCCACGACATCGCCGACCGCTACGTCCTCGGCAAGGGACCCCACGGCTACGACGACCCCCACGCCTACAGCGAGTACGAAGTCACCCGCGACAAGGCCCCGATCTTCGGCCACCCCATGGTCCGCTGCACCACCACCGGCGGCCTGCAGAGCATCACCCAGCTCCACACCCGCGAACGCCGCCTCTACACCCAGCCCCCCGCCGGCATCCGCCACATCACCGACTGAACCGGGCCTGACCGCTGCCCGATCCGCCCGACACGCACGGGCGGTGAGGGGAGCCGGGACAGGCCCGACCCCAACCATCTCACCAAGGAGAACACGCATGGGCTTCATCAAGAAGACCGCCGAAAGCATCGCCGCCGATCTCGCTTCTGGCGACACCGCTCGAGTCGAGAAGGCCGCCAAGAACTACGTGCACGCCCTGCTGGAAGGGCCCGGGACCGTATCCCAGAACGCCGGCGCGCTCGCGGAAGCCGTCAAGAAGAACAAGAAGAAGTGACCCCAAACATCTGAGCGCACGTAGCCCATGAGGCGCCCCTGACCGCCTGGACAGCACCAGGGGCGCCCCTACCTCCCGCAAACAGGAGAACACCACATGACCACGACCACCCTGCCCCGCGCCACCCCCACCCTCGACGTCGACGCCCGGCGGCTCATCGAGCAGATCGAGACCTACCTCGCCGGCCAGGCCCCCCGAACCGCGCACCCGCTCGTCACCAAGACCACCAACCAGCTCATCGCCGAAGCCCTCGCCGGCCAGACCACGACGCCCGCGGCACCCACCCTCACCACCCCCGGGCGGATGTGGCGGATCCTGCCCGACTGGGCACTCGCGCTCGTCCGCCAGCTCCACGCCGGCCAGACCCGTCACATCACCGTCGAACAGCACCTCCACCTCACCACCCTCGTCATCGAGCAGTACGGATGGAAACGCGGCGCCCTCCGCACCACCAGCGGCCGGCGCTGCATCCTCGGCGCCCAAGCAGTCCTCTACCGCCTCGGCTACGGCGACCACCACACCGCCCAGGCCGCCGGCCGCGCCATGCAGAACATCCTCGCCCGCCGCGGCATCACCGACCCCTACCACCGCTGGAACGACCAGCACGGCCGCACCCAGACCGAAGTCCTCCACCTCATCCGCGAAGCCGCCAAGGAAGCCCGATGACCGTCCACATCCGCATCACGTCCTACGGCACCGGCCACAACGACCCTCCAGCCGCAGCCAACCCGGTCGTCGTCGACACCACCAGCCTCCGCAACCCGCCCGACGACCCCGCCGTCCGCCGCCAACTCACCCAGCTCACCGGCCTCGACCCCACCGTCGCCACCTACGTCATGAACACACCCGGCGCCGAACACCTCGTCGACCACGCCCGCCGCACCATCGAACAGCGCATCAAGAACGGCCAGCAGCACATCGACGTCCACGTCCACTGCTACGGCGGCCGCCACAGGTCAGTCGCCATCGCCGAACAACTCGGCCAGCAACTCCGCGGCCACGGACGCGTACACGTCCAGCACCGGCACATCAACCAGCCCATCCTGCCCAGCCGCCCCCGATAAACCCACCCACCTGCCACCGAAAGGCACCCACCATGGCCTGGTACACCAGCGCATCCGACGCCGACCTCGTCCAGTCAATCGAACTCGCCCGCGACACCGCCCGCCTCGCCCGCAAGAACGGCGACAAGAAGCGTGAGGAAGCCTTCACCGACGACCTCAACGGAATGCTCGACGAAGCCCGACGCCGCGGCTGGAAGCAGGGCAGCCCCTGGCCCGGCCGCTAGCCCTACCGCCGGCCCTCGCCATCGGCGGGGGCCTTCGCGGTCGCCCTAGCCATCCACCGCCCAGTGCCCCGGGACTCCATCGGCAACAACTGCGGAGTCAACCCGAACACCCGACACAAGCGCGCCAGCTCCACCCGACACTCATCCTCAGAATCCGCCTGCACCGAGAACACCGTCGCCATGGGCGGCAGTCTGCCGGAGCGGCCCACGGCGGCGCAGGCCAATCGCAGTGTCAGCACCCTTTGGGAGAATCCAGCATGGGTAGAATCGTCGTTCAGCCACCCCCCTGGTCAAAGCAGAACAAGGGGGACCGCATCCCTCACTCGGACAAGGTCGACCCCGAAGACCCCGCACGCTCGCACATCCTGCTGACGATCCACTACATGGAGCAGGCTGGCGTTGAGATAGACGACCGCGCCATCGAAATCGCCACCAAGCTCGGGCGCTGGCGGAGTGAGCGCGCACTCGAAGAAGCGGACGTGGCCCCTGGGGACGTCCCCCGATGGAAGAGGTCGGGGAAAGAGATCGACATCGACCGCCCGTCTTGGGTCTACTACGTTCGCTGCGGCCACCTGGTGAAGATCGGGACCACCGTGGACCTCGCGACGCGCTTCATGGCGATCCGGCCGAACGAGGTCCTCGCACTGGAACCCGGCAGCCTGATTCTGGAAGGCGAACGGCACCGAGAGTTCTCCCACCTCAGGGCGAGCGGCGAGTACTTCCACCCTGGGGCGGATCTGCAGAAGCACATCGAGACCCTGCGCAGAGACTACGGCCCGCCTCAGTGGGACGGCTCCATCGTCCCCGACGGACAGAACTGGTTCTCCGATAAGGCTTGACAAGATCGGACGGGGATACCGTAATCTCAGAATTCGATGGTGGAACACCCATCCCACGTGCCACCGAAACCCCCGCCAAGCGTGGGGGTTTCTGCGTTTCAGGGGAGGCGACGTGCCCACCTTCGAGAACCCTGATATCAGCGACATCTACCTCGACGACGTTGGCACTGTCTTCGAGGCGGCCCGGGTGGCCGAGGTGAAGCCGGGCACCATTCGGGTCTGGGAAAGCCGCGGAAAGATCGAGCGCATCCCCCTTGCTGGAGGCGAGGCGCTCTACCACCTGCCAACCATCAAGGCCGCCGCGAAGGTGCCCGCCGGCCGTCCCGCTCGAGCCGCCTGACCTCATCGCCGCCCCCGACCCGTGAAGGAGGGGGCGTGTCGCGTCTCCGTGCTCTGCTGGTGTCGTTAGCCCTCGCTGCGTCTCTCCTGACTGGCGCCGCGCCGTCCGCCGCGGATGAGCCGTCGCCGCAGTCGTTCACGATCCAGGAGCTGGATCTGCATGACTCGACGATGAAGCGCTTCGGCGACACGTACTACCTGTACGGCTCGATGTACGACTGCGGCTACGAGTGGTACGTGAGCGGCACGCCCTGGTGCGGATTCGGCGTTTCGACGGCGCCGACGCCGCAGGGCCCGTGGTCTGAGCCGCGGCTCCTGTTCGATCCGAACTCGTGGGACCCGTGGTCGAAACGCTCGTGGCAGGTCACCTGTGGCGGCACCGGCCAGGGCTGTTTCAACCCGCGGATGATTCAGCGGACTGGCTGGGGTCCGAGCGACGGTGTCCACGTGTTGTGGTTCAACGCGCCGCGGCACTACAGCGACACCGGCGCGAACGCCTACAACGTGATGGGCTGTGCGGGCCCGGCCGGTCCGTGCGGTCCGGGCGTGACGCCCTACGGGTCCTACAACAAGCCGTCGCTCAGTGTCTGTGCGGGCAACGGCGACTTCGGTTTCATCGAGCGCGCGGGTCAGCGGCCGGCGCTTGTGTGCACGATGCCGAGCGCCGGCCAGCTGAACATCGAGGAGCTCAACTACTCCGGCTCGGGCGGCACCGGCCAGGGCGTTCGTAAGGTTGCGAACATGGGCGGTCCGATCGAGGGGCCGGGTGGCTGGTGGGATGCGGCGACGCAGCAGTACGTGATGACGTATTCGGATCAGGGCTGTGGCTACTGCGCTGGTACGCCGATCGGCTACGCGACTTCGCCAGCCCTGTATTCGGGCTGGTCGGCGCCGGGGAATGTGGGCTGGGGCGCGCCGGCCTACGGGCGCCGCATCTTCAACGGCAACTCGTGCGGCGGACAGCCCAGGACCGTAACCGTCCTCGACGGGCAGCCGTGGCAGATCATCGACCTGTGGCTCGGCACCCGCAACGAAACCGCCGCCGACACCCACCTCGTGCCGCTCCACTACACGCCCCGGCCCGGCACACCCGGTGACGGGCAGATCTGGCGGCCCCCGCTCACACTCGACTGCTGACCGAGGGGAGGCGCCATGCCCTTCCCTCCCGGCACCCCGGTGAAGACGCTGACGGGTACGATTCCGTCTGCTGTGGCCGGCACCGCCTACCGCGGCAAGGTCAGCCTCACCCCGTCCGCCTACCTCGTCGACTCGACCCGGAACGCCGTGTACGCGGGCGGCGGCAAGGTCGACCTCGATGCGAACGGGCAGTTCAGCATCGACGTGCTGCCTTGCGACGCTGCTGGTGTCCAGCCCTCCGGGTGGCGCTGGCTTGTCGACATTCAGCCGACCGGCGGGAAGCGCATCCAGTTCTGGGCGAATCTCACCGGCACCGGCACGATCGACCTTGCTGACGTCGCTCCTGTGCCCGCCCCGAACGGTGGGGCAGGCAGTGGAGGCGGCGCCGTCTCGTCCGTGAACGGTGAGACCGGTGTAGTCGTCCTCGACGCCGAGGATGTCGACGCCGAGCCCGAAGGCGCTGTCGCCGCGCACGCGGCGGCGAGCGACCCGCACGGTGACCGGGCCGCCGCAACCACGGCTCTTAACGCGCACGCCGACGACACCACCGCGGTCCACGGCATCGCCGACACGGCAGTGCTGGAGACCCAGACTGGTGCCCAGTCGAAGGCTGATGCGGCGCAGAGTGCGGCCACGACAGCTGCGGCCACCGACGCCACCAACAAGGTGTCCGCGCATGCCGGCGCGAGCGACCCGCACGGTGACAGGGATTGGGCCAGCGGACAGTTCCTCGCCAAGACCTCGAACCTCGCCGATCTGGCGAGCGCCTCGACGGCCCGCACAAACCTGGGCCTCGGTACCTACGCGACCTCCAACAAGCCCGGCGAGGTCTTCGACGTCACGGCCTACGGTGCAGCCGGCAACGGGCGCGTGGTCGCCGACGGAGCCATGACCAGCGGGTCCGCCACTCTGACCTGCACCACCTCGGCGCCCTTCACCTCGGGCGACGTCGGCAAGTCGATCCTGGTGAAAGGCGCTGCCGCGACCGGTGTCACGTCACTGATCACCACGATCACCGGCTACACCTCAGCCAGCACCGTCATTCTCGGCGCCACCGCGGCGACGACCGTAACCGGCGCCTCCGTCATCTTCGGCACGAACGACCAGGCCGCCATCCAGTCCGCTGTCGACGCTGCCGAGGCTTACCTGGCGGCCGGCAACACCTACGCCCAGGTGTACTTCCCGCCTCGGCCGTACATCGTCGCCGGCGCCCTCAACAACACGAAGTCCGGCAACGGACAGATCGTGTTCGGGCCGGTCGCCGTGACCGGGGTGAAGAAGATCCTGGAGTTCCGTGGGGCTTCCGATGGCGCTGCGGCGGTCCGGCACTGGCAGCAGACGGTGCCACAGTTCGCCGGCTCATGCCTGATCAGCTTCGGCGTGTACGCCTCGGCCGCGGCGCAGATCAACAACATCAACGCCGACGGCAACCCCGGCGTGATCTGCGGACCTCAGGAAGGCTGGGGCTATGGCGTCTCAGCCACCTTCTCCAACACGATGGCCATCATCCGCAACCTGGCCATCCTCACCACGCACAGCGCCCACGGCTTCACCTACGGAGCGTTCAACCTGTACGGCTGCGCCAACGCCCACATCGAGAACGTAGGCATCGGCACCGCTGGCACGGTAGCTTCCCCCAGCACGGACTACACCAGCCCCAATATCTTCGGCACTGGCCTGTCGGTCGGCTGCCTGCTGCCGGCGCCAGGGAACAACGACAACGTCGTTGTCAACAACCTCGGAATCGGAGGCGGCTACACCTACGCCTGCTTCCTCACCGAGCACGCCATCGTCACCCGCTACATGGCCCTGTACTGCTGGGCCGGCCTCGTCCCCGTCGGCACCTACGCGGGCAGTGTCGGATCCGTGCACGCCATGAAGGTGCTGTCAGCCAGCATCGAGGCCTGCACTAACCAGGTGTACATCATGGGTGTTGGGTCGGGCGGCGTCGGGCCCACCGTCGACATCGACCAGCTGTCTACTGAGACGAGCACGCCCACGTTCTCGGGCAACAGCTCGGCAGCCATGGCTGCTGCGAAGGGCATCATCCGGCTCTTCGGGCTCTTCACTGAATCAGGCGTCTCGGTGTCGAACCCAACTGGCATCAAGCTGATCAACGGGAAGCTCGCCTACCCGGTCCGCTCGGTCAACGCGGACGCCACGGTTCGGGTCATCGACGAGGTGCTGCTCGTCGACGCGAGCGGCGGCAACCGCACCATCACCCTGATCAGCGCCGTCGCCACACCCAACACCTACACGGTGAAGAAGACCGACAGCTCAGCCAACACCGTCACCATCGCGGCAGCTGGCGGCCAGACCATCGACGGCGCCACGACCAAGGTCCTCTCCACGCAGTGGGAGAAGGCCACGGTCGTCCCGTCCGGAGGCAACTGGTACGTCGTCTAGCTGTTGCGCCACGGTCGATCCTCGCCCTCTCGTCGACCTGCCCCCTGCTGGGCTGCCACATGTGTCACGACCGTGCCGATGACCACGGCCAGAGACACTGCAGTGGCGACAGGCCAGTCCGCCTTCACGCTCCACACCAGCAGGACGAAGGCGGCGACGAACAGGCCGGCCAGGACTTCTCCACGCATGAGACCCCCAGATTCGAGGGGCACACCGTAGCGACAGGAGGTGGCTCGTGCCCAGACGTGCAGGCTGGCGCGTGTGCTCCACCCCCGGCTGTCCGGAGTTCAGCCAGGGCGGACGCTGCGACGGATGCAGGGCAGAGGCCGAGCAGCGGCGAGGAACAGCCCGGCAGAGGGGCTACGGCAGGGGCCACGAGACCCGGTTCCGTCCGGCCGTGTTGGCTCGCGACAGGATCTGCGTGGTGTGCCGCAAGGCGCCCAGTGTCCATGCCGACCACCATCCCCTCAGCCGGCGCGAGCTCGTAGCCAGCGGCCAGGACCCCGATGATCCCAAGCACGGGCGCGGGCTGTGCGGTCCATGCCACTCCCGCGAGACAGCCCAGCACCAGCCCGGAGGGTTCAACCAGTGACCAGCAAGAGCAGCGCCAGCAAGACCGCAGCGAGCAAGCCGACCACGGTCACCTTCAGCCCGTACCTGATGCGACGGAACCGTGAGGCGCTGGCCGACTGGCTGCATGCCAACGGCATCGACCCGAACACCGTCTCAGCCGACCACGCCATTCGTCTCGTAGGCGACACCATCTGGTACCACGCCTTCGATCTCGACCCCGCAGGCCGGCGGGTCGCGGACTGGGAAGCAGGCGAGATGGTCACGGTCGAGCGGACCGCTCATTGCACCAAGGCGGCGCCCAGGCTGACCCCGAGCGACGACGAGACCGACTGATCGTCACGCAGCGTGCCCGGCGGGGTGGGGAGGGGCTCCCTCCGGCGATCTTGCCCGGACCGCCGGGGAGGGCCGTCGATCCCTGTACGGGTCTGGGAAGTCCAAGATCACGCGTCTAGTGACGCAACGTGAACCGCGCGCCTGCCGCAACGGCTGGTGCTGACGTGCCGCAACGGCACGAAAGGGTGATCACGATGGCAGGTATGGGACCGCCTCCCAAGCCGGCCGGGGAGCGACGCAGGCGCAACGCCACTGTCGCCATGACTCGGCTGCCGGCAGGGGGCAGGAAGGGCGAGCCGCCGCGGTGGCCGCTCATGGATGACGTCGTCACCACGGCCAAGCGAGACATGGCGAGGCGACAGGCCGACGAGCTGGAACTGGCCCTGTTGGAGCCGGACCTGACCGGCAGAGCGAAGGCGGCTGCGGAGAGGAAGCTGGCCGCGGCCGAGACTGGGGCGAACATCCTCGACAAGCAGATCGAGGCCCAGCAGAAGCTTGAGGCCGAGCTGTGGCGTGACCTGTGGGCCACGCCGCAGGCAGTCGCCTGGGAGCGCCTGGGCTGGACTCGTGAGGTCGCTCAGTACGTCCGGTGGAAGGTCCAGGCGGAACTCGGGGACCTGGATGCCTCGAAGGAGGCGCGGCAGCTCGGCGACCGGCTCGGGCTGACGCCGCTCGCCATGTTGCGGCTGCGCTGGGAGATAGCGCCGGACGAGGTGGCGGAGCAGCGCCAGGAGCGCAGTGCTCGGTCGGCGCCTAAGACTGCCCGGCAGAGGCTGAAGATCGTGGATCCGGGTAGCGCTGCGGGGGGTGCTTGATGGCGCAGATCGTCGTGATCGAGCCGGGGGACATTCTGGTGATCGGTTGCCAGGGGTTCGACCCTGAGGGCATCGCGCCTGCGATGGACAGGCTCAAGGAGTTGCTCGACCTGCCGTTGGTTGTGGTCATGGACGGCCCGGTCGACCTCGGGGTGCTTCGCAAGGCTGTCGTCGAGGGTGGTCTCGATGCCGTGGCGGGGTCCTGAGCATCCCGGCGAGTTCCCGACCCTGGGCTGGCAGGTGGGCGAGTGGATTGAGGCCCATTGCGTCATCCCCGACGGGGATCAGATCGGCGAGCCGTACCTGCTTACCGATGAGATGTGGACGTTCCTGGCCTGGCACTACCGGCTGCGGGAGACGGCGACCGAGGAGGGGTGGCGGTCTGCCTGGGCGTACCGCCGCAGCCAGCTTGTCCGCCCGCAGAAGTGGGGCAAGGGGCCGCTGACGTGCGCCATGGTGTGCGCCGAGGCGGTCGGGCCGGTTCGGTTCGCCGGCTGGGACTCCTACGGGGAGCCTGTCGGCAGGGCGTGGGAGACGCCGTGGATCCAGATCGCGGCGACGTCCGAGGACCAGACGGACAACGTCTACCGAGCCCTCGTGCCGATGATCGACGAAGGTCCCCTCGCTGATCTGGTGCACGACACGGGCGAGACGCGGATCAACACGCCGGGCGGGGGACGCATCGAACCGGTGACGTCTTCCGGCCGGGCTCGCCTTGGTCAGCGGATCACGTTCGCCGTGCAGGACGAGACGCATAGCTGGCTGGAGGCGAACGGCGGTTGGAAGCTCGCCGAGACCCAGCGCCGGAACCTGTCCGGAACGGGTGGCCGGGCCGTGGAGACAACGAACGCGTGGGACCCAAGCGAGCAGTCGGTTGCCCAGCGGACCGCGGAGGCGTCCGTCAAGGACGTGTACCGCGATCACCGGATTCCGGCACCGGCTTCCCTGGCGAACAAGCGGGAGCGGCACAAGGCGCTGCGGATCGCCTACGGAGACTCCTCCGTGCTCGCCGGCGGCTGGGTTGACCTGGACCGCATCGACGGCGAGCTGATCGAGATCGCGGAGAAGGATCCGGCACAGGCAGAGCGGTTCTACCTGAACCGGGTCGTGGCCGGCACGGGCGCGTACATCGACGGCGACCGCTGGGACCTGCTGCGCGAGGAGCGCGAGGTCGAGGACGGCGCCGTGGTGACGCTCGGCTTCGACGGCAGTGACATCGACGACTGGACCGGAATCCGCCTGGAGACGCTGGACGGCTACCAGTTCACGCCTGCCTACGGTCCGGACAAGCTGCCCACCGTGTGGAACCCGAAGGACTGGGGCGGTCAGGTGCCGCGCCTGGAGGTCATGGCGGCGTTCGATGAGATCTTCGACCGCTTCACGGTAGTGCGCGCCTACCTTGATCCGCCGTACTGGGAGTCCGAGGTGGACACGCTCGCCGAGAAGCACGGGGAGAAAGTCGTCACCCGCTGGTACACGAACCGGATCGCGCAGATGCACGGTGCGGCTGAGCGGCTGGCTACGGACGTAACGAAGAAGGACTCGACCTTCCGCCACGATGGCTGCCAGTGGGCCGGCCAGCACATCAGGAACATGCGCAAGGGCGCCCGGCTGGCGGGCCGGTACGTCCTGAAGAAGGCGTCCGAGGCCCAGAAGATCGACCTCGGCATGTGCTCGATCCTCGCCCATGAAGCGGCTGGCGACGCGATCGCAGCCGGCCAGGCAAAGCCGAAGAGGCGCCGCGCCCGCGGCTTCTGATCGAGAGGGGGCGGGATGCCTCAGCCTGCTGTCCAGTCCCCTGAGTGGTGGCGTGACCGCCTGTACAACGCCCTGTGCAAGCGGACCGAGGAGACGAACGTCTTCGACGACTACTACGAATGTGAGCACCCGCTTCCCCATCTTCACGAGCGGGCCCGCGCCCCGTTCCGCCGACTGCTGAAGATGTCGCGCGCGAACTACTGCGAGCTCGTGGTGGACGCCTTCGTGGGCCGCCTGGAAGTGGCCGGCTTCCAGTCGGACGTGGACGGCGGATCAGACGAAGAGGCCTGGGCGCTGTGGCAGGACAACAACCTCGACGGCGGCAGCCAGTTGGCATTTCTGGAGGCCGCGATCCGCGGCAACGCCTACATGCTGGTGTCACCGCCGGACGGACGCCGCGGCTTCCGGATCACCCCGGAGCACCCGACGCAGGTCATCACCGAGGGGATGCCTGGCAACGCAGGGGAGATGGCGGCGGCCCTGAAGCTGTGGATGGACGACTGGACGAGGCGCCTGTGCTGCACCGTCTACCTGCCTGACCGGATCTACAAGTTCGACGCACCGGAGCTGAAGGTAGGGGAGGCGCCGCGCTGGGTGAGGCGCGAGGTGCGTGGCGAGGAGTGGGGCGGGAAGAACGTCCTGGGCGAGGTGCCTTTCGGGGAGCTCGCGAACCGGCCTCGGATGCTGAAGCCGGGCGCATCCGAACTTCGCTCGGTGACCGGCATTCAGGACCGGATCAACAAGACGATCACGGACCGGATGATGACCCAGGAGGCGGCAGCCTTTCCGCAGAAGTGGGCGACCGGCATGGAGATCCCGGTTGACGAGAACGGCCAGGAGATCGAGCCGTTCGACGTCGCCGTGAACAAGATCCTCATCGCGGAGGAGGCCGGAGCGAAGTTTGGCCAGTTCGCCGCCGCCGACCTGAGCGGCTACCTGAAGGCGAAGGAGGCCGACGTCACCGACATCGCAGCGATCACTTCGACCCCGCCGCACTACCTGCTGGGCTCGATGGTCAACCTGTCCGCCGAAGCCCTGAAAGCCGCCGAAGCGGGGCTCATCCACAAGATCTACCAGCGGCGCCGCTTCCTCGAGGAGGGTCTGGAGCGGACGATGCGCCTGGCTGGCATCGCCTCGTCCCAGGCCCGAATCGTGTGGAAGTCCCCGGAGTGGCGGACCGAAGGCGAGCTCGTCGACGCGCTGGTGAAGATGGGCACCCTTGGCGTGCCGCGCGAGGTGCTGTGGGAGCGGTGGGGTGCGACGCCGCAGGAGATCGAGCGCTGGCGCCGGCTCAACGAGGAGGCCCTCGACCGCGCCATGGACGGCGACTTCGCTGCCGGCTACGGGGCGAAGCCCGAGGCTGGGATCCCCGAGGACGGCGTTCCTGCGGCCGTCGGGGAGTGAGCCGTGGCGGAGCAAGCCGAGGCGATCGCCCGCAGGTACTACGCGGCCCAGCAGCGAGTGGTCCGCTCGACCAACAACCGCGTCCAGGCGCTGTGGCGTCAGCTGAACTGGCAGGATCTCTCGTCATCGTGGGCCGCACTGGTGGGCCCGCAGGTGATCGAGGCGGTAACGGCAGGCCAGCTGAGGGCCGCCGAGCAAACTGACCCGTACCTCGATGCGATGGTCGCCGCTGGGGGCGCTGATCCGGCGATCGGCGGCCGGATCCGACCTCAGGCCTTCGCCGGCTACGCCTCCGACGGGCGCGCTCTCGACTCGCTGCTGTACATCCCCGTGGTCACCACAAAGGAGGCCATCGCTGTTGGGGCGGATCAGGTAGACGCGATGATGCGGGGCCTGAATCAGCTGTTGCGGATGTCGGCGACACAGGTGGCTGACGCCGGCCGCACGGCGACGGGTGCGGGGATTGCGGGGCGCCGGACGATCCAGGGCTACATCCGGGTCGCGACGGCACCATGCTGTGCCCGCTGCGCGATCCTGTCGGGCAAGGAGTTCGGCTGGAACGCCGGCTTTCAGCGGCATCCGCGGTGCGACTGCATCCACATGCCGGCCACACTGATCGCCCGCAGCAGTCTTCGCCGCGGCCAGCTTGAGCGGCAGGAGATGTTCCCGACAACGGGCCGCGGCGGGCCTCGCGGCTTTGTCGATGCCAACCGGTACTTCCAGTCGCTCTCGCGTGCCGAGCAGGACCGCATCTTCACGATCGCCGGCGCACGCGCGATCCGGGACGGCGCGGACATCTCATCTGTGGTGAACGCCCGCCGCGGCATGTACACAGCCGCGGCCTACGGTCGAACGCTGCAGGCGACGCGTGAGGGCACCACCCGCCGCGGCGCCTTTCACCGTGCGGAGCGGGCGAGAGCCATCGCGCGCGGGCAGGTGGCGCCATCCGGACGGGGCTTTCAGCTCCGCACTCCCAGGCTGTTGCCCGAGGAGATCTACAGACTCGCCGGGTCCCGCGATGAGGCCATCGCCATGCTCCGGCGCTTCGGCTACCTCACGGGGCCGTAACCATCCACCGGCCGGGCGCAACGCCCAGGCCCTTCCCGCAACGGGAGCTTGCACCATGTCCGAATCCACCGACACGACCCCCGTCTCGGAGCCTGCTGGCGCTCCCGAGGGCGCTGAGACCAGCCCGCCGAGCAGTAGCTCGGATGCGCCGCTCGGCCCGGCTGGGGAGAAGGCCCTCACCGAATGGAAGCAGCGGGCCCGAGCCGCCGAGAAGGCCAGCCGGGAGCAGGCGGCCCGCCTGCAGGAGCTGGAAGACCGCGACAAGTCAGAGCTGCAGAAGGCGACCGAACGAGCGGCGAAGGCTGACGCCCGCGCCGCCGAGGCAGCACGGCGAGTGGCCAAGGCCGAGATCCGGGCCCTGGCCGCCCCTCAGTTCGCTGACCCATCCGACGCCGCGGCGTTCCTCAACGTCGACGAGCTCATCGGTGACGACGGGGACGTCGACACGAAGGCCGTCGAGAAGGCTCTGGCGGACCTGCTGAAGCGAAAGCCGCACCTCGCCAAGGAGCAGGCTCCGCCGTCCTTCGACGGTGGCGCCCGCACCACCGCGACCCCACCCACCGATATGAACGCCCTGATCCGCCAGAAGGCGGGCCTGGGCTGAACCACTCCCGGCACGGATCGGTCCGGCCGGCACTAACCCAGGAGGAGGCCGGACCATGGCCTACAACAACGTGACCTCGCGGACGGACGCCGCAGCGCTCATCCCCGAGGAAGTGTCCAACGAGATGCTGGGGAAGGCGACGGAGCAGTCCGCCGCGCTCTCCCTGTTCCGCCGGGTGCCGGTCGGACGCAACCAGGTCCGCTTCCCGGTCCTGTCTGCCCTGCCGGTGGCCTACTTCGTCGGTGGCGACACCGGTCTGAAGCAGACCACCGAGGTCGCCTGGTCGAACAAGTTCCTCAACATCGAGGAGATCGCCACGATCATGCCGGTGCCGGACAACGTGCTGGCGGACGTGGACGCGAACATCTGGGACGAGGCCATGCCTCTCCTGACGGAGGCGTTCGGCCGGACTCTCGACGCGGCGATCTTCTTCGGCACGAACGCGCCGTCGAGCTGGCCGTCGGACATCACCACCGCGGCGACGGCGGCCGGCAACAGCGTCACCGAGGGCTCGACCGCGGCCCAGGGCGGGTTCTTCGGCGACCTGGACAACCTGTACGAGAAGGTCGAGGCCGACGGCTACGAGATCGACGGCTGGGTCGCCTCGACCGCGGCGAAGTCCAAGCTGCGCAGGGCCCGCGACACACAGGGCCGCAAGCTCGACGAGACCCGCGTCTCGGGCGACCTGCAGACCCTCGACGGCCTGCCGGTGGCCTACGCGATGCGCGGCCTGTTCCCGTCCGGCGGCGGCGCTGGCACGAACACCCGCCTCTTCGGCGGCGACTTCAGCCAGTTCGTCCTCGGCGTCCGCCAGGACATCACGATGAAGATCCTCGACCAGGCCGTCATCCAGGACAACACCGGCGCGATCATGTTCAACCTGGCCCAGCAGGATATGACGGCCGTCCGTCTCACGTTCCGTGTCGGCTGGCAGGTCTCGAACCCCATCAACAACGAGCAGGCCGTCGAAGCCAACCGCTACCCGGCCGCCGTCCTGAAGTACTGACCCGCACCCAGGAAGAGAGGTACAAGCCATGACCACTGCTCCCTACGTGCAGGTCATCGAGCGGAACGTCCCCGCCGTGTCGACGGCGAACGCGTCCGACGACACAGTCCTCGGGCAGGCGCCGTTCGACTGCACCGTCACCTCGGTGCAGTACGTCCCCGAAGCCGCCATCACCGGCGCGGCAACGAACCACCGCACCGTAACGGTGGTCAACAAGGGCCAGGCCGGCAGCGGCTCGACCACAGTTGCCACGCTGTCCTTCGACTCCGGCGTGAACGCTGCGGCGAACGACGAGCGCGCGATCACCCTGTCCGGCACCGCCGCGAACCTCGACCTCACGGCGGGAGACACCCTCCAGTGGCGGTCGATCGCAGTCGGAACCGGAATCACCGACCCGGGCGGCGTCGTCCGAGTCACCATCTCGAGGCGCTGAGGAG
The DNA here is from genome assembly GCF_040302485.1 of Streptomyces sp. NPDC126499. NCBI lineage: Bacteria > Bacillati > Actinomycetota > Actinomycetes > Kitasatosporales > Streptomycetaceae > Streptomyces > Streptomyces sp. NPDC126499. The sequence continues at coordinate 96,984 of NZ_JBEOUO010000009.1, read as the reverse complement.
AACACCCATGGCTGAGCGGAAGAGCGCCCCCAAGGACGAGGCGCAGGCAGAGGTCCAGGCGGCCGTCGACGAGGCGGAGGGCAAGGGCTACATCGGTGTCCCCGTGGATCCGACGCCCAAGGAGAACTACACCGTGGCAGGCGTTCTCGCAGGCAAGCCGACCCCGGAGACGGACCCCGAGCACGCCCGGAAGGTCCGGCAGGAGCTGGACGAGGCGCGTAAGCGCTGATGAAGGGAGGCCGCCGTGGCCCTGCCCCCGTTTGCTACGGCGGCCGACCTGGCCGCTCTGACACAGCGGTCGGATCTCCCGGATGCGACCGCCGACCTGGCGCTCACGCTGGCGTCCGCCGCCATCCGGAGATGGACCAGGCAGGACATCACTCGTGTAGAGGACGACGTGGTGACTCTGCGGATCCTCGACGTCTCCGAGCTCGTTCTGCCGCAACGGCCAGTGGAGTCCGTGTCCCAGGTCAAGGCGGGCAGCCTGGTCCTGGCCGACTGGGTGCTCTCAGGCGACCGTCTGCTGCGTACCGGCGGCTGGCGGCATCTTCCGGGCACCACGACCTACCCCGACCCGGGCCTGGTCGAGGTGACCTACACCCACGGCTGGCCGGAGGTACCGGACGACGTCAGGGCCGTGTGCCTGGATCTGGCGTCCATGTCGGTGTCCAACCCAACCTGGCTGCGTTCGGTGGCCATCGACGACTACAGCCGCACCTACGCCACGGAGACGCTCGGCGTCGGGGCCCTGTCGCCGGCGCACAAGTCGACCCTGTCGGCGTACCGTCGGCGCATCGGGACGGTGGCAGTGAAGTGAGCGAGCTCGAGGAGGCCCTCGCTGCGGGCCGCTCTGCCGCGGCGGAGCTGATGCGGGAGACGGTCACGGTGTACCGGCCTGGACCGGACGTCTTCGATAGGGAGACCGGTCAGACATTGCCGGGTCTGCCGGAGGTCGTGTTCTACACGGGGCCGGCGAGGGTGAAGCCTTTGAGCGCCTCCGACACGGATGCTCAAGCGGGCGAGCGCGAGGTCGTGCTGCGCCAGTACACGGTGAGCGTCCCGTTCTCGACGGCGCCGCCCGAGTCCGGTGACCGTCTGAGGCCGGGGGATCTGGTGGATGTATCGGCATCGCCAGACCCCAGACTGGGCGGCCTCCGGTTGTGGGTGACGGGTGTCCAGTACGGCTCCACGGCCACGGCGTGGCGGATCATCGCGGAGGACAGGTCATGACCGAGATCGATACTCGCCAGCTCGAGGCCTTGGCGGCGGTGTTCCGCGTCAACGCTGTCCAGGCGCAGGTGCAGGCTCGTGCCGTGGTGGCGCGGGGTGCGCTGAACATCAAGAACGGCTGGCGGGCGAACGCGACGGCCACGGCCGGCCAGCACGCCCGCCTCTACCCGCTGAGCATCAGCTACAGCATGCTGCCGCACCCGACGGGCGCTTCGGCGGAGATCGGACCCGACAAGAGCCGGCCTCAGGGCGCCCTCGGCAACCTGCTGGAGTTCGGGTCGGTCAACAACCCGCCTCACATGGACGGTGCTCGGGCCCTGGCAGCCGAGGCCGCGGCGTTCACGGCGCACATTGCGGCGATCGGCGCGCAGATGGGCCGCGGATGACTGCCCCCGCGGTCCTGCCGCACCGAGACGCCGTGGTGGCCGCTCTGGAGGCCGAGGGCTTGGCCGTGGGGTTGGGCCGGGCTCCGGTTCCGGCACCGGACAGCCACATGTATGTCGTGGTGTACGTGGCGCCGGGCCAGTCGATCTCGGAGTCTCTGGCGGACCGGCGCACCGACTTCCAGACGGTCGTGCAAGTGACCTGCGTGGCTCCGGATGAGGAGCGCTGCCTGTGGCTGGCCGACAAGGTCCGCACGGCGCTGTGGGGGCCGCTGACGGTCGCTGGCCGGGTCGCGTACCGGGCGGAGGACGAGGGGGGTCCTCCGGTGCAGCGTGACGACGACGTGACTCCACCGCTCTACTACACGCCCATCCAGTTCACGGTCCGGTCCACTAGCTAGGAGGCTCTTGTGGCCACTCTCTCCGTCCAGACGATCGGCGCCGCGGGCCTCGATCCGACCTACGCCGCGGCCTCCGGTGGTGGCGACAAGCTCAAGCCCGGGAAGGGCACGTTCCTGCACGTCATCAACGGCGGCGGCTCCTCGATCACCGTGACGCTGGTGGCGCCGGGCACGTACTACGGGTCGGTGGCCAATCCGGATCCGATGTACACGGTCGGCGCGTCGGGGGAGATGATGATCCCGGTCCCCGCCTCGCCGTTCGCGAACGCTTCCGACTCGGGTCTGGCCTCGGTGACGTACTCCGGCGTGACCAGCGTGACTGTCGCAGCCATCCGCATCTGACGGACTCAGACCCCTGCACGCCCCGCCTCGTCGGGGCTTTTTCTATGCCCCGAAGGAGGCACGCCGTGTCTGACGTGATCAACGACGGCAAGACCCGCGTCGTGTGGGTGAGTACGATCGCCAACATCTCCGCCCCGACCGTCGCCGAGCTCAACGCCGGCCTCGACTTCACCGAGCGGATCACACCGGACGGCCTGAACATCCCGGCCGAGACCGCCGACGTGGACAACTCCAGCCTGGCGTCCACGTTCACCACCAACCGCGCGGGTCGCCGCAGCTTCACTCCGGAAGTCACGTTCAAGCGGGGTGACAACGCGGGCGACGACCTCCCATGGTCGACGCTCACCTACCAGACGATGGGCTACCTGGTGGTTCGCCGCGTGCTCTCGTACACGACCGCCTGGGCTGCCGGTCAGGATGTCGAGGTGTACCCCGTGGAGTGCGGCGAGCGGAACACCATCCCGCCGGCGCCGAACGAGGTCGCCAAGTTCACGTCGCAGATGAAGCTCCGCGAGGAGCCCGACACGTCTGCCGTGGTGGCCGCCTGATGCCCGACATCAAGGACATCCTCGCGAAGGCTCGGCCCCGCGAGCACTCCATCCGCATCTGTGTGGCCGGCGACCTTGCCGCGGAGTACGACCGGCTGCAGGCCGAGCTGTCTGCCGTCTCTACCTGGCAGCCGCAGTCGATGGCGGAGGAGAACCCCTCGGCCGCGATCGCCGAGCGGATGGCTGAGCTTCAGGAGCAGATGAAGGACGCCGAGGTCGAGTTCACCTTCCGCGCCCTCGGCGCGAAGGCGTGGTCGGATCTGGTGGCCGAGCATCCCGGCAAGACACCGGACGAGGCATGGGACGCCGAGACCCTGGCGCCCGCACTCGTCTCGGCGTGCGCGGTCGACCCTGCGATGACCCCCGCCGAGGTGGACGAGCTGTTCGAGGCCCTCAACGTGGGACAGCGCCAGCAGCTCATCGACGCCGCGTGGCAGGTCAACGGGGAGGCGACGGCGGTCCCTTTCTCGCTTCACGCCTCCGCGATCCTCGCCTCCCGCACCGACGGGAAGTAGAGACCGCGCGGGCCTGGGGCGTACCTCGCTCGATCTTCCTGGGTCGGCCGTGGCCACAGCCGGGCGAGCCGATGTGGCTGGACGAGGACCGACAGTGGGCTCTCGCCCTGCACTACGTGGAGGCGGATCGCTGCCCCGACTGTCACCAGCCATGGGACGAGGCCACCGACCCGAAGAACGAGTTCGCCTGGCGCGGCGAGCTGACGAAGTGCCACGCCTGTGCGGCAGCGGCCCGCGCCATCGGACAGCACGAGTCCAACGGCGGTGACACCCGAGGGCTCCAGGTCCACGTCATGAAGAGCTGAGGTGAGCCGTGGCCGTCCGTACCGTCTCCGTCTTGCTGACCGCGGACATCGGCGCCTTCCGGGCGCGCATGGCCGAGGCGGCCCGCAACACGGACCGCGCAGCGCGAAGCATGCGGGATTCGATGCGGGACTCTGCCCGGACGATGGCGCGCATCGGGGAGAACCAGACGCGGACCCTCAGGGCTGTGCAGGGCGGCAGCCTGGCTCTGGTTGCCGCGTTCGGGTTCGCCGTGGCCGCTGCAGCCCGGTTCGAGAAGGCCATGAGCAACGTGAAGGCCGTCTCACAGGCCTCGGCGGGCGAGATGGCGACGCTGCGGGCTGCAGCGCTTCAGGCGGGCCGCACGACCGCCTTCTCGGCAGTACAGGCCGCGGATGCGATGCACGAGCTGGCGAAGGCGGGCGTCTCGACGGCCGACATCACCGGCGGCGCGCTCACTGGCGCCCTCAACCTCGCAGCGGCGGCTGAGGTCGACGTCGCTGAAGGTGCCGAAATCGCCGCCAACGCTATGACGGTGTTCGGCCTCTCGGGCAAGGACATGAGCCATGTCGCCGACCTGCTCGCCGCCGCGGCCAACAAGTCCACGACCGACGTACACCAGATGGGCATGTCGCTTCGCATGGCCGGTCAGGTCGCCTCCCAGACCGGACTGTCCATCGAGGACACCGTTGGCGCCTTGACCCTGTTCGCCGCCGAGGGCCTCAAGGGCTCCGACGCCGGCACCAGCTTCAAGGTCATGCTCCAAAGGCTCACCCCCCAGAGCAAGGAAGCCCAGGCCACGATGGACAAGCTCGGCCTGTCAGCGTATGACGCCCAGGGCAACTTCGTCGGCCTTCAGGAGTTCGCGGGGCGCATGCAGACCGCGTTCAAGAACCTGACGCCCGAGGCCCGCAACGCCGCCATGGGCGTCATCTTCGGCAGTGACGCGGTCCGCGCCGCGAACATCCTCTACAAGTACGGCGAGCAAGGCATTCGCCGGTACACCGATGCTGTCAACGACCAGGGCTACGCCGCCGCGGTCGCACAGACGCGCATGGACAACCTCATCGGCGACCTGAAACTGCTCCGCAGCGCCCTGGAAACCGCGCTTATCCAGACCGGCACGGCCGCGAATTCCGCACTGCGGGACATGGTGCAGTGGATCACTCGTCTGGTGAACATCTACAACCAGCTGCCGCCTGGCCTCCAGGAAGCCACCGGCCTGCTCACCGGCTTGGTCGGCGTGATCGGTCTGGTCGGCGCGTCGATGCTGCTTCTCCTTCCGAGGATCCTGCTCGTCCGGCGGGAGCTCCTGGCTCTCGGCATCACCGCCCAGGTTGTGCGTACTCAGCTGATGACCCTTGGGCGGCTCGGCTTGGTCCTTGGAACCCTCACCGCCATCGGCTGGGGCATCAACAAGATCGCCGAGCAGTTCCGTGAGGCGCCGCCCAACGTCACGAAGATGACGAACGCGTTGGTCGACTTCGCGCAGCGCGGCAAGGTCGCCGGCGAGCTGGCACGCAACTTCGGTGCCGATCTCGACGGCTTCGGCGAGGCCGTCGCCCGCATCGCTCACCCGGGCGTCCTGGACCGGGTCGAGGACTTCTTCGGGACGTTCGACCCCGGTACCGAACACGGCGGCCCCGGTCTCGACGCAGCCGTCGAAAAACTGCAGGCCATTGACGAGGCCATGGCCTCGCTGGTGAAGTCTGGGAACGCGCAGCTGGCAGCGGAGAACTTCCAAAGGCTGGCCGCCGAAGCCGAAGCGAGCGGAACCTCCGCCGACAAGCTTCGGACGCTGCTGCCTCAGTACGCAGAGGCCTTGACCAACGCGGACACCCAGGCGAAGCTCGCGGCCGACTCCCAGGGCTCCCTCGGCGATGCAACCGCGATGACCGCGGACGAAATGGCTGATCAGCGCACCGAGGCCGAAAAGCTGCAGGATGCGCTGAACGCCCTCAACGGCGCCGCGATCTCCGCCGCCGAGGGCGAGATCTCCTTCCGGGAGTCCCTGGCGGAGCTGTCCACGGCCGTCGAGGAGAACGGCCACTCCCTGGACGTCACCACCGAGAAGGGTCGCGCGGTCAAGACGGCGTTCCTCGACGCCGCAAAGGCAGCGATGGAGCACGCCCAGGCCGTCTCCGAGCAGATGGGCTCGCAGGAGGCGGGCAACGCTGTTCTGGCCAAGAACATCGGTCTGCTGCGTCAGGCGATGGCGCAAGCCGACTTCACGACCGAGCAGATCGACGAGCTGACGGGAGCCTACGCGCAGCTTCCGGTGTCTGCGGAGACCGACGTGGCGGCCCCTGGGGCAGCCGATGCCATCCGTCAGATCAACGACCTGTACGACGCCGTTGCGAACTTGCAGCCCGGCAAGACAGTGGTCATCAAGGCGCCCACCGGGGAGGCAGTGCGGGCGCTGCAGGCGGCCGGTTACGCGGTAAAGAGCATCCCTGGCAGCAAGGACGTCCGCGTCACGGCGCCGACGAACGCCGCGCAGTCGAGCGTGGCAGCGCTGCGGCGGGCCCTGGACAACCTTCGAGACCGCCAGGTTACGGTCACCACGGTGCACCGGACGGTGCAGAACAACACGGTGGGCCGCCCCCAGCGCGGCGAGGGAGGCATTTCCAAGCATGCTGGTGGCGGGCGAATCAACCGCTACTCGACCGGCGGTATGGTCCTCGGTGCCGGTTCGTCGACGAGCGACAGCGTGCCCGCCATGCTCTCGGCCGGCGAGTACGTCATTCGGGCCGCGGCGGTCCGCAAGTACGGGCCCGGATTCCTCGACGGCCTGAACACAATGCGGGCGCCAGGCACGCTGTCCGGTCGCCACTTCACCTCAGGTGCTCCAGGCGGCACAGGGCCGATCCACGTCGACGTAGCCGCTCGCGTGTTCATCGGGGACCGGGAGGTCCGCGACATCGTCCGCGTCGAGGTGCAGCCGATGATTCGCGAGTCGGAGAAGGCCCAGGCCTACAGAGCAAAGGTGGGCCGGGCGCTATGACGATCTCCTACAGCAGCATCGGTGCTCTCTCCAACTCCACAACCACGATCACCCCCGCCATCCCGGCGGGGGCGGTCGCGGGAGAGCTTGCCGTGCTGCAGGTCGTCTCCGCACACACCAACGACTCGGTCCCCTCCACGCCGTCTGGCTGGAACCTGGCAGGAAGCTCGTCGGGCGGCGGAGGCACCTACGGCGCAGGAACGGGGCCGCGACGCCTGACGTTCTTCACCCGCGTCCTTCTCGGCGGGGAAGCAGCTCCGACGACCGCGCTCCCCGCAGGGGATGCCAACAGCCTCCTCGCCGGCCGAGTCGTCACCCTCGCCCGCACCGCAGGCACCGGCTGGCGGTGGGGTGCAGCGTTCGGCGAGGACACCACTTCGGGCACCGGCTTCTCCGCGGCCAGCGCTACCTCCCTCACGTGGGCCTCGGGTGACCTCGCGCTTCTTGGTTACGCCCTGCCCGTGGCCGGAGCCTCCCTGTCGGCTGAAGGGCTCACAGCCAGCGGCATCACCTTCGGCACGTTCACCGAACGTGCCGACGACTCCGTGGCCACGGGTCACGACGCACGTCTCGGCACTGCAACCGGCAGCGTCACTGCCGGCTCGGGAACCACCACCTCGACCGTCACCGCGACGCTCGCGGTCGCCTCCACTGGCGCCGCGGGCGTGCTGCGGCTGAGGGAAGCTTCGGCCAGCATCACAGCCACGGCACAAAGCGTCTTCCCGCCGCGCAATTTGGTGTCCGTCACCGGGCTCCTGGCAGAGAACGTCTCCACGGTCACCGTGTACCGACAGGTGGGCACCGCTCGCACCGTCGTCCGCGCAGCCAGTGCCGTCGACGTGACCGGCAGCAATGTGCTACTTCGGGTCGACGGCGAGCAGCCCTTCGGCGTCCCGGTCTCCTACGTCGCTGTCCTCACAGACGTCAACGGCGTCCAGTGGGTTATCACCTCCAACTCTCTGACCTCCAGCGTCAGCAGCGACGTGATCAGCGACGCCATCACCGGCATCGGTGCGGCCGTCCGACTCCAGGCCACCTCAAGTAGGAAGCGAGACCGGGACGCCACCCGTTTCAACGTAGGCGGCCGACGCGTCATGGTGTCAAAGCCTCGCTCGGCGCCCTCCTTCAGCCTGGTGCTCAAGACGGAGAGTGACGCCGCGGCGACCGACCTGGACACTGTCCTCGACTCCGCAACAGAAGGCGTCATCCTCATCCGGCACCGCACGCAACTTGCCCGTCTCGACGGCCACTACGCGATCCCTTCCGACGAGGAAGACCCCACCTGGTACGACGAGCAAGTCGTGTGGACGCTCGAAGCGGACGCCGCCGAGCCGTGGCCCGACACTCTGGAGGCCGCCGGCTTCACCTTGCAGGACATCGCCGACAACTTCACCTCGCTTCAGGACCTCGCCACCGCGTTCCCAGGCACGCTCCTGGACATCGCCTTGTACGACTGGGGGTGATCCATGCTGGGCATGTCCGACGAAGCGCTCGCCATCGTCCGCGGCGACCAGAAGATGCGCATACGAGCCGAATCATGGCTGGGCGGCCAACTCCTCGCGGACGAAATCCCTATCGCCGCCGGAAGCGAAACCCGCGACCATTCCATGGCCGTGCCGGAGCGCATCACCCTCCGAGTCCCCCGCCGCGACCGAGGGACAGACTGGGCCCCTCTCACCCCAGACCACCCCCTCGCCACCTACGGCCAGCAGCTTCGCATCGACTACGGCATCGAGGTCGGCAACCACACCGAGTGGATCAACCGCGGATGGTTCCTCATCGACGACTCCAGCACCGACGGCGACGAGGTGGAACTCACCCTCCTCGGCCTGCTCAGCCTCATCGAAGAGGCACGGTTCGTCGCCCCCTTCCAGCCATCGAGCACCGACACCCTCGGCAGCGTCGTCCGCGCCCTCGTCGAGCCAGCGCTCACCGCCGTAATCGACGGCGGCCTCACGGACCGGGCCGTCCCTCTGGGAATGCAGTGGGACGACGACCGGATGGCTGCACTAACCGAAGTCGTGGCCGCATGGCCAGCGGACGCCCGCGTAACCGAAGACGGCGTTCTGGTGGTCGAGCCCCTCGACGAGTCAGGCACCCCCGTCTTCGATCTCACAGAGGCCGCTGACGGGACGGTCGTTCGTTGGCAGGGATCCGCAAGCCGAGACGGCGCCTACAACGCCGTCGTAGCGTCCGGCGAGGACGCCAGCGGCAACCAGATTCAAGGTGTTGCCTACGACCAGCAGGGCGGCAGCCCCTTCCGATACGGCGGCAACTTCAACCCGCTCCCCGTCCCCTACCGCATGCACTCACCGCTGCTACGAACCATCACCGAGTGCCGCACCGCCGCCAACACTGCCCTGCAGAGACTGCGCCGCAACGCCTCGCGGAAACTCACCGTCACCACCCTGCCCCACCCAGGCCTGATGACTGGCGACGTGGTCTCCGTGACAGGGGCGGGCCTGACCTCCCAGCCCTGCATCATCGACGCCTTCACCCTGCCCTACACGACCGAGGCGATGACGCTGACAGTGAGGGTGATCTGATGCCCGACTTCGCAGATACCCGCGTCAGCCTGGCCGGCATCGGCGCCCTCCAGGGCGTCGCCCTGACAGCCTCGTCGAGCGGGGCGTGCGTCGTGCGCGTCGGCGGCATCGAGGTCACCGCCCGCGTCGTCTCTGGCCTGACCGTCGCCGCCAACGACCAGTTGCTCTTCGTGCGCCGGGGCCCCACCTACTGGGCTATCGCGAAAGTCCCAGCAGCCCCTTCATCACCGCCCACACCTCCCGCGGCCGGATCGGGGCCGGACGGCGGAGACACCTCACCTGACCCCAAGCCCGTGGTGAAGACAGGCAGGCTCGTGTGTTCCCCGGTCGCCACGGCCACCTACCGCGACGGCGTGTGGCGGACCGACATCGGCGCCGTGAACTCGGCCGACACCTACCAGGGCCGCTACACCGGCTCGTCCTTCGGCCGCATGACTGGCTGCGTCTTCTACGGTTCCACACCGCGGTCCCTCGCCGGTGCGACCGTGACAGGCGCCACCGTCCAAGTGCGGCGCCTCACCAGCGGTGACTACGCCGCCCGGACTGCGACCCTGCGCCTCGTCACCCAGTCCACACGGCCCTCCGGGGCGCCGACACTCAACGAGACCACCACCGGCCCATCGCTCGCCGTGAACGCCACCAACAACGCCTTCGCCATCCCCACCTCGTGGGCCCAAGCGATGGTCGACGGAACACGCGGCGGCCTCGCCATCAGCATCACCTCCGACGACCCCTACATCCGACTTGCCGGCCGCGCCTCATGGTCCGCGGCGTGGACCATGACGATCAACTGGAGGCGCGGATGACCCAGCAGACACCCAAGGGCATCACGTATCCCGAGTCCACGGACCACAACCGGCTGTGGGAGCACTACCAGACCCTGGCCGAGGACATTGACGCCCTGATCACCGTCGACAGCAATGAGGCCGAAGACACCTCGTCTCGCACGACCACGTCGACCACCTTCACCGACGCCAGCGGCGGCGCCCTCAGCACCACGATCACCGTCCCGCCTTCCGGCCGCGTCATGGTCGCGATCCGATCTACGCAGCGGAACTCCGGCTCGCTCAACACGATCACCAGCTGGCGGGGCGTCGGGTCGACGTCCGGCACCGTGTACACGGAGAACGACAACGCCGCCCTGATCTGGTCCGGCTCCGGCACAACGAACCTGTCGCTGTCGCTGACGAAGCGCCTCACCGGCCTGGTAGCCGGCGAGACCCTCACAGTGACGATGAAGCACCGGGTCAACTCCGCCTCGACGGCCACCTTCGACTACCGGTGCATCACCGTCTGGGGCCTCATCTAATCCCGCCCCCGCCCCGCCGCCACGGACCGGGGCTTTCTGCATGTCTGGAGGCCCGATGGCCACACCGATGACCGCCGACCAGTGGCTGGCGGCCCTGCGCGCCGAGGGCGTCACCGACATCGTCGAGATGCCCGGCTGGCGCACCCACAACCGCAACGGCCGCGGCGCCTGGGGCGACGTCCACGCCACGATGGTCCACCACACTGCCGGCGAAGGATCCGGCCTGGCGGACTACTGCTACCGCGGCAACGCCGACCTTCCGGGCCCTGTGTGCCACGACTTCCTCGCCCGTTCCGGCCGCCTCTACCTCGTCGGGAACGGCCGCACCAACCACGCTGGGAAGGTGGCGCGCAACGCCTACGACGTCGTGCTGAACGAGCGCTCCGTGCACCCGGCGCCCGGCCCCGACGAGCTCGACGGCAACGCCGTCTCCTACGGCCTGGAGGTGGAGAACTCCGGTGCCGAGGGCCGCGCCTGGCCGGCGAAGCAGTACGACGTCGCTGTCCGCGTGCAGGCTGCCCGGTGCCGCTTTCACGGCTGGTCGGCGGACTCCATCTGGGCGCACAAGGAAGCCACCCGCCGCAAGCCGCTGGACCCCCGGATCGACATGAACGCCTTCCGCCGGGCCGTCGCCGAGCGGCTCAAGCACCCGCCGAGCTGGAACCCCGGCCAGACCACCCCACCGCTCGAGGAGAACGACGTGCCCCTGACCGACGCCGAGATGAACAAGATCGCGGACCTGGCTGCCGCGAAGACGTGGGCCACCGCGTGGAAGTCCCCGACCGACCCGGAGGGGCCGACCCGGTCTGCCGCCACATTCGTGCGCTGGGCTGATAGCCGGCACCAGCGGGTCATGACCCAGCTCGCCGCCCTGACCGCTGCGGTGGAGGCGCTCACGAAGCTCGTCGGCGAGGACGTCGACACCGACCAGGTCGTGGCCGCCGTCCAGGCAGCCATCCGCGACGCCGTCATCAAGGTCGACGTCGACATCAACGGCACCCCCGCCGCCTGAAGGAGACCCACATGAGAATCTTCGGCCGCGAGCCCGCGCTCGTCATCGCCACCCTCAGCGCCTCCCTGTCGCTGCTCGTCACCTTCAACGTCGGCCTCAGCGGCGAGCAGGCAGGCGCCATCGTCGCTGCCATCTCCGCTGTCCTGGCCGCCGCGACCGCCGCCATGACCCGCCCCATCGCCCCGAGTGCGTTCACCGGTCTCGTCGCCGCCGGCGTCGCTCTCCTCGCCGCCTACGGCCTGGAGGTGTCCGCTGAGACCGTGGGCGCCCTCAACGCTGTCGTGCTCGCCGTCCTCGGCCTCATCACCCGCGGCCAGGTCTCGCCGACGACCAGCGGTCGCAGCGTCACTGGGGTGTAGGTGCGGTGCGCGGCGCTGCGGCGCGCCCGAAAGCACTTGGGGCGCCGCGGCGGTTTCCTCCTCATTCTCGGCACCGGCAAGACCTGCTGGGGCGTGAGCTTCCTCGTCGACCCGCCCAGCGGCGACGGGCTGCAGCTGCTCACCAACCTGTGCAGCCTGCGCCACTGGGCCTGGCTGTGGATCGTGTGCGGCCTCATCACAGTCAGTTCCGCGTTCCTCCGCGTCGGCCGTGACCGCTACGGCTTCCTCGCGGCGCTCATCCCCCCATCGGTGTGGGCCGTCGCCTACCTGGCGGCAGTCCTCACCGGCGACTACTCCCGCGCCATCTGGGTCGCGGTCTGGTACCTGACCTCACATGTCGGGGTCATCATGTGGGCCGCGACGGTGCCCGAGTACTCGGTCCCCCAGCTCGCCGCGGCCGGAGAGAAGAGGCCGGATGAACGTCGGTGACTGGGCGGCCATCGTGGGGGCCGCCGGCGGCATCCTGGGCGGGGGCGGCGTGTTCGTCGCCCGCGCCACCGTCAAGGCCGCGAAGGCATCGGCCGCCCCGCAGCAGCAGGCCGCAGACCTGGCGGTGCTCCAGGCTACGGTGAAGAGGGTGGACGAGGAGAACAGTGCCTTGCGTGGCCGGCAGGCCCGGTGCGAGTCGCTGCTGCGGGCCTTCTCATGGACTGTGAACCGGTGGGCGGACCAGATGCACAAGGCCGGCATCGAACCGGTGCCTGTGCACCCGCTCGTCGAGGAGTACAACCGCACCGGAGTGTGACCATGCCTGAACCGCCGTCCCCTCGGCCCGTCGAGCGTCGTATCGACCCGGCCGCAGCCGACACCGAGACCCTCGTCGACATGGGTGTGCTACCCGAGCAGCCCACCCCCCAGCACGAAGGCCTCTTCCTCGAGCCCGACTGGCCACAGGAGGAATGACAGAGCCCCCGCCGCATCACGCGGCGGGGGCCCTCTGCTGTGTCCTTTAGCTCTTGCGGCGAGCCTCGAGGATCTCGGCGGTCTCCACAAACCCGAAGCGCTTCAAGTCCTCAATTGGGTCCGGGCCGATGAGCGCTTTGGCCAGATGGTGGTCGAAGACCACCGTCATCTGGCGGATGAGGGCCCCGTCGCCGCGAGGGTCGTCGGGAGTCGACTCTGCCGCAACGAGACGGGCGAGGTACTCGAAGGGCACGCCGCTTCTCTCAGCAGCTTCGCGCCGCTGCTCCATGTCGTAGGCCATGCGCTGAAGTTAACCACAGATAATGCTCTATTATCTGTGGTACGGCCAAAGCTGAGCTGGACGGATGCCAACCAACGGCCGCACGAACCCACCCTGTTATCTGCGGCAAGGAGAAACGTGGGCAACGTCGTACAGCTCCCCACCGGCAAAGCGCTCACCGTCCAGGCGGCGGCAGACCGCTACCTGGACGCGCTGAACAACCCCAACACGGCACGGAACTACGGCATCGGCATCCGCAAAACCGTCGAGCACATCGGGGCCGGGCGACCGCTCGACTCCATCGCCGACGACGAAGTCGGGCAGGCCCTAGAGCAACTCTGGGGACTGGCCGCCGTCAACACGTGGAACGCCCGCCGCGCGGCCGTGCAATCGTGGTTCACGTGGTGCCAGGAGCGCGGATACGGCGGCCCTTCCGTACCGCCCTGGTCGAAGCGCATCACCCCACCCGACAGCGATACTCCCGCACGATCCAAGGCAGAGATCGACCGCCTCATCGGCCGGCGCGACATCCACCTGCGCGAGAAGACGCTCTGGCGCATGCTGTACGAGACGGCCGCCCGCTCCGACGAGATCCTGGGCCTCAACATCGAGGATCTCGACTTCGCCGGCCGCCGCTGCCAGGTGAAGGCCAAGGGCGCAAAGGCCAAGACCCGTCGGCGCGGCGAAACCCGTGACGACTTCGTCCTCGAGACCGTCTACTGGGACGCCGGCACGGCGCGGCTACTCCCGCGCCTTCTCAAGGACCGCACCCGTGGCCCTGTCTTTGTAGCCCACCGGAAACCGGGTCCTGGGAAGATCGTCAGCGCCCGTGATGTCTGCCCCGACACCGGATTCGCCCGCCTCTCCTACGGCCAAGCACGCGCACTGCTTGACGAGGCCACCGCTACAGCCGGGCCCGGGACGGGCTGGGACCTCCACGAGTACCGGCACTCCTCGCTTACCCACCTCGGCGAGCAGGGCGCATCCCTGTTGATGCTCATGGCGAAGTCGCGGCACAAGAAGCCTGAGAACGTCCGCAAGTACTTCAAGCCCTCACCTGAGGCCATCGCCGAACTGACCAACCTGCTCGCCCCAGGCGGCTCCCAGCGTTGAGGCCAGTTGCGCGCGACACTCCGAACAACCTTGTAGAGATGCGCAGTCGGGCCTCCATCGGCTCAACTGGCCTTTAACTTCCCACCACCCAAGGAGGCCCTATGGCCGAGACAACCATCACCGCTATGTGCACGTGCTGACAGAACTTGGTCATATGCCGCCGTCTCTTTCGTGCACGCCTCTAGCGTCGCTGCGGGCGCCGGGTGCAGGCTGTGCGCACGCGGTCCTCGCAACCATCCCCCGGAGAGGGACCGCGCTTGGCCTCGCCTGCTTGTCCCAGTGGGCGGGGCCGCGCCCGGCCTCCCGGTCCTCCCCACGGGAGGCTTCAGGCGTGCGATCACCGGGGGCGTCTGCATAGCCTGAGGTCAGAACCCCAGGGGGGCGTTCTGGAGGAGCACGATGCCCCGTCCTATGTGGTCCGGCGCGATCTCGTTTGGCCTGGTCACGGTGCCCATCACTTTGGAGCCGGCGACCGAGTCGCACGACGTGCACTTCCGGCAGATCCACCTCGAGGACGGGGGCCGGATCCGCTACCAGAAGCGCTGCGAGATTGACGGCGAGGTGCTCACCGAGGACCAGATCGGCAAGGCCTACGAGGTGTCCAAGGACAATCTCGTCCCGATCACGGACGAGGACCTGGCTGCCATGCCGCTCCCCACGGCGAAGGCGATCGAGATCGTGGCGTTCGTCGACGCCGACTCGATTGACCCGGTCAGCTACGGCGCCGGCGACTACTACGCCCGCCCGAGTGGCGCCGTCGCCGCGAAGCCGTACACCCTCCTGCGGCAGGCCCTCGACCGCACGGAGAAGGTGGCCGTCGCGAAGTACGCGCTGCGCGGCCGTGAGCGCCTTGGGCTGATGCGCCCCCTCGGCGAGGCCCTGGTCATCCAGGGGCTGCACTGGGGCGACGAGATCCGCTCGTCCGGCGAGCTCGCACCTCCGGAGACGGAGCTCACCGAGCAGGAGATCCAAGGCGCGCTCGCCTTGCTGGCGACCATGTCGATCGAGCGCATGGCCGACCTTGGCGACTGGCTGACCGACCACTACACCGAGGCGCTGTACGAGGTGATCGCCGCGAAGGCCGAGCACCGCCAGCCCAAGCCGGTTGAGGGCGAGGAGGCGCCTACGGCGCCGGTGGTCGACCTGATGGCGGCCCTGGAGGCGTCCGTGGCGAAGGCGCGGGAGTCCCGCGGCGAGACCGGCGGGCCGGCCACGGTGCACGAGATGCCGAAGCCGAAGAAGAAGGCCGCAGCGAAGAAGACAGCAGCGAAGAAGACCACCACCGAGAAGAAGGCGCCAGCAAAGAAGACGGCCCGAAAGCGGGCGTCCTAGGCGGCCTCGTATTCGTGGGCTCGGCCTCCGCGCCACTCGACCCAGCGCGGGTCGTCCAGTAGGGCCTCTGCGTCGTCGAGGCCGGCTCGGCGCAGGAACTCGACGACGTCCTTGTCGCTGTGAGCGAGGCCGAGGATCTGGTCGTCGCGAACGGTGACGCGCCGGCCGCCGGACGGGCTGGGCCTGTGGACGATGATCGGGGCGCTCATGCACCGGCGAGTGCCCAAGGCCGCCGGTCCTACTCGAGGACTCCGAGTTCGGAGTCGGGCCGGCAGATTTCACAGGCGCGGATGCCACCGGTGGTGATGGCCTGGAGGGCCTGGTCGCGGTCGAGCGGGCGGGTGTGGCGGCTAGCCATCGTGCAGTCATCGAGGTGGACGCTGTCGGCGTGGGCCTGGCCGCCTTTCCGCAGGAAGGACAGCACGAAGCCGGGTCCTGCGGGCAGGGTTCGGGCGGATACGGCTGCAGCCTGCTGCTGTTCGGCCTTCCGGATGCGGTCGCGGACGTCGCCGAGGAGCATGGCGAGGTACGTCTCCAGGGTGCGGAGGCGGGGCAGATCCGGCGGCAAGTCGTACACAAGTTCGAGTCTAGTGGTCAGGTGGATCGCCGAGCATCTGGGGCTGTCAGCGGCGAGTTGTACCCAGCTGTCATCTATCCGCGTCTTCTGGCTGACGCGGCTACCGGACCCGCCCCGGCGTGATGCACCGGGGCGGGGCACTGTCTGGACGCGAGCGAGCCCCCACCGTCGCCGACGACGGTGGGGGCCCACTGCTGCATTCTGTCGACGGCGCCGCCTCGGATGCGCCCGGCGCCTACTCGGAGGCCGCCGGAGGCTCCGGGTTCCGCACCTGCTTCTTCAGCGCCATCTCGACCTTATACCGGTCCTGTCCGGTCGCCTCCGTATGCGCGGTGATCGCCTGCTGGACCGCCGCCGCGGTCTCCACGGTGAGGGCTTTGGCCTGGATCTCTGTCCAGGCCTGCTGCTCGAGCCGGATCAGCTCGGGTGAGAGTTCGATTGCCACGGGCGGATCCTAAGCGGCGAGTTCCTGCTCGGCTCGCAGCGCCTCGGCCCAGGCGACGACGAGCCGCTGGTACTCGGCGCCGGCCGTCGCCGTGAGCCCGCCGCGGACCAGGTGGCGGATCTGGTCGTTGAGCTCGGCGGCCGTCTGGCGGGGTGTCTCAGTCGACTCGGGCATGCGGCAAGCCTACGGCGGGGGTCGGACACTATCCCCAAAGCGTCGCTCCTTGTGACAGAAACGCGCCCCGTGTGAACTGAGCGTGCAACTTTCTCTCGCACACCCGTTCACAGGCATATGCCAAGTAGTGCATGCTGCGACATGTGCGTCAGGCCCTGCACTGCTGGGCGCCCCCGCTGACGTCGCGCTATGCCGTGCCGCTCAGGCGGATCATCCAGCGATCCATCGGGAGGACGAGATCAGCGGTCTCCACGGGGCGCCCCCCATCATCGAGACGTGTCCGCACCAAGCGGTAGGCCAGGGCGTCAGCCAGCAGCCCGAGCGACCGGGCCTCGTTCTCGACCACCGGCCGCACTCCCAGTTCCACTACGAACGATGCATGCCGTCGGCGCCGGCCGCGCCACCACGACGTGACCAGCATGGCCGACCGACCCCCCGGGTCCATGCATTCCACCACCTCGCGCCGAAGGGTGGCGCCGATGGGAACGTCGAGGCGAGCGGACAGGTCATCCGTCGCCCGGCAGGAGACGGCTTCGGTGGTCTCGCAACTGAAGGGCCAGGGCGCGTCGGGATCCGTGAGGGTGCGCATAGCAGGAGGGTGCGCTACGTAGACGCCGCGGCGCTTCTCTCCCTCGAGGATTCCGGTCTGCCGGAGGAGCTGGTAGGCCAGCCGGACGGTCTGCTCGTGCACGCCGTACCGCTGGGCCATGACGATTCGGGAGGGCAGAAGTTCTCCCGATCTCCATTCGCCGGCCTGGATGCGGGCGTGGATGTCGGCGGCGATGCGGCGGTAGCGCGCATCGGCTGACATGGCGACCCCTGGGGATGATCTTCACTGAGGGTCGCAGGGTACGAATCGCGGAGGCCGCTAGATATATCTAGAGGGCGCTACGCTTCGGTTGGTATACCGGGGGCAACTGCATAGAGAGCTCGGCGCCTCGGGTTCAGGTCTCGCAGGCGCCGATGGGACCGCCTCCAGTTCGCCCATTCCCCAGCGCGAGCAGAAGACGGCCCCTACGGTCACCCGTCCCACAATGACGGGTGCTCGCACCAGCGAGTGTCCCTCAAGGTCCACTCCTTGTACGAGACATTCGCTGGCCAAAGCCAGGGCCGGGTCGCTGTGGACGCCTTCGAGGGTGTTGAGCGACCCGGCCCTGGTCTGTGTGGGGGAGAGGTGGGAAACGAGCGGGAGATGATCTTGCTCAACGTGCCACGTCCACTGATCAACCCATGATGGACCATGCGGGCAAATGCGCAGGTCAGCAGCTCCTCGCTGGGACGACTGCCAGGTGAGCGGATCCGGACGACAGGTAGTACCAACTTCATCTGGAACTTCAACTCCTTCGCCCTGGTGTACGTGCTGACGGCCGGCGGACCGGGCGGCCGGACCCGGCTGCCGATGCTCTTCGCCTACGAGGAGGCCTTCCGCTACGGCCAGTTCGGCTACGCGGCGGCCATGGGCTGCGTGCTCGTCGCCGTCGTCTCCGTACTCCTCGCCCTGTTCCTCGTCGGACGGCTCAAGGGAGATCAGGACCGGTGAGTGCCTTCCGTACCAGCGGGCCCGCCCGCGCCGGCCAGTACGCGGCCCTCCTCGCGTATCTGGTCTTCCTCGCCTTCCCGTTCCTGTGGCTGGTCTCCACCGCCTTCAAGCCCGCCCGCGAACTGGGCTCCCTGCACCCCACCTGGATCCCGCACGACCCCACGCTGGAGAACTTCCGGCAGGCCTTCGACGAACAGCCGCTGCTCCGGGCGGCCGGCAACAGCCTGCTCGCCGCGCTCGCCGCCGCCCTCGTCGCGGTCGCCGTCGCCACCCCCATGGCCTATGTCCTGGCCCGCCGCCGCTCGCGGCTCACCACCGCCGCGACCGGCTGGGTGGTGGTCAGCCAGGCCTTTCCCTTCGTCCTGCTGATCATCCCGCTCTTCCTGATCCTCAAGAACCTCCATCTGATCAACACCCTCGGCGGGCTGGTGGCGGTGTACGTCGTGTGGTCGCTGCCCTTCGCCCTGTGGATGCTCACCGGCTACGTACGGGCCGTGCCCACCGAGCTGGAGGAGGCGGCCGCGGTCGACGGCGCCGGACGGCTGCGGATCCTCGTCTCCGTCACCGGCCCGCTGCTCGCCCCCGGCATCGTCGCCACCGCCCTCTTCGCCTTCATCACCGCGTGGAACGAGTTCTTCTTCGCCCTGGTGCTCCTCAAGACCCCGGAGAAACAGACCCTGCCCGTGGTCCTCACGCACTTCCTCGGCGCGGAGGGCGTCGCCGACCTCGGGCCGCTCGCCGCCGCGGCCTTCCTCGCCACCCTGCCCTCCCTCGTCGTGTTCGCCGTCATCCAGCGGCGGATCACCGGCGGCATGCTGGCCGGGGCGGTGAAGTCATGAGGCGCCTGACGAAGCTCGCCGGCGCCGTCGCCGTCCTCGTCCTGCTGCTCGCCGGCTGCACCGCGGGCGGCTCCGGCGACGAGCGGGCCGCCGACGGAGTGGTCCGGCTCCGCTTCCTGTCCCTGGCCTGGCAGAAGGAGTCCGTCGACGCCAACAAGGAACTGGTGGCGGAGTGGAACGCCGCCCACCCCCGCGTCCAGGTCGACTACGTCCAGGGCAGCTGGGACTCGGTCCACGACCAGCTGCTCACCTCCTTCGAGGGCGGCGAGGCACCCGACCTCATCCACGACGCCTCCGACGACCTCGCCGACTTCGCCTACGGCGGCTACCTCGCCGACCTGCGCCCCCTGCTGTCCGAGCGGCTGCGCGCCGACATCCCCGCGCACAGCTGGCGGACCACCACCTTCGGCGAGGGGATCTACGGCGTGCCGTTCCTCCAGGAACCGCGCGTGATCATGGCCAACCGGAAGATCCTCACCCAGGCTGGCGTCCGCATCCCCACACCCGAACGGCCCTGGACCTGGGAGGAGTTCCGGAGCGTCGCGCGGGACCTGACGGCCCGGATGGGCCGGGGCCGGTACGCCGTCGCCTGGCCGCTGAAGGAACCGGTCTCCGTCTCGCTCAACCTGGGCCTGTCGGCCGGCGGGCGGCTCTTCCACCGGGGGACCGACGGCAAGGTCACGCTGCGCTTCGAGGACGGCGACGCCGTCGTGCCCGGCACCATCCGGGCGATGGTCGCGACCGACCGGACCGCCTCCCGGTCCACCCTCGGCAGCGGCGGCTCCGACACCCTGCCCGGCTTCTTCGGGGGCAGGTACGCGATGGTCCCGCTGGGCTTCTCGTACCGCCAGCAGATCGTCCAGCAGGCCCCGAAGGGCTTCGACTGGATGGTGCTGCCCGCGCCCGCCGGAGCGGGCGGGCTCGCGCAGGGCGTCAGTCCGCAGACCCTCTCCATCGCCGAGGACAGTCCCCACAAGCGGGAGGCCGCCGCGTTCCTCGACTTCCTGCTCCAGCCCCGGAACACCGTCCGGCTCGCGCTCGGCGACTGGATGCTGCCCACCTCCACCACCGCGCTCGCCGACCCGGCCCTGCACACCCCGGAGGCCGGCTGGGCGACGGGCGCGGCGGTCGCCCGGCAGCTGCGGCCGGCGCCCGCGCAGTCGGTGCGCGGCTATCCGGAGTGGAAGGACAAGGTCGCCACGCCCGCGTTCCAGGAGTACTACAGCGGGGCGATCGGCGACGAGGAGCTGAGACGGCGTCTGGTGGAGGACGGCAACCGGGTGCTCGCCCGCTACCAGCGGGACTGAGCTCCCGGTCGCCCCGCAGGGGGGCGTACGGGAAAAAGATTGGACGAGACGTCTCGTCTCGTTTAGAGTCCTCCTCATGACCGCGACTCACCGCTCCCACATCGCCATGTTCTCCATCGCCGCCCACGGCCATGTGAACCCCAGCCTCGACGTCATCCGCGAACTCGTCGACCGGGGGCACCGCGTGAGCTACGCGATCCCCGCCTCCTTCGCCGACAAGGTCGCCGCGACCGGCGCCACCCCGGTCGTGTACGAGAGCGTGCTGCCGACCGACGACGACCCCGACGCCTGGGGGACCGAACTCATCGACAACATCGAGCCGTTCCTCGACGACGCCGTCCAGGCCCTGCCCCAGCTCGCCGCGGCCTTCGACCAGGACCGCCCCGACCTGGTGCTGCACGACATCACCTCGTACCCCGCCCCCGTCCTCGCCCACACCTGGGGCGTCCCCGCCCTCTCGCTCTGGCCGAATCTCGTCCCCTGGGAGGGATACGAGGAGGAGGTCGCCGAGCCGATGTTCGCCGAGCTCAAGGCCTCTCCCCGCGGCAAGGCGTACTACGCGCGGTTCGAGGAGTGGCTCGCCGCCCACGGCGTCGACACCCACCCCGACCGGCTCATCGCCCGCCCGAGGCGCGCGCTCGTCCTCATCCCGAAGGCACTCCAGCCGCACGCCGACCGGGTCGACCAGTCCGTCTACACCTTCGTCGGCTCCTGCCGCGCCGAGCAGCCGGACGCGGGGGAGTGGCGGCGCCCCGAGACGGCCGGGAAGGTGCTCCTGGTCTCGCTCGGCTCCGCCTTCACCAAACAGCCGGCGTTCTACCGCGCCTGCGTCGAGGCCTTCGGCGGCCTCGACGGATGGCACGTGGTGCTGCAGATCGGCAGGTTCGTCGACCCCGCCGAACTCGGCGACGTCCCCGACAACGTGGAGGTGCACTCCTGGGTGCCGCAGTTGGCCGTCCTCCAGCAGGCCGACGCCTTCGTCACCCACGCGGGGGCCGGCGGCAGCCAGGAGGGCCTGGCCACCGCGACTCCGATGGTGGCCGTGCCGCAGGCGGTCGACCAGTTCGGCAACGCCGACATGCTCCAGGCGCTCGGAGTCGCCCGCCACCTGCCCATGGAGGAGGTCACGCCCGAACGGCTCCGCGAGACCGTGCTCGCTCTCGTGGACGATCCCGAAGTGGCCCGCCGGGCACGCGAGATCGCCGAGGAGATGGCGGGCGAGGGCGGGACGCGGCGCGCGGCCGACCTGATCGAGGCGGAGCTCATCGAGGCGGAGGTGCCCCGATCCTGAAGGGGCTGGGGCAAGGGGCGAGTTGAGAAGACTCGCCCCTTTTCTTATTAAGAAACCTTGTTGAACAAGTCATAGCTCTGTGAAGGTCTTGATTTGCACTCGTCAATGAGTCAGGGTTTCGAACGAGCGACCGGAGATCTTCCCGCCGGTGGCCCAACCCCCCACAAATCCTGACGAGGAGACCCCTCTTCATGGCCATACACAAGCGAGTCCGCCGGACCCGTTACATCGCCGTCACGACCGCGATCGCCGCGGCCGCCGGAATCACCGCCCTCACAAGCCCGTTCGCCGGCGCGGCCCCCACGCCCGCCGAGGGAACGGTCTACGGCCTCGGCGCCGAGAACGCCGTCGCCGGCAGCTACGTCGTGCTGCTCGACGAGAAGACCGGCCGCAGCGGCAAGAACGACCTGGCGAAGGAGTACGGCGGCACCCTGCGCCGCTCGTACGACTCCAGCGTCAACGGCTTCTCCGTCAACGGCCTCACCGAGACCGAGGCCAAGCGCCTCGCCGCGGATCCGGCCGTCGCCAAGGTGGTGCAGAACCGCAGGTTCACCATCAACGCCACCCAGGAGGACCCGCCGTCCTGGGGCCTCGACCGGGTCGACCAGGCCGACACGGCCGGCGACAAGAAGTTCACCTACCCGGACAACGCGGGCGAGGGCGTCACCGCGTACGTCATCGACACCGGCGTCCGCGTCAGCCACCAGGACTTCGGCGGCCGCGCCGCCGACGGCTTCGACGCCATCGACAACGACAACACCGCCCAGGACGGCAACGGCCACGGCACGCACGTCGCCGGCACCATCGCCGGAACCGCCCACGGCGTCGCCAAGAAGGCCAAGATCGTCGCCGTCCGCGTCCTGGACGACAACGGCTCCGGCACCACCGAGCAGGTCGTCGCCGGCATCGACTGGGTCACCCAGAACCACAAGGGCCCGTCCGTCGCGAACATGAGCCTGGGCGGCAGCGCAGACCCGGCCCTGGACGAGGCGGTCAAGAAGGCGATCGCCTCCGGCGTCACCTTCGGCGTCGCCGCCGGCAACGAGTCCTCCGACGCCGGCCAGGGCTCCCCCTCCCGCGTCACCGAGGCCCTCACCGTCGCCTCCTCCACCAAGGACGACCAGCAGTCGAGCTTCTCCAACTTCGGCTCGGTCGTGGACCTCTACGCCCCCGGCTCGGACATCACCTCGGCGTGGAACGACAGCGACACCGGCACCAAGACCATCTCCGGCACGTCCATGGCCACCCCGCACGTGGTCGGCGCCGCCGCCGTCTACCTCGCGGCCCACCCCGACGCCACCCCGGACCAGGTCGCCGAGGCACTGATCTCCGGGGCCACCCCCGACAAGATCTCCAACGCGAACCCCGGCACCGCCAACAAGCTCCTGAAGATCGTCGAGTGACGACGGTCCGCGCGGAGCACCACTGAGACCGGCGACCGCCGTGCCCTCCCCCACGGGGCGCGGCGGTCGTCCCGTGCCCGCGCGCCGGCACGGGATTTCCCGATCGGAGCGCGACCCGCGGGTCAGCCTGACCGTCTACGACCGGGCCGACCCGCTGCGTTACCTGGAGGTACGCGGCACCGCGACGGTGGCCGAGGACGTGGACCGGAAGCTGGCCGTGCAACTGGCCGAGCAGTACGAGGGGCCCGGCGCCGGCGAGGAGTACCTGGAACTGCCGCCGGAGGTGATGCGGGTGGTCGTGAGGATCACCCCGCGGCGGCTGATCGGCACCGTCGCCGACTGATCGAAGCTATCCCGTTCAAACAGCGCGAGGCAGGACGCGGCTGGGCCTGTGGGCGGCGATCTCGCACACAAGCAATTCCCTGCCGGGCACGGGCGGTCCGCACCCGCTGCACGGAACGAAACCGTCCGACCCCTCGCTGGTGGACCGTTGGGCTACCCTCCTTCCTCGTGGACCAGTTGACTGCCGAAGACCCGCCGCGCATAGGCCCTTACCGCCTCATCGCCCGCTTAGGTGCCGGCGGCATGGGCCGGGTCTATCTCGCCCGCTCCGAAGGCGGGCGCACTGTCGCGGTCAAGGTCGTGCAGACCGAGTTCGCCCAACACGCCGAATTCCGCTCCCGGTTCGCGCGCGAGGTCACGGCCGCGAAACGGGTCGGTGGAGCCTGGACCGCTGCCGTGCTCGACGCGGACACGGACGCGGAGACGCCCTGGGTCGCGACCCAGTACATTCCCGGACCCGATCTGCACGCCGTCGTGGCCGAGCGGCACGGGCCGTTGCCCGAGCAGTCGGTGCGAGTCCTGGCCAACCGGCTCGCGCTCGCCCTGCAGGCCATCCACGGGGCGGGACTCGTCCACCGCGACCTCAAGCCGTCCAACGTCCTGGTCACCGTGGACGGGCCCCGGGTCATCGACTTCGGTATCGCCCGGGCGCTGGACAGCATCAGCGGGGACAGCCTGCAGACCCGTACGGGCATGGTGATCGGTTCGCCCGGCTTCATGTCCCCGGAGCAGGTGCGTGGGCTCCACGTCACCACCGCCTCCGATGTGTTCTGCCTGGGTTCGGTCCTCGCCTACGCCGCCACAGGGCGCCAGCCCTTCGGGGCGACCGGCAACGGGCTGCACGCCCAGCTGTTCCGGGTCGCCGAGGAGGAGCCCGACCTGGACGGGCTGCCGGAGACGCTCCTCGGACTCGTACGGGACTGCCTGCGGAAAGACCCGGCACAACGCCCCACGCCGGAGCAGATCGCCGCCCGCACCGCCACAGAAGGCGTCGATGAATGGCTTCCGGGCGCGCTGCTCGGCCAACTGGGGCGGCACGCGGCACAATTGCTGGACTTCGATCCGCTGCGGCCGCACACGGCCCTCGTGCCGGGTCCGGTTCCCACTCCGCCGGTGCCCGCCCGGCCCGTACCCACACCCCGGCCCGTGCCCGCCGCACCTCAGCCCGTGCCCGCGCCCGCCGCGGCTCCGTCGGACGCGCTCGCGCAGGCGCCCACGGTGGGGCCGGGACACGACGAAACGGCACGCTCGGACGTGTCGGCGCAGCCCCCGGAACAGCGGCGTCGCCCGGCCGTCGTGGCGGGGATGGCAGCCGTCGTGGTGCTCGTCACCGTCGGTGGCCTGCTCGCGCTCCGCCCGTGGCAGGGCGGGGCGGGGGAACCACCGTCGCTGAGTGCTCCGAAGGCGTTGCAGGGGAGCTGGGAGGCGCGCCTGAGCATGGGCGACCTGCGCAGGGAGGGGGCGCTCGCACGCCTGCTCGTCGATGCGAAGGGCACCGCCCAGTACTCCCTGCTCAACGAGGTGCGGCTGTGCGTCTGGGAAAGCACCATCACCGCCTCCAGAAGCGACGCGATCGCGCTCGGATCGAGCCGGCTGAAGAGGGTAAGCCCCCGGTCCGAGGCGGAACGGTGCGAAGACACCACCGAGGACTACAGCTCCTCCCGCCCGGACGGTACCGGGGCGTTCGTCGCCTCGTGGAACGGTGCGTTCGAGTGGGAGGACGACCCGAGCTTCTACGACCGCCACAATGACGGACAGACCTCCTACGAACCCGACCTGTTCGAGAAGGTGCCGCCCGCCACGGGCGCGCTGCCGGAGAAGTTCCGGGGCTCGTGGGGCGGCCGGGGAGCGGACGGCACCTACCGCTTCGAAGTCACGATGGGTCAGGGCGCGGCGAAGCGCGACATCCGTCTCGTGTCCATCAGCGCGGTGGGCGAGAGGTGCACGTACAAGGCGGAGGTGTTCTCCCAGGAGCCGACCCGGCTCCGCATCGCGCCCGCGGAGCTCGCCGACAGCAAGCAGCCCTCGGGCTGCACCAGAAGCACCGCCTCCCTGACGTTCTGGGCGAGCGAGGACAAGGGAAGACGGAAGCTGTCGTCCGGCCCCCTCCTCGGCGCCGACACACCTTCCGCCGAGGCCCGCCGCTGGATAGCAGAGCTGACCCCCTCAGGCATGTAGGGGCCTGTCTCTTGGATCTGTCCGTGGGATCGTCGTGCCACGAGCAGCTCCGCTCAAGCCGGATGACCGGGCTGGGCGAGGGCGGAGGTGAAAGCCGGCGCCCCGGCGCAAGGCCGCACGTGCTACCGCAGGCCAACCGAACGAGACGACCTCTAAGGTGGCCCCATGACGACGACCTACGCCCTGCTGCTCCGCGGGATCAACGTCGGAGGACACCGCAAGGTCCCCATGGCGGAGCTCCGTTCGCTCCTCGAAGAGCTCGGGCACCGGGGCGTGAAGACCTACCTCCAGAGCGGCAACGCCGTCTTCACCAGCGGGGCCGACGAGCCCGACGAGGCCGTCAGGGAGACCGTCGAGGCGGCGATCGAGCAGCGCTTCGGCTTCCCGGTCGACTGTCTCGTCCGCGACCACGGCTACCTCGCCGCCGTCGCCGCCGACTGCCCCTACCCGGCCGCCGAGCTCGAGGGCAAGCAGCTGCACGCCTTCTTCCTCTCCGGCCCCGTCGACGAGGACCGCTTCGCCGGCCTCGACCGGGCGTCCTTCGCCCCCGAGTCCTTCGCGCTCGGCGACCGCGTGCTCTACCTCTACGCGCCCGACGGCCTCGGCCGCTCCCGGCTCGGCGAGGTCCTGTCCCGGCCCGCCCTCTTCAAGGGGCTCACCGTCACCGCCCGCAACTGGAACACGGTCCGCAAGCTGGTCGAGATGACGGGCTGATTGGCCCAGTCCGGCGGAGCCTGAATGGCCCGCTGGAAGGGGCCAAGCCGGGTCTAGGGTCGACGCCATGACGACCACCGTGGACTTCTACTTCGACCCCGCCTGCCCCTTCGCCTGGATCACCTCCCGCTGGATCCTCGAAGTCGAACGGCACCGCGACCTCGACCTGCGCTTCAAGGTCATGAGCCTCTACCTCCACAACGAGGGCAACGAACTGCCCGACTGGTACCGCACCCTCGTCGACCGGTCGATCGGCCCGGTCAGAGTCGCCGCCGTCACCGCCGAGAAGTACGGCGACGACATCCTCCGCCCCCTCTACACCGCCTTCGGCACCCGCATCCACCAGCGGAAGAACAAGGACTTCGACGCCGTGATCGCCGAATCCCTCGCCGAACTCGGCCTGCCCGCCGAACTCGCCGACGCCGCCCACGACCCCGCCCACGACGAGACCGTCCGCCGCAGCCACGACGCCGGCAAGGACCCCGAGGCCGGCGCCTACGTCGGCACCCCCACCCTGCACGTGGACGGCACCGCCTGGTTCGGACCCGTCCTGCGGGCCGTCCCGCGCGGCGAGAAGGCCGCCGAACTCTTCGACGCCTTCCGCGTGCTCGCCGGCCACCCCGACCTGTTCGAGATCAAGCGCACCCGCACCGGCGGCCTCGACGTCTCCTGACACGGCCCGTGGCCCTGTCGCGAAAATTCAAGACCGGCCCCCGGACGGCCCCTAGCGTCGGGCGCATGAACGAGATCCACCACCACCTCACCGTGTGCGCCGCCGAAGCGGCCCGCATCGCCCGCAAAGTCACCGGCGAGCAGCTCGCCACGGCCTCCGTCTGCGCCGACTGGACGGTCCGCGAACTCGCCAACCACCTCGTCCTCTACTCCGCGCACGGCCTCGAACACCGCGCCCTGCGCACCCCGCTCCCCGAGGAGACCGTCGAACGGGACTTCACCGCCGAGCCCGACTGGGCCGAGCGGTACGCGGACCGGCTCGACCGCGCCCTGGCCGCCTGGCAGCGCCCCGGCGTCTGGGACGGCGAGGTCGACACCGGCTACGTGACGATGCCCGCCCCCACCGTCGCCGCCCTCCTCGTGAAGGAACTCGCCCTGCACGGCTGGGACCTGGCCCGCTCCACGGGCCAGGACATCGACCTGCCCGAACCGACGGCGGCCTTCGTCCTCGGCGTCGTCGAGGAACACGCCGAGGTCTACCGCCGCTACGAGGGCTTCGCCGCGCCCGTCACCGCCCCCGCGGACGCGGACACCTTCACCCGGGCCCTCGCCCTCAGCGGCCGGAACCCGGCCGCCGGGCCGACCGGCTGATCCGCCGAGCGGTTACCCCGCGACCGCCACCCGCTCCGGGGCGCGCGCCGCCTCCTCGTACCGCTCCAGGAGCAGCCGGGCCAGTTCGGGGGAGGGGCCGAGGACACCGGCGAGGACGTCGGCGTCCGACGCGCCCGCCGCGATGCGGTCCGGGAGGCGGCCCGGGGCGATCACGTACGGGGCCACGGCCACCCGCCGGACGCCGGGCTCGGCGCGCAGCGCCCGTACCGCTTCGTCCGTACGGGGAAGGGATGCGGAGGCGAACGCAGGCCGCACGGAGCACCAACCGGTGTTCCGCAGCTCCCGCGCCGTTTCTGCGATCGCTGCGATCGCCTCCGGGTCGGTGGAGCCCGCCGAGGCCAGGACGACCCCGGTCGTGCTCTTGTCGCCGGGCGTGAGCCCGGCCTCGTACAGCCGCCGCTCCACCGTCGCCAGCAGCAGCGGAGAAGGGCCGAGGACGTCCGCCTGCCGGATGTGGAGCCCGGCGGGCGCCTGGCGGAGTACGGCGGGGATGTCGGCCTTGGCATGGAAGGCGCGGGTCAGCAGCAGCGGCAGCGCCACCACCTCGCGCACGCCCTCCGCGGCCAGCCGGTCCAGGATCCCCGGCACGGACGGCAGGTTGAAGTCCAGGAACGCCGTCTCCACCCGCACGCCCGGCCGCAGCAGACCGGCCCGGCGCACCAGCGTCTGGACGGTCGCCGCGTGCCGCGGGTCGCGGCTGCCGTGGGCGACGACGAGGAGGACTGGGGCGTTCATGGTGCTCAGGCCTTCACCAGCAGGCCGCGGCGGCGCAGCACCGCGCGCTCCAGCGGGCTGAAGAGCAGCAGGTCGATCGCGATGCCGACGAGCAGGATCAGGAAGATCGCGAGGAAGATGCCGGGCATGTCGAAGTTGTTGCGGCCGTTCTCCAGGAGCTGGCCGAGGCCGAGACCGAGGTCCGGCGAGGACGCGATGATCTCCGCCGCCATCAGGGAGCGCCACGAGAACGCCCAGCCCTGCTTCAGGCCCGCGAGGTAGCCGGGCAGCGCGGCCGGCATCACGATGTGCCAGGCGCCCTTGAGCCCGGTCGCGCCGAGCGTCCGCCCGGCCCGCAGGAACAGCGGCGGCACCTGGTCGACGCCCGCCACCAGGCCGTTGGCGATCGACGGCACCGCGCCGAGCAGGATCACCGCGTACATCATGGAGTCGTCGAGGCCCAGCCACAGCACGGCCGGCGCCACCCAGGCCACCGACGGCAGCGACTGCAGGCCCGACAGGATCGGGCCGATCGCCGTGCGCACCACGGCGACCCGGGCCACGAGCAGGCCGAGCGGCGTACCGATGGCGAGCGCCATCAGGAAGCCCAGCAGCGCCCGCGACACACTGGTCCACAGCACGCCGAAGAGCGTGCCCTCCAGCCACATGGTGGCCAGGCTGTCCCACACCGCGCCCGGCGACGGCAGCTTGCCCTCCTCGGCGACCTCCAGGGTCACGAGCAGCTGCCACACCGCCAGGACGAGCACGACGGCGAGGACCGGCGGAAGCACCTTCTTCAGCAGGACCTCACGCAGCGGGGTCCGGCTGATCTGCACGCTGTCGAGGGCGTCGAGGCCGGCCTCCAGGCCGGCGAGGTCGTCGGCCTTGACGGCGGTGGTCGTCGTCTCAGTGCTGGCCATGGCGGCGGATCTCCCCACGCAGTTGTTCGGTGATCTCGACGGACAGCTCCGCCACGGCGGCGTCCTCGATGCGGCGCGGCTGCGGGATGTCGATGGTCCACTCCCGGGCGATGCGGCCCGGCCGGGACGACAGGAGGACGACCCGTTCGGCGAGGCGCACGGCCTCGCGCACGTTGTGCGTGACGAACAGGACCGACAGCCGCGTCTCGCGCCAGATCCGGGTCAGCTCGTCGTGCAGCACGTCCCGGGTGATCGCGTCGAGCGCCGCGAACGGCTCGTCCATCAGCAGCAGGTCGCTGTCCTGGGCGAGGGCACGGGCGAGCGCCACGCGCTGGCGCATGCCGCCGGACAGCTCGTGCACCCGCTTGCCGTACGAGCCGCTGAGCCGGACGAGTTCGAGCAGCCGCTCGGCCTCCGGGCGGCGCTCCGCCTTCGGCACCCCGCGCAGCTTCAGTGCGAGTTCGATGTTCTTGCCCGCGGTCAGCCACGGGAAGAGGGCGTGCTCCTGGAACATCAGGGCCGGCCGGCCGCCGGGGGTGTCGATGGACCCCGCGGACGGCCGGTCGAGCCCGGCGACCAGGTTGAGCAGGGTGGACTTTCCGCAGCCGGAGGCACCCAGGAGGGTGACGAACTCGCCCGGGGCGACATCGAGCGAGATGTCGTCGAGGACGAGCTGGCCGCCGGCGGGTCCGCCGAAGGACTTCGAGACGTGCTCGATGCGCGCGGCGTGGCCCACCGCGCCGACGCGGTCCTCGGCCTTGGCGAGCGTGGTGGTCGTGGCCATGGTCGTCACCTCCTGGGTGTCAGCTGCGGACGTGGGTTACTTCGCGCCGAGGCCGGCGTCGGAGACCTCGGGCTTGCCCGCGGCCTTCAGGACCTTGTTGAGCGGCTTCAGGTCGTAGATGCCGGCCAGGTCGGGCTCTTCGAGGAGACCGGCCTTGACCGCGTGGTCGGCCTGCGCCTGGAGCGTGGCGGCCAGCGGGTCGTCGGTGAACCGGATCGACGGCCAGGCCCCGTCGATGACCTTGTCGCCGAGCGGCTTGCCCGTGAGCTCCTTCAGCCGCGCGTTGGCGGAGGCCTTCGCCTTCTCCGGGTTGGCGTTGATCCACTCGTTGGTCTTCACCGAGCCCCGCAGGACCGCCTCGACGACATCCGGGTGCGCCTTGAGGAACTTCTGCGACACGATGATGTTGGTGATGACGAACTGCTTGCCCGGCCACAGGTCGGACTCGTCGAGCAGGACCTTCGCACCCTCGCTGACCAGCTTGGACGCGGTCGGCTCCGGCACCCAGGCGCCGTCGATGGAGCCGGACGTGTAGGCGTCCGGGGTGATCTTGTTGTCCGTACGGAGCACGGAGACGTCACCCTTGCCGCTCTGGGCGTCGACCTTCCAGCCCTTCTCCGAGATCCAGTTGAGGAAGGCCACGTCCTGCGTGTTGCCGTGCTGCGGGGTGGCGATCCGCTTGCCCTTGACGTCGTCCAGGGTCTTGATCTTCGCCGGGTTCACCACGAGCTTCACGCCGCCGGAGGCCGAGCCGCCGATGATGCGCAGGTTGGTGCCCTTGGACTTGGTGTAGCCGTTGATGGACGGCGAGGGACCGATGAAGCCGATGTCGATCGAGCCCGCGTTCAGCGCCTCGATCTCCGAGGGACCCGCGTTGAAGGACGTCGTCTCGAGCCGGGTGCCGCCCAGCTCCTTCTGGAAGATCCCCTCCTGGTCGCCGACCAGGGCCGTGGCGTGCGTGAGGTTGGGGAAGTACCCGACCCGTACGGTGTCGGCGGAGAGCTTCTCGCCCTCGGCTGCCACCTTCTTCGCGGAGTCCTCGGCGTTCTTCGCCTGGGAGCCGTAGCCGCAGGAGGCGAGCGCCCCGATCAGCAGGGGCAGGGCGGCGGCGGTGACCAGGCTGCGGCGCAGGGTGGTACGGGTGGTGGCAGGCACGGGAGGTCTTCCCCTCGATTCAGCGTCTTCGATGTCGGTGTCGGTGCCGCACGGATGCGTGCGGGTGGAGCGGCGTCGCGCCGCCGGAGCGGCGTACGGAGGTCAGCACGCACATCGCGCGACACCTCCCCGGCCCGCGCCGAGGGCGCCGGATCCCACCCGGCCGCCCTCCTTGGCGAAGGTCGCGTACATGTCCTGGGCCATCTAGAAGTCCCACCCCTCCTCGTCGTCCACGGAGACCGTGGCCTTGGCGGTGGCGAAGGACTCGCCGGCCATGCCGGCGGCCAGCGTGGTGCCGTCCGCGGGGTCGATCAGCAGGAACGAGCCGGTACGGCGGGAGTCGGCGTACGCGTCGAGCGCGAGCGGCTCGGCGGTGCGGACCTTCACCCGGCCGATGTCGTTGGCGACGAGCCGGCCCGGGTCGGGGTGCTGGGAGAGGTCGTCCAGGGTGAGCCGGGACGGGATCTCCTTCACGATCGCCTTGACCGTACGGGTGGTGTGCTTGAGCAGCACCCGCTGGCCGACGGTGAGCGGGGTGTCCGCGACGTGGCAGACGGTCGCCTCGACGTCCTGGCTGGTGGCCGGGGCGTCGCCGCTCGGGGCGAGCAGGTCGCCGCGCGAGATGTCGATGTCGTCGGCGAGACGGATGGTGACCGACTGCGGCGCCCAGGCGATGTCGACCGACTCGCCCAGCGCGTCGATCGCGGTGATCGTCGACGTCCGGCCCGAGGGCAGTACGGTGACCTGTTCGCCGACCCGGAAGGCGCCGGCCGCGATCTGGCCCGCGTACCCGCGGTAGTCCGGGTGCTCGGCGGTCTGCGGACGGATCACGTACTGCACCGGGAAGCGGGCGTGGCAGGCCGTCAGGTCGTGGCTGACCGGCACCGTCTCCAGGTGTTCGAGAACGGTCGGGCCGCCGTACCAGTCCATGTTCGCCGACGGCTCCACGACGTTGTCGCCGGCGAGCGCGGAGATCGGGATCGCGGTGATCTCCGGGACGCCGAGCTCGGAGGCGTACGTCGTGAACTCCTCGGCGATCGCGGCGAAGACGGACTCCCGGTAGTCGACCAGGTCCATCTTGTTCACAGCGAGGACCACGTGCGGGACGCGCAGCAGGGCGGCGACGGCCGCGTGCCGGCGGGTCTGCTCGACCACCCCGTTGCGGGCGTCGACCAGCACCACCGCGAGCTCGGCGGTGGACGCGCCGGTGACCATGTTCCGGGTGTACTGCACGTGCCCGGGGGTGTCGGCGAGGATGAACCGGCGCCGGGGCGTCGCGAAGTAGCGGTAGGCCACGTCGATGGTGATGCCCTGCTCCCGCTCGGCCCGCAGGCCGTCGGTCAGCAGCGCCAGGTCGGGCGCCTCCTGCCCGCGCGAACGCGAGGCGTGCTCGACGGCCTCCAGCTGGTCGGCCAGCACCGACTTGGAGTCGTGCAGCAGTCGGCCCACCAGGGTGGACTTGCCGTCGTCGACGGACCCGGCGGTCGCGAAACGCAGCAGGGTCGTCGCCGCCAGCTCCGCGTGCCCGGCGGTGGGCTGTTCGGTGGACGTGCTCATTAGAAGTACCCCTCGCGCTTGCGGTCTTCCATCGCGGCCTCGGACAGCTTGTCGTCCGCCCTCGTCGCGCCCCGCTCGGTGAGCCGGGACGCGGCGATCTCGGCGATCACGGCCTCCAGGGTGGTGGCGTCGGAGTCCACCGCGCCCGTGCAGGACATGTCACCGACCGTGCGGTAGCGGATCAGCCGCCGCTCCACGGTCTCGGTCTCCTTCGGGCCGCCCCACTCGCCGGCCGTCAGCCACATGCCGTTGCGGGCGAACACCTCGCGCTCGTGCGCGAAGTAGATCTCCGGGAGCTCGATCTTCTCCCGCTGGATGTACTGCCACACGTCCAGCTCGGTCCAGTTGGACAGCGGGAAGACCCGCACGTGCTCGCCGGGGGCGTGCCGGCCGTTGTACAGCTGCCACAGTTCGGGCCGCTGACGGCGCGGGTCCCACTGCGAGAACTCGTCGCGCAGGCTGAACACCCGCTCCTTGGCGCGGGCCTTCTCCTCGTCACGGCGGCCGCCGCCGAAGACGGCGTCGAACCGGTGCTGCTGGATCGCCTCGGTCAGCGGGACGGTCTGCAGCGGGTTGCGGGTGCCGTCCGGGCGCTCGCGCAGCTTGCCCGCGTCGATGTACTCCTGCACCGAGGCCACGTGCAGCCGCAGCCCGTGCTCGGCGACCACCCGGTCGCGGTACTCGATGACCTCGGGGAAGTTGTGCCCGGTGTCGACGTGCAGCAGCGAGAACGGGATCGGCGCCGGCGCGAACGCCTTCAGCGCCAGGTGCAGCATGACGATCGAGTCCTTGCCGCCGGAGAACAGGATCACCGGCCGCTCGAACTCGCCCGCCACCTCACGGAAGATGTGGACGGCCTCGGACTCCAGGGAGTCGAGGTGCGTCAGCGCGAACGGGCTGTCGGTCGCGTCGTGAACGTGGGCAACAGTGGTCACGCCAGGCCCCTTTCGGTGAGCAGCGCGTGGAGCTGCGCCGCGGACTCCTGCACGGTCTGGTTCTGGGACTCGATCCGCAGATCGGGTGTCTCGGGCGCCTCGTACGGGTCGTCGACGCCGGTGAGCCCGCTGATCTCGCCCGCGGCCTGCTTGGCGTAGAGGCCCTTCACGTCGCGCTCCGAGCACACCTCCACCGGCGTGGCCACGTGCACCTCGACGTACGGGGTGCCCGCGGTCTCGTGGCGCTTGCGGACCGCCTCGCGGCTGTCGGCGTACGGGGCGATGACCGGGACCAGGACCTTCACGCCGTGCGAGGCGAGCAGCTCGGCGACGAAGCCGATCCGCTGCACGTTGGTGTGCCGGTCCTCGCGGCTGAAGCCGAGGCCCGCGGACAGGAACTCGCGGATCTCGTCGCCGTCGAGGACCTCGGTGCGGTGGCCCTCCTCGCGCAGCCGGCCGGCCAGCTCGTACGCGATCGTGGTCTTGCCGGCGCTCGGCAGGCCCGTGAGCCAGATGGTGGCACCGGTCACGTCGTTCTCCTGGGAAGTCTCGGGGGTGGTCATCAGCCGTGCAGCCCGCATTCGGTCTTGGCCCGCCCGGCCCAGCGGCCGGCCCGCGCGTCCTCGCCCTCGAGGACCCGGCGGGTGCAGGGGGCGCAGCCGACGGAGGCGTAACCGTCCATGAGGAGCGGGTTGGTGAGCACGCCGTGCTCCAGGACGTAGGCCTCCACGTCCTCCTGCGTCCAGCGGGCGATCGGGGAGATCTTCACCTTCTGCCGCTTCTCGTCCCAGCCGACGACCGGGGTGTTCGCCCGGGTCGGGGACTCGTCGCGGCGCAGTCCGGTGGCCCACGCGCGGTAGCGGGTCAGGCCCTCCTCCAGCGGCTTGACCTTGCGCAGCGCGCAGCACAGGTCGGGGTCGCGCTCGAACAGCCTCGGCCCGTACGCGGCGTCCTGCTCGGCCACCGTCTGACGCGGGGTCAGCGTGATGACGTTGACGTCCATGACGGCGTCGACCGCGTCACGGGTGCCGATGGTCTCGGGGAAGTGGTAGCCGGTGTCGAGGAACACCACGTCCACGCCGGGCATCGCCCGGGAGGCCAGGTGGGCGACGACCGCGTCCTCCATCGAGGAGGTGACGCAGAACTCCTTGCCGAAGGTGTCGGCGGCCCACTGGAGGATCTCCAGCGCGGAGGCGTCCTCCAGATCGCGGCCGGCCTGCTCGGCGAGTGCCTTCAGGTCGGCCGCGGTCGTCTCCTGAGTGACCGTCATGTCTGTTCCCCTCCAGTGGACTTGATCGAAGTTCCCGGGGCGAGCAGCCCCAGGAACTTCAGCTGGAAGGCTCGGCTGCACGCGGCGCATTCCCAGGCGCCATGGCCCTGCTCGTTCGGACGCAGGTCCTCGTCCCCGCAGTAGGGGCAGTGGAAGGGGGCGGCCCGCTCGCTCATGCGCCCTCCCTCGTCTCGCTCGCTCCGCTCACGACAGGGCCTCCTCCGACGCGCGCGCCGCCCAGGTGGCGAAGCGCTCGCCGTCCTCGCGCTCCGCCTGGAAGCGCTTGAGGACCCGCTCGACGTAGTCCGGGAGCTCGGCCGCGGTGACCTTCAGGCCGCGGACCTTGCGGCCGAAGCCGGCCTCCAGGCCGAGCGCGCCGCCCAGGTGGACCTGGTAGCCCTCGACCCGGTTGCCCTCGTCGTCCAGGACCAGCTGGCCCTTGAGACCGATGTCCGCGACCTGGATACGGGCGCAGGCGTTCGGGCAGCCGTTGATGTTGATGGTGATCGGCTCGTCGAACTCCGGGATCCGGCGCTCCAGTTCGTCGATCAGCGAGGCACCGCGGCCCTTGGTCTCGACGATGGCCAGCTTGCAGAACTCGATGCCGGTGCAGGCCATGGTGCCGCGCCGGAACGGCGAGGGGGTGACCCGCAGGTCCAGGGCCTCCAGGGCGGAGACGATCGAGTCGACCTGCGCCTCCTCGATGTCCAGGACGATCATCTTCTGCTCGGCGGTGGTACGGATGCGGCCCGAACCGTGCGCCTCGGCGATCTCGGCGATCTTCGTCAGGGTGGCGCCGTCGACCCGGCCGACGCGCGGGGCGAAGCCCACGTAGTAGCGGCCGTCCTTCTGCCTGTGGACGCCCACGTGGTCGCGCCAGCGGCCGGCCGGCTGCTCGGGGGCGGGACCGTCCGTCAGCTTGCGCTTCAGGTACTCGTCCTCCAGGACCTGGCGGAACTTCTCCGCGCCCCAGTCGGCGACGAGGAACTTCAGCCGGGCGCGGTTGCGCAGCCGGCGGTAGCCGTAGTCGCGGAAGATGGAGATGACGCCCTCGTAGACGTCGGGGACCTCGTCGAGGGAGACCCAGGCGCCGAGCCGGACGCCCAGCTTGGGGTTGGTGGACAGGCCGCCGCCGACCCAGACGTCGAAGCCGGGACCGTGCTCGGGGTGGTTCACGCCGACGAAGGCGATGTCGTTGATCTCGTGCGCCACGTCGAGCAGCGGGGAGCCGGAGACCGCGGACTTGAACTTGCGGGGCAGGTTGGAGAAGTCCTTGTTGCCGACGATCCGGCGGTAGATCTCCTCGATGGCGGGGGTGCCGTCGATGATCTCGTCCTCGGCGATGCCGGCCACCGGGGAGCCGAGGATGACACGCGGGGTGTCACCGCAGGCCTCGGTGGTGGACAGGCCGACCGCCTCCAGGCGGTTCCAGATCTCCGGGACGTCCTCGATACGGATCCAGTGGTACTGGACGTTCTGCCGGTCGGTGATGTCGGCGG
This sequence comes from Streptomyces sp. NPDC126499, assembly GCF_040302485.1. Classification (NCBI taxonomy): domain Bacteria; kingdom Bacillati; phylum Actinomycetota; class Actinomycetes; order Kitasatosporales; family Streptomycetaceae; genus Streptomyces; species Streptomyces sp. NPDC126499. The sequence continues at coordinate 60,416 of NZ_JBEOUO010000009.1, read as the reverse complement.
TGCCACGGGCGAACTCCTGGGAGATCTCGCCGATCACCCGCAGCTGCTCGGTGGTCAGCCGGCCGCCGTCGATGCGGACGCGGAGCATGAAGTACTCGGCGTCCAGCTCCTCCGGCTCCAGGACACCGGTCTTGGTGCCGTCGAGGCCCTCCCGGCGCTGGGTGTAGAGGCCCCACCAGCGCATGCGTCCGCGCAGGTCGTTGGGGTCGATGGAGTCGAAACCGCGCTTGGAGTAGATCGTCTCAATACGTGTCCGTACATTGAGACCGTCGTCGTCCTTCTTGAACTGCTCATTGCCGTTCAGCGGGGTGAAGTGCCCCACGGCCCACTGACCCTCGCCACGGTGGCGCCCGGCCTTGCGGCGGGCGGCGGCGGGTGTGGGGTTTTCCGGGGTGGCGGCCATGGCGATATGTCCTTCGGGACTGCGGGAGGGCGGCTCTGACCTGCACACTCGCGCTCGGTACGGAGGGTGGCGCGACGGTGGCAGGGACAGGACTTCAGAAGAGATGTGCGGCGGTGCTGGTTCTCTCAGCGCGCCGAACACATGGCGCTGGACATGCGGCCGAGGTCGACGTGCCGCCGACTCACCAAGGCAATTCCAGTTCCAGACATGACGGAAGCGTGTCACGGGACTTTGGACCCAGTCCAGCTTCGTCCAGAATATGGACATGACTGTCTCGGTGTGCGAGATGGTGTGGTGTGGGTCACGCGAAAGGGGCCCTGTTCAGGGCCCCTTTGACGGCCCGAAGGCCGAGGGTGCGGGATCGCCCGGGATCCTTCAGGCGTACGCGCCCGGCCACGGGCCCGGGTTCTCGGCCTCCTCGGTCTGCTCGACGTTGGTGTCGAACAGCCGGAAGCCGCGGCGCTCGTAGTTGGCCATCGCGTGCTCGCCGTCGAGCGAGCAGGTGTGCAGCCACACCCGCCGGGTGGGCTCCCGGTCCGGCCAGCGCTCGGCCAGGTCCCAGGCCCGCTCCACCCCGTACGACAGGAGGTGGCCGCCGATCCCCCGGCCGCGGAAGGCCGGGATCAGGCCGAAGTACACGATCTCCACCACGCCGTCGGGCTGCGCCTCCAGCTCCACGTACCCGGCCGGCGTCCCCTTCTCGTACGCGACCCAGATCTCGGCGCCCGGCCGCTCCACTATCTCCCGCCACTGCGCGTAGGTCAGCGGCAGCCGGTCGGTCCAGCGGATGTCGCCGCCGACCGCGGTGTAGAGGAAGCGGCTGAACTCCGGCGAGGGCACCTCGGCCCGCACGATCCTCAGGTCCCCGCCCTCGGGCGCGGGGACCGGGCGCAGGTCGGACGGGGAGGTCTGTTCGAGGGACCAGGTGGTGAGAGTGATGCTCATGGCTTCATCGCATCATGCGGAGGATCGGATTCCCACCGTGTTCGGTCCTGGCGGAATGCTGTCCGCATGGCGGACAGCCTGTCCGAGAGACGGGTGGCGGCCCGGTCGGGCGGCCCGGAGGCTTCGTGCGGCCCCGGGCCCGGCGGGCGGGAGGCTTCGTGCGGCCCCGGGCCCGGCGGGCGGGAGGCGGGTGGCGCCCCGGTCGGGCGGCCGCCGCCCCGCGTCCGGTCACCCCGCCGGTGGCCGCAGCTCGCCCGAGCCGCGCGGCACCAGCGTCACCGGCACCGTGCGGGTCACCGCCCGCGAGCGGTCCCCGTCGAGCCGGGCGATCAGCTGCTCGGCCGCCGCCCGCCCGATCGCCGCCGGGTCCTGCGCCACGACCGTGAGGCCCGGCTCCAGGACACCCGCCAGCGGGATGTCGTCGAAGCCGACCAGGGCCACGTCCCGGCGGCCCGCCTCCGCGAGCGCCGGCACCACGCCGAGGGTGGCGAAGTTGTTCGCCGCGAACACCGCGGTCGGCGGATCGGCGAGGGCGAGCAGCCGCCGTACCGCCACGCCCGCCGCGTACGGATCGTGCGCCGTGACCACGAGCGCCGGATCGGGTGCGATGCCCGCCGCCTCCAGCGCCGCCAGGTAGCCGCGCTGCCGGGTCCTGCGGGTGTACAGCCGGGCCGGCCGGTCACCGACGAAGGCGATCCGCCGGTGCCCGTGGGCGATCAGATGGGCCACTCCCACCCGCGCCCCCTCCTCGTTCGCGCTGACCACCGCGTCCGCGGCGAGCCCCGAACCGGGCCGGTCGAGGAAGACCAGCGGAAGGCCGTCCTCCCGCTCCCGGCGCAGGAAGCGGTGGTCGCTCCCGGCGGCCGGCACCACGAGCAGGCCGCTGATCCGGCGGGCCAGGAAGGTGGTGATCAGCGCGTGCTCCGCCTCCTCCCGCTCGCCGGACGACCCCATGAGGAGGGTGAGCTCCCGGCCCCGTACGGCCTGCTCGACCCCGCCCGCGACCGTGCCGAAGAAGGGGTTGCCCATGTCCGGCACCACCAGGCCGACCGTCGAGTCCCGCGCCCCCACCCGCATGTTGCGGGCCATGAGGTTGGGCCGGAAACCCAGCTCCTCGACGACCGCGAGCACCTTCTCGCGGGTCGCCGCGGAGACCGGGCCGTCCTCGTTGAGCACCCGGGACACGGTCTTCGGGGTCACTCCGACCCGCGCCGCCACATCGGCCAGAGTCGGCCGCCGGGTGCCCGCCATGATCACCGTTCCTGTCGTCGGTTCAGCCCTTCACCGGCACCGTACCGCCGCCCGGCCCCTCCACCGTCAGCGCGCCCGTCATGATCGCCACGACCTCCGCCATCGAATGGTCCGCAGGCCGCAGCTGCGCCACCCGGCGACCGAGCCGCTGGACGTGGATCCGGTCCGCGATCTCGAAGACGTGCGGCATGTTGTGGCTGATCAGCACCACCGGCAGGCCCCGGTCACGGACCCGCCGGATCAGGTCGAGCACCTGCGCCGACTCCTTCACCCCGAGCGCGGCCGTCGGCTCGTCCATCACCACCACGTGCCGCGCCCAGGCGACCGCCCGGGCCACCGCCACGCCCTGCCGCTGGCCGCCGGAGAGCGTCTCCACGGCCTGGGTGTACGAGCGCAGCCCGATCCTCAGATCGGCCATGTGCGCCGCCGACTCCTCCCGCATCCGCTTCTTGTCCAGCATCCGCAGCACCGAGCCGAGCGGCCCGCGCCGCCGCACCTCCCGGCCCAGGAACATGTTGCTGGCGATGTCGAGCGAGGCCGCGACCGCCAGGTCCTGGTACACGGTCTCGATGCCGTGCCGGCGCGCGTCCAGCGGGTCGCGGAAGCGGACCGGCACGCCGTCGAGCTCGATCGTGCCCTCGTCGGGCTGGAGCGCCCCGGTCAGCGCCTTGATGAGGCTGGTCTTGCCGGCGCCGTTGTCGCCGATCACGGCGAGGACCTCGCCGGGCATCAGGTCGAAGTCGGCGCCGTCGAGCGCGGTGACCTGTCCGTACCGCTTGACGAGGCCGCGGGCGCGCAGCACGGGCGTCGGAGTCGTCGTCGCAGTCGTCGTGGGCGTGGGCGGGGGCGTGCTCATCGGCGGGCCTTCCTGCGGGAGAACTGGTCGACGGTCACGGCGAGGATCACCAGGCCGCCGGTGATCAGGGTCTGGTAGATCGACCCCACCCCCATGAGCTGGAGGCCGTTGCGGAAGACGCCCACGATCAGCGCCCCGACGAGGGTGCCGAGGACCGCGCCGCGCCCGCCGAAGAGGCTCGTGCCGCCGAGCACCACGGCCGTGATGGCGTCCAGGTTGTCGGTCTGGCCCGCCTTCGGGTCGCCGACGCCGGTGCGCGAGACCAGCAGCAGGGCCGCGATGCCGTAGATCACCCCGGCGAGGGTGTAGACGCCGAGCAGCAGGCGGGTGGTGCGGATGCCGGTGAGCCGGGCGACCTCGGGGCTGTTGCCGAGCGCGTAGGTGTGCCGGCCCCAGGCGGTCTGTCCCAGGAGGTAGGCGAAGGTGAGGAAGAGGACGATGGTGAGCACCGAGCCGTACGTGATGTCGGTGCTGCCCAGCGGGAAGGTCTCGCCCAGGCCGGTGAGCAGGGCGGGGAGTTCGGTGATCGTCTGCTCGTCGGAGTAGATGTGGGTGAGCGCGAAGGCGATGTTGAGCATGCCGAGCGTCACGATGAACGGCGGCAGCCTGACCTGGGTGACGAGCGCGCCGTTGGCGAGGCCGAACAGGGCGCAGACGCCGATGCCGGCCATCACCGCGAGCAGCGGCGGCAGGGTCCCGTCGGCGGCGAGCTTCGCCATCACGATGGAGCCGAAGGCCATGACCGCGCCGCACGACAGGTCGATGCCGGCGCTGAGGATGATCAGGGTCTGGCCGAGGGCGAGGGTGCCGACGACCATGACCTGCTGCACGACGAGGGAGAGGTTCCCGCCGGAGAGGAACTGGTCGCTCTGGAAGGAGAAGAAGAGACAGGCGGCCAGCAGGGCGACGAGCGGGCCCGCCGTGGGATGGGTGAACAGCTGCCGGCCGCGCGGTGCGGCCGTGGGCGGCGCGGGGGCGGCGCCCGCCGGGGCGGTGGTCGTGGTGGTCAAGGGTGCTCCTCGGAGGGCGGCGGCCTTGGTGCCGGTCCTGGCGTACGTGACGACGGCCTCGACGCCCTTGGCCGCCATCAGCAGCGGGTACTGCTGCGACGTGGCCGCGATCCTGCGGTCCTTGACGGCCCGGGTGCCGGTGCAGCCGCCGTCGACGGAGACGATCAGGACGTCCTTCTCCCGGCCCTTGGCCTTGAGCGCGGTGTACGCGCCGAGCGCGGCGGGCTCGTTGATGGTGTACACGATGTTCACGTCGGGGGCCTTCTGGAGGCAGTTCTCCATCGCCGTCTGGCCCTTGGCCTGGTCGCCGCCGGTGTCCTGGGAGCACACGAGGGCCGGGTCGCCCTCCTTGATGCCGAAGCCCTTGAGGAAGCCGTCGTGGCGCAGCTGCCCGACGGCCACGCCCGGGGCGAGGTCGAGGGTGGCGATCCTCGCCGGCCTGCCGGCCGTGACCGCCCTGGCGTAACGGCCGATCAGTTCCCCGGCCTTGAGGTTGTCGGTGGCGAAGAGCGCGTCGGCGGCGTCCTGGGGGTCGGTGGGGCTGTCGAGGGCGATGACGAGGACGCCCTTCTTCCGGGCCTGCTCGATCGCCGGGACGATGGCCTTGGAGTCGTTGGGCGTGATGAGGATGCCCTTGACGCCCGCGGCGACCATGTTCTGGATGGCCGTGACCTGGCCCTCGTTGTCGCCGTCGAACTTGCCCGCGGCGGTGGACAGTTCGGCGCCGGACTTCTCGGCGGCCCGCTCCGCGCCCTCCTTCATCTTCACGAAGAACGGGTTGGTGTCGGTCTTGGTGATCAGACCGACCTTGACGGCGCCGTTCCCGCCGCCGGATCCCTGCGCTCCCTCGCCGCAGGCGGTGAGCAGCAGGGTCGCGGCGATGAAGGACGTGGTGGTGCGCGGTATGCGCCGGGTGCGCTTCATGGCGCGGCTCCTCGGGGACGCAGGGATGTCGGCGTCGATGTCATCGTTGACTTATGTCAACGTTGACATCGACTGGCCAGGATGATGGACTCCGCGGCGAGCAACGTCAATGCCCCCTACTCGTCACGAGTTGGCAACGGAGGCTTCCGGATGAGCCGCTGGAAAGCACCGCACACCACCCTTCTCGCGGCGGCGCTCGTCGCCGCCGCCCTCCCCCTCACCACACCGGTGACAAGTCACGCCGCCACCCCCCGCGCCCTCCCGTCCGGGCCGGTCAACCCCGGCTTCGAGACCGGGGACCTGACCGGCTGGACCGCCTCGGGCACCGCCTTCGGGACCGGCGCCGTCACCGCCGCCACCACCTACTGGGGCGGCCCCTTCCACCACCGGGGCCGCCACCACCTCTGGGGCTTCGCCGCCGCCGGCGACGACGCCACCGGCACCCTCACCTCCTCGACCTTCGCCGCCCCCGCCCGGCTCAGCTTCCTCGTCGCCGGCGGCTGGGACCCCGAGCGCCTGTACGTCGCCCTGGTCAGGGACGCCGACGGAGCCCGGCTGCTCACCCAGACCGGCGTCGACGACGAGGCGTACGTACGCACCGTGTGGGACACCTCGGCCTGGCGCGGCCAGCCCGTCCACCTGGAGGTCGTGGACCGCAAGACCGGCGGCTGGGGCCACCTCAACCTCGACGACGTACGCGTCGGCGACGCCGCCCTGCGCGACGACAACGGCCTCGTCTTCCGGACCCTCGGCCAGGCCAACCAGCCCACCGCGCGGCGCGACTTCACCGCCGACCCGCTGCGGCCCCAGTTCCACTACACGCCCTACCAGGGCTGGATCAACGACCCCAACGGGCTGATCCAGTGGCGCGGCCGGCACCACCTGTTCAGCCAGTACCACCCAGACGCCCCCAAGTGGGGCCCGATGCACTGGGCGCACGCCGACGGCCCCGACGCCGTCCACTGGCGCGAACGGCCCGTCGCCCTCACCCCGCCGCCCCCGGCCACCCCCACCGACAACAGCGGCATCTTCAGCGGCAGCGCCGTCGACGACGACGGCACCCTCACCGTGGCCTACACCCGGTCCACCGACACCGCCGCCCACCCCGGCGCCACCCCCGAGACCGTCGAGATCGCCACCAGCACCGACGGCGTCACCTTCACCCCCGGCACCGAGGTCGTCTCCCAGGCCCCGCCCGGCTCCTCCGCCGGGTTCCGCGACCCCAAGCTGTTCCGCGACCCGCTCGACGGCCGCTGGAAGATGGTGGTCGGCTCCGGCGACGCCGGCCGCGGCAAGGTCCACCTCTACGCCTCCGACGACCTGCGGACCTGGACGTACGACGGCGTCCTCACCGAAGGCGACGGCAGCACCGGCGCCATGTGGGAGTGCCCCGACCTCTTCCCGCTGGACGGCCGGTGGGTCCTGCTGTACTCCACCAACGAGGGCGGGCAGTCCCTGCAGCGCTACGCCGTCGGCGACTACGACGGCCACCGCTTCACCGCCGAACGCCACGGGATCCTCGACGGCGGCGGCGACGCCTACGCCGCCCAGAGCTACCTCGACGACGCCGGACGCCGGCTGGCGACCGCCTGGATGAGCGACTGGAACGCCAAGGAACCGACCAGGATCGGCGGCTGGGCCGGCGCCCAGACCCTGCACCGCGAACTCTTCCTCACCCCCGACGGCCGGCTCGGCCAGCGGCCCGTCGCCGCCGCCGACTCCCTTGCCGCCGGACCGCCGACCACCGTCACCGGCAAGACGGTGCAGGGCAGTTGGCGGATCGGCCGGGGCGACAGCGCCCGCCTGAAGGCCGTCATCGACCTCGGCGCCACCACCGCCGACACGGTCACGCTCCGCCTCAAGGCGTCAGCCGCCGAGGCGACCGAACTGCGCTACGAGAAGTCCACCGGCACCCTCGCCCTCGACACCACCCGCGCCGGCTACGGCACCCCCGCCACGTACACCACCCACGTCACCCCGGGGCCCGGCGACACCCTCGCCCTCGACATCCTGATCGACCGCTCCTCCGTCGAGGTCTTCGCCGGCGACGGCAGCGCCCTCACCGCCCGCGTCCACCCCCGCTACCGGGACTCCGACGCCGTCGAGTTCACCGCGCCGACCGGCCGGATCCGGCTGGTCAGCGCCTCCCTGACCCCGCTCGGTTCCGCCGTCCTCACCGACTGACACCCGCCCGGAGGGCCGGCGGCCCGCCCCGCCGTCGGGCAGCCGGCCGGGCCCGGGCCCGGATCCGGCTCCCGTACGGCCTCGGTCCGGCTCCCGTACGTCCTGGTCCGGCTCCCGTACGGGCCCCGGCCCGGCTTCCGTACGGCTCCCGTACGGGCGCCGCCCGGCCCCGGCCTCGCACGGGCGCCGCCCGCCCTCCGGTCCCACACCCGCCCGCTCATCGAAAGGCACCCCGCATGACCGCGACCCGCCGCCCCGTGGCCGTACTCGGCGAATGCGTCGCCGACGCCTTCGTCGCCCCCGACGCGACCGGAGGAACGGGCCTCCGGCTCGACGTACTGCCGGGCGGCGGGCCCGCGAACACCGCCGTCGCGCTCGCCCGCCTCGGCACCCCCACCCATCTCGTCGCCCGCCTCTCCGGCGACGTCTTCGGCGGGCTCTTCCGCCGCCGCCTGGCCGCGTCCGGCGTCCGCACCGACCTGTGCCCGGACGCCGCCGAACCCAGCACCCTCGCCGTCGCCGACCTCGGCCCCGACGGCGCCGCCGTCTACTCCTTCCACGCCGAGAACACCGCCGACTGGCAGTGGACCCGACAGGAGCTCGCCCCCGTCCGCCGCGCGGCCCCCGCCTGTCTGCACACCGGCTCGCTCGCCCTGGTCCGCGCACCCGGCGCCGCCGCCGTCGAGGAGCTCCTCGCGGAGCTGCGGCCCACGACCACGATCTCCCTCGACCCCAACGTCCGCCCGCTGCTCGTCGCGCCCGCCCGCTACCGCGCCCGGCTCCCGCACTGGTGCGCCCTCGCCGACGTCCTGCGGCTGAGCGAGGACGACCTGGCCCACCTCCACCCCGGCACCGCACCCGAGGCCGCCTGCGACACCTGGCACCGCGCCGGGGTCCCGCTCGTCGTCGTCACCCTCGGGGGCGCCGGCGCCCTCGTCTCGTACGACGGCGTGCGCACCCACGTCCCCGCCCCGCCCGTGGACGTCGTCGACACGGTCGGCGCCGGCGACGCCTTCACGGCCGGCCTCCTGCACCGCCTCCACACGGCCGGCGCGCTCGGTGGCCGCCTCGACGCCCTCGCCCCCGCCCTGCTGCACGAGGCCGTGGCCTTCGGCACCCGGGTCGCCGCCACCACCTGCACGGTCCGCGGCGCGAACCCGCCCTGGGCGCAGGACCTGGCGAGCACGGTCTGACACCAGGAGGGCGGTCCGGACATGGGGAGGGTGATCCGCCACCGCGAGGGGGGGTCCCACACCGCGCGAAGGCCCCCGGCCGCAGCCGGGGGCCCGCTCACGTGTCTCGGCTCAGCCCGTGTCAGCCGATGGTGCGGTCGGCGTCGACGACGACGCAGCGCGTGTACTCGGAGCCGTCACCGCTGCCGGTGTACGGGGTGGTGGCCTCGCCCTGCTTCGACGTACCGCCCTCGACCCGCAGGTCCTTGATCTCGGCCAGCGCCAGGTTGGCGGCGCTCGAACCCTCGGCGCCCTTGAACTGCAGGGTGACGTCGTAGAGGTACGCCGACGAGTCGCTGTTGGTGACGGTCACCTTGGCGACCAGGTTCTTGCGGTCGGCGCTCAGGGCGCAGTCGTCGATGCGGACATCGCGCTGCGCACGGTCCTTCGACGAGCCCCCGACGCCCCCCGAGGTGACACCACCGGAGCTGGAGCCGTTGCTGTCGGAACCGCTGCCGGAGCTGCCGGAGCTGCTGGAACTGTTCGAGTCGTGGCCACCGCCGCAGCTTCCGCCGCTGGAGCCGCGGGCGCCGGTGAGGGCGACCAGGGCGATTCCGAAGACGGCGACAGCGCGGACATGACGAAGCTTCACGCTTCAACCCCCGTTGAGTGTTCTGCAGATGTGCGTGTGCAAGGAAAGGCGCCCGTTTGACGAGCGCACGTCACCCTACTGGATCCCGGCAGGGCCCGATGACACGCGCCGCCCAGGCGTCCGCCTGTCCCGGCGCGTCCGCCTGTCCCGTGCTCCCCTCCTATCCCGCGTTCCCTGCCTGTCCCGTGCTCCCTGCCTGGCCCGCGCGGGCCGCGCGGACCGCCGGGGCCGTGGAGTGGGGGAGGAGGTCGACCGGGCGGGGCGGGGTGACGACCTCGACCTCGACCTCCTCGCTGAAGCGGTACGGGCGGTGGGCGAGGACCCCCGCCAGGTTGCGGCGCACCCGCGACAGCTCCGCCCGGACCGTCACCGTCCGGGTCCGGTCGCCGAACACGTCCTGGGCCAGGTCCGCCGCCGTCCGCCCCTCCGGGTGCAGGGCGAGCAGATAGAGCAACTCCGCGTGGCGCGGACTGAGCTCCTGCGACCAGCTGCCGGCCGCGCCCGACACCGCCACCGTCCAGCGGCGCGGCCGGCTCAGGTCGAGGACCACCCGGCTCGCCGCGCCCGAGCCGGCACCGGCCGGCGCCGTCTCCGACTCGACCCGCAGCAGCCAGCCGCCCGGCAACGGCTCCACCGCGCACATCCCCAGCGACGGCAGCCACACCCGCCCGGCCCGGAAGGACTTGGGCAGCGCCAGCCGGTCCACCGGCGCCATCCCGGTGACCGCCGCCGTCCAGCCGTGCGTGTCCACCGCGATCGCCCGGCCGCCCACCCGGCACAGGATCGGCGCGGCCACCGAACGCAGCCGCTCGATCGACCGCAGGTGCCGCTGCCGCATCTCCGCCTCCGCCAGCTGCGCCACCGAGGCCACCAGCGCCAGCGTCGCCGGATGGAAGCTGGACGCCGGACCGCTCACGTCCACGATGCCGAGCAGCCGCTGGTCGCGCGGGTCGTGCACGGGCGCGGCGGCGCAGGTCCAGTTGTGCAGCTGGTGGACGTAGTGCTCGGCCGAGTGCACCTGCACGGCCTTGCCCATGGCGAGCGCCGTGCCCACCGCGTTCGTCCCGGTGTCGTGCTCGCTCCAGGCCGCGCCCTCCTCCAGACAGATCCCGTGGGCCTGGCGCAGCACCGCCATGTTGCCCTCCCGCCACAGCACCCGGCCCTGCTCGTCCGTCACCACCATGATCTGCATGGAGGCGTCGGCGATCCCGGCGAGACCCGCGCTGAGCGTCCGCATCACCTCGCCGAGCGCCGTCGTCCGGCGCCGCTCCTCCAGTTCGTCGCGCCGCAGCAGCACACTGCTCGTGCCCTGGTCGGGGTCGAGGCCGAGCCGGAACATCCGCTGCCACGACGCGTCGATCACCGGACGCGGCGCCACCGGCGGGGTCCGGCCGGACAGGGTCGCCTCGCGGACCTTGAGCAGCAGCCGCGTCGCCTGGGCGGAATCCATGGCGGCCAGCCGGTTCAGGTCGAGCTGAGTGTTGTTCATCGGTCCCTCCCAGCCACCGCGGTGCCGTATCGGCGTCGGATCGGTGCTGTCCTGCTGCGGTATCTCTGCGGTATCCGTGCTGTATCGGTTCTGCACTGTGTGCGTCCCGGCGCCCATCGTGCCGCGCCGCAGTGCCGCACGCGGGGCGCTTCGGGTAATCCTGCAACCCTTTGCAACTCTGGCGACGCCCGCCCCCGTACAGGAGGGTGGAACCGAAGCGGAGGGTGGTGCCGTGTCGGCGCAGCACCACCCTCCGCTCTTCCGCGCGTGCCGACCCCCTCAGGTCCACCCCTGGCACGCGCGGCACAACACACCACCGTCACCCCCGAGGCGGTCCCCGCGAACGGACGTTCAACCCGTCAGCGCGGACCCGTCTCCGTCAGCCCGTCTGTGTGGACCCGTCTCCGTCGGCCCGTATGCGCGGACCCTTCTCCGTCGGTCCGTGTGCGGGGACCCGTCCCCGTCAATCCGTGTCCACGGGCCGCGCCCGCTCCACCACCGTCGCCAGGTCCAGCGTGTGCGGCAGCGTCCCGAACGACGTCCCCCAGTCCCCGCCCAGCCGCGAGGCGCAGAACGCGTCCGCGACCTCCGGTGGCGCCCACCGCACCAGCAGCGCCCCCTGGAGCACCCGCGCCATCCGCTCCACGAGGCGGCGCGCCCGCGCCTCGATCCCCTCCAGGTCCGCCAGTTCGGCCAGCAGGTCCCGGATCGCCCGGTCGAGCCGGTGATCCGCCCCGCGGGCCCGCCCGACCTCCTCCAGGAACGCGTTCAGCGCCGCCGGCTCCCTCTGCAGTGCCCGCAGCACGTCCAGGGCCTGCACGTTCCCCGCGCCCTCCCAGATCGAGTTCAGCGGCGACTCCCGCAGCAGCCGCGGCAGCCCCGACTCCTCCACGTACCCGTTCCCGCCCAGGCACTCCAGCGCCTCCGCCACCACCGGCGTGCACCGCTTCGTCACCCAGTACTTCGCCACCGGCACCGCGACCCGCAGCAGCGCCCGCTCCTGCTCCGCGTCCGCGTCGTACGCCGCCGCCAGCCGCAGCCCGAGCACCGTCGCCGCCTCCGACTCGAGCGCCAGATCGGCCAGCACGTTCCGCATCAGCGGCTTGTCGACGAGCAGCCCGCCGAACGCCCTGCGGTACGAGGCGTGGTGCACGGCCTGCGCCACCGCCTGCCGCATCAGACCCGCCGAGCCCAGCACGCAGTCGAGCCGGGTCGCCGCCACCATCCCGATGATCGTGCGCACCCCCCGCCCCTCCTCGCCGACCCGGCGCGCCCACGTCGTCCCGTCGAACTCCACCTCGGCGGACGCGTTCGACCTGTTGCCCAGCTTGTCCTTGAGCCGCTGGATCAGGAACGTGTTCCGCGTCCCGTCCGGCAGCACCCGGGGCACCAGGAAGCAGGTCAGCCCCGCCGGGGCCTGCGCGAGCACCAGGAAGCCGTCCGACATCGGGGCCGAGCAGAACCACTTGTGCCCCGTCAGCACGTACTCCCCGTCGGCCGCCAGCGGCTCCGCCCGGGTCGTGTTCGTCCGTACGTCGCTGCCGCCCTGCTTCTCCGTCATGCCCATCCCGAGCAGCACGCCCGCCTTCTCCAGCGGCGGCCGCAGCCCCTGCTCGTACACCCGCGAGGCGAGCAGCGGCTCCCACGCCGCCGCGAGCTCCGGCTCGGCCCGCAGCGCCGGCACCGCCGCGTGCGTCATCGACAGCGGACACAGGTGCCCCGCCTCCACCTGCGTGGCCAGGACGAAACCCGCCGCCCGCCACACATGACCACCCGGACGGCCCCATGCGCCGCCCGAGAGACCCGCCGTCACCGCCCGGCCGAGCAGCCGGTGCCACGACGGATGGAAGTCGACCTCGTCGATCCGGTTGCCGTACCGGTCGTGGGTGCGCAGCCGTGGCGGACACTCGTTCGCGAGCGCCCCCCACCCCTGCGCCTGTGCCGAGCCCGCCGACACTCCGAAGGAGGTCAGGTGCCCGATCGCCTCGCCGTACACGTCCGGCGGCAGATGCCGCTCGACGGCCTCCGCGAGGGCCCGATCGGACGTGAACATGTCGTACGCCACCAGGGGCGGAGCCTGGTTGGTCACGGTGTGGGTGCCGGCTGCCATGCCGATACGGTAAGGAGGTGCAGGCAGCAAACGAAACACCCGAACGACCCGAGCGGCGGCCCTGGAGCCGGCTCCACCGAGCCCGCGTCCTGTACCGCAACGTCTCCAAGCGCAAAATGGTCTGGCTGCTCCTCAAGGACACGGTCAACTCGTGCATCGAGTACCGCATCCTCGGCCTCGCCGCCGAAGCCGCCTTCTTCACCCTGCTGTCGCTGCCGCCGCTGCTGCTCGGCCTGATCGCCCTCCTCGGCTACGCCGACGAGTGGACCAACACCGACACCGTCGCCAGCATCGAGGAGAACATCCTCCACGCCGCCCGGACGGTCCTGTCCGACCGGGGCGTCAACGAGATCGCCCGGCCCCTCCTGGAGGACGTCACCCACGGCAAGCGGCCCGACCTGATCTCCCTCGGCTTCGCCATCGCCCTGTGGTCCGGCTCCCGTGCCGTCAACGTCTTCATCGACACCATCACCGTCATGTACGGCCTCGACGGCCACCGCGGCATCGTGAAGACCCGGCTGCTGGCCTTCCTGCTCTACATCATCGCCCTGATCATCGGCGCCGTCGTCCTCCCGCTGGCGGTCGTCGGCCCGGACCGGGTGGTGGAGTTCGTCCCCTTCGGTACGGAGGTCGTCTCCGTGCTGTACTGGCCGGCCGTCATCCTGCTGTCCATCGCCTTCCTGACGACGCTGTACCACGTGTCCGTGCCGGTGCGCTCGCCGTGGATCGAGGACATCCCCGGCGCCCTCGTGGCCCTGGCGATGTGGGTCCTCGGCAGCTTCCTGCTGCGCATCTACCTGACCAGCCAGGTCGAGGGGCCCACCATCTACGGCTCCCTCGCCGCCCCCATCGCCGTCCTCCTCTGGATCGGCATCTCCGCCTTCGCCGTGCTCGTCGGCGCCGCCGTCAACGCGGCCATCGACCGCGTCTGGCCCTCCGTCGCCACGGCCGCCGCCCGCGAGGCCAACGAACGCGCCCGCGCCGTCCAGGCGGCCGAACTGATGGCCCGCCTCCGCGCGGAGGCGGAGGACGTGGACGAGGACGACCCCGACATGCCGTCGGAGTTCCCCGAACGCTGGTCGCGGTTCCTGCCGCCGGACGACGTGAAGTCGCGGCTGCACGCGGGGTGGGAGAAGGACTGACAGCGGGTTGCCCGCGGCCGGTCAGGTCCGGTCAGGTCAGATGAGGTGAGGTGAGGTCAGGTCAGGCCAGGTCAGGTCAGATGAGGTCAGGCCAGGTCAGGTCACCGGCCCCGGGCGTCGGACGACCACCACGTGCTGCCAGCCCTCCGCCGTTTCCGTGACCGTGCCGAAGTTCCGGCGCAGGCCGCGCGGCAGCCTCGCCCGCACGCGATGGGACACCAGGACCGTCACGATCAGCAGCGCGGCCTCGCGCTCCGCCGCCGTGGGCTCCCGGCCGACCGCCGCCAGGGACACCCCGGCGGCCTCGGTGCCCTCGTGGACGACGACATCGACCCGTACCGGCGCGACCGTACGGCCGGTGCCGGCGGCGGACAGCCGGGAGGCGAGCGCGTCCGGAAACTCCTCCACCGCCCACGCCACCAGTTCCGCCGCGTCGAGTCCCGGCGAGAGGGACGCTCGCAGGGAACCGTCCGTGTGCGGCTGGACCCGGCCGAAGGACAGGGGGCCCAGCCGATCGCGGACCAGGGCGTCCAGGTCGGTGATCAGCGTGCTCGGGACGGCCCGGGTGCCGGAGCGCCGGCGGACCAGCAGCACGCCCCGCGCGGTCCGCGGTGGCGTGTCCAGCTCCGCCGCCTGCTCGGCGAGGTCCTCGCGGAAGGCACGCAGCCGGTCGCGCTCCCGCGCCGCCCACGGCCCCGGCACCCCGTCGAGCGGGTCCCCGTACCAGAGGGTGAGCGCCGCACCGAGCGCGTGGCGTGCCGCGTTCCGGTCACCGCGCCGCAGCGCCTCGGCGGCCTGCTCGGCGAGGGCCTCCGCCCGGAGCAGGTCCAGGGAGCCCGGCCCGACGGCCAGCCGGTAGGCCCCGTGGAGCAGTTCCACCGGATGGCCGAGGTCGCGCAGCCGCAGGGCGTACGTCAGCGGCTCCTCCGCCGGCGTCCCGGGCACGGCCGCGCGCAGCTCGGCCTCCCCGACCGGCTCCCCCCGTGCCGCGAGCAGCCGGCACAGGAAGGCGCTGTTGCGGTACGAGGCCTCCGTGGCGTCCTCGCCCCCGACCGTCGCACGCGGCGGCCCGAGCAGTCCGTAGACGACGTCCGCGGCCGCCGGGCCCGGCCCTTGGTGGAGGCCGTCCAGGGCCGCTGCGCCGCTCTCGCGTGCCTCCGGCCGTTTCGCCAGCAGCGCCCGCACCGCGGCGGCCAGCGCCGGCGGGGTCTGCGGGCGCAGACGGCCCGGGTCGGCCGGTTCGGTCTCGGCGTGGTGCCGGAGCACCGTCCCCAGGTCGTCGTCGGTGAACGGCGGGGCGCCGGTCAGCATCTCGAAGAGGAGGCACCCGAGGGCGTAGAGGTCCGTGGCGGGGGTGGGTTCCGCGTGCTGCCGTTCCGGGGCGAGATAGCGCGCGGTGCCCCGCAGGGGCCGGACGCCGGGAGCCGGGTCACGGGGGAAGAGCCCCGGGGTGTCCGGGCCCGGGTCGCCGTCGTCCGCGTACGGCCAGCGCAGTCCGTGGTCGCGCAGCCGGGGCGCGTCGGTGTCGGCGCCGAGCACCTTGGAGGGCGTGAGGTCGCCGTGGACGGCTCCCTGCCGATGGAGCGTCCGCAGACCGCCGAGCACCGCCTGGCCGATCCGTACCGCCTCCTCGACCGGCAGCGGACCGGAGGCGTCGAGGTACCGGCGCAGCGAACGCCCCTCGACCAGCTCGGTCACCAGGCAACAGCCCGTGCCGAACGCGACGACGTCGAGCACGGGGACCAGGCCGGGGCCCGCCTCCGTCTCCACGAAGTGCCGGATGACGGCCGACACCACCGCGTCCGTGTCCGTCGCGCCCGGGGGACGCTCACCCGGGGGAGGGAAGGAGCGGTACGCCAGGGCGACCGGCCGCTCCAGACGGCGGTCGTAGCCGCTCCACACCCGGCTGCCGACGCCTCCGAGCCGGGCGCCGGTCTCGTACCGCTCGCCGAGGGCGGCCGGCGGGTCGGCATGCGGCGGATCCTCACGCTGCGGATCCTCGCGCTGTGGATCCTCGCGCGGCGGGTGCGCCCCGGGCGGGACCGCCGACGGCGGATCCGCGGGCGGTGGGCCGCCGGCCGACGGGACGTCGGCCCCGTACAGGGCGCCGCCGGCGGGCGGGCCGCTGCCGTCCCCGTACGGCGGCCGGTCACCGTCCCCGTACGGCGGGCGGCCGTCGTCCTCGTACGGCGGGCGGATCCCGGCGCCGATCGGCGCGGCCCGCTCCGGCCCCCGCAGCATCCGCAGGCACTCCTCGCTCACCAGCGCGAACGGCCGCCCCACCGCCCGCTCGCCGTCCTGCCCGGCGAGGCACTCCACCAGCGCCCGGAACTCGCCCGGCAGCCTGCCCGCGCGGGACTCGATCTCGGTGCTGACGCGGGCCAGGAGCCGCGCCGTGGAGACCATGGACGTGTGGGGCAGGGCGGTGAGCAGGGCCTCGCGGACCCCGGGACGGAAGTCGTACGCACCGGGGGGCGCGTCCGGGTGGGCGACGAGCATGCCGCTGAGCACGACCTCGGCGAGGTGCCGGGGTTCGGGCCGCCGCTCGACGGCCGCCTGCACAAGACGCATCACCGGAAGGTGCGCCGAGCCGACCGCCAGGTGCGCAGCCAGCCGGAAGGCCTGCGGCGAGGCGAGCGCGTGGAAGCGCAGCACCAGCTCCTTCGGGTCGGCGTCCTCGGGGGTGAGGGCGTCGTTCGGCGGGGCGGGGGCGGCCGGGGTCACGAAGGCCGCGGCGCCCGGCACCTCCGTACCGGCCACGGAGGCGACCAGGGCGGCCCAGTGGCCCAGCCAGACGTCCGAGGTCTCGAGCACGGGCACGGGCACGCCCGGCGGGGCGTGACCGTCGTCGTACGGCTCGAAGGCCAGGGCCGTGTTGGGCACGCCCGCCGCGGGGGACGCGAACCGGCCCGGCACCGTCGGCGCCGCGGTGTGCCGCCACAGCCGTTCGGGCAGCGGCTGGAGCAGCGCGACCGGCATCTCCGCGGCCAGGGCCGCGAGCGTGGTCCGCCAGCGCACTCCGGCCGGGCCGTCGCGCCACTGCGGTCCCATGGCGTCGCTGACCACCAGGACCGCGGTGCGCCCCCGCTCCCGGTGGCGCGGCGGCAGCCGGCCGTCCGCGCCGAGCGCCAGCACGTCGAGGGTGCGGAAGGAGCCGGTCTGGGCGAGGGCGGTGTGCAGCTCGTGGACCAGCGGCCGCCAGATGGCCATGGTGGGGCCGGTGTCGTGGACGATCCGCAGGTGCAGCCAGCGTTCGCGCCGGGGCCGCAGCACCGGAAGCCACAGCAGCCGGCGGGGTCCGGACGGTCCGGGTGCGCGGGGTGGACCGGAGGGGCCGGGCGGTCCGAGCGGGCCGGGCGGATCGGAGGGGCTGGGCGGATGGGAGGGGCCGAGAGGGCCGGGCGGATCGGAGGGGCCGAGTGGGCCGGACGGGTCGGAGGGGCCGAGAGGGCCGGACGGGCCGAGTGGGCCGAGGGCGGCGATCCGGTCGGCGGTCGCCGCCTCGTCCAGCTCCCAGCCGTCCGTGGCCGGTACCGTGCGCCGCAGCGGACGCAGCGCACGCTGGAGCGCGAGCGGTCCGGCCAGCATCGGCGGCGCCGGCGCCAGCAGACCGGCGTGCCCCGCACGCTCCTCGGTGACGGGGCCGGACCCGCACGCCGGGGTGCGCAGCGGCACCCGGGGCGAGGCGTCCGGGACGGCGGGCGGTTCGGGCGGTGGTGGGGCGGTCGGCGCCGTGGGGCCTTCGCGCGGAGATGACGGCTTCGGCGGCTTGTCGACGTCGACCGGCATGCCAGGAGGGAGGTGAGGCGTCCCGGATCCTCGCCGGTCGGTCCCCGTGAGGAACCCGGTCGGGCCGTCCATCTGGCGGGCCAGCCAGAGGAGCTCGGCCAGTTCACGCCCGGTCGGTGGCTCCTGTCCCGCCCGGCCGAGCAGACCGGCGAGGGCGCTCAGCGCACGCGACCACCCCTCGTCGACCGTACGCCCCGCACCGCCCGTACCGCCCGTGCGCTCCGCACCGCCCGTACGCCCCTCGTCGCGCCCATCGCCCGTACGCCCCTCGTCGCGTCCGTGCCCCGCGCCGCCCTCGCCGTCCGCCGCGTCAGAAGTCATCGGTGTCCCAGGATTCCGTGACCCGGCCGAGATACGGCATCAGCGCCTTCGCCAGCTCCTCCAGCGAGGACGCCTCCAGGCCCGAAGTCCGGGTGAGGTAGATGGCGTTGAGCAACTGGTCGGTGGCGAGCTCGCCCGCGCTGCCCCGGTGCAGGAACGTGTCCACGAGCGCGCGGTCCCGCTCGTCGAGCTCGCCGAGGTGGGCCCGCACGATGTCCTCCAGTTGCTCGCGCACCGGTTGCCGCAGTTCGAGGCGCACACAGCGGCGCAGGAAGGCGGGCGGGAACTCCCGCTCACCGTTGCTGGTCAGCACCACGAACGGGAAGGCCCGGCAGCGCACTTCCCCGTGCCGTACCGGCACCCGCTCCTCCGAGTCGGCCACCATCACCTCGGCCTCCGGGTGCGAGCGTGCCGCCCGGACCAGCTCCGGGATCTCGTACTGCCCCTCCTCCAGGATGTGCAGCAGGTCATTGGGCAGGTCGAGGTCGGACTTGTCGATCTCGTCGATGAGCAGCACGCGCGGACGCTCGTACGGCAGCAGCGCGGTGCCCAGCGGGCCGAGCCGCAGATGGTCCTCGATCCTCGCCTCGTCGGAGCCGGCCGCCCCGCCCGCCCCGCCCGCCCCGCCCGCACCACCGGCCCCGCCCCGGCCGGCCGCGTAGAGCCGTGAGAGCGGGTCGTAGCGGTACAGCCCGTCCGTGAGCGTCGTGCGGCTGGTGATGTTCCAGCGCAGCACCCGGCCGAGCCGCAACTCCCGCGCCACCGCGTACGGGAGGCTGGACTTGCCGCTTCCCGGCGGGCCGGTGACCAGCAGCGGCCGCCGCAGATACAGGGCGGCGTTCACCCACCGCACCGTCTCCGCGGTGGGCTGGTAGGTCCGGGCCCGGTGGCTCCGTCCCGGAGCCCCGCCGTCCTCCTCCTCCCGCGCCGGCGGCAGTGCGGGGCCGCCGTCGAACCGCCGCCACGGCGGCGGCGCCGGCAGCGCGTCGATGCCGTCGTGCGGCGCGCTCGATCCGGTGTAGACCGGCCAGAGGGACATGTGCACGTCTCCAGGGGGTGAGGTCAGCCGACGGGGGAGCTGCGCAGCGGGCGTACGTTCGCGAAGCAGTGCGGATCGTCCCAGACGAGGGACAGGCCGTCCGCCGCCCAGTGCCGTTCGGCTTCCAGGTGGGTGAACGCCTGGATGCGCAACTGACGGACCAGCTCGGGGAGTTCGTACGGCGGTGCGGCCGAGATCCACTCCGCGATCCGGTCCAGGAAGCCGTCGCCCCGGCAGCCGCCTGTGCACGGCTCGCCCGGCGGACAGCCGATGCGCGGCCACAACACGATCGGCGCCGGCGCGTCCAGGGCCGCGTCGTGCAGCTTCCGCGTACGAGCCGCGGTCGGCGGCCGGGTGAAACCCACCGCGCCGCCCACGCCCTGGAGCCACGCGGCGAGCTGGGCCGGCTGGTAAGCGGTGTCACAGGCCACCCGGTAGAGCGACGAGCGATGCTGACGTTCGAGCTCGCCCCACTTCTTCCGCAGCTCGTACTGGTGCCGGCCCTTGGTGCGCCGGTCGTGGTCGAGCAGGACGACCGGCACCAGACAGCCGAGCGGCTGCTCGCGCCGTCTGCGCCGCCACTGGTCGACGTTCTTGTTGAGCCAGCCCCGGGGCAGGGCGAACGCGACCAGCGGCCGGCCGTCCACGATGTCGTGGTGGGCCTCGTCGATCCGGTCGCACACCCAGGCGCGCAGGTCGGCCTTGGCGAGCCGCCGTTCGCTCACCAGGATCCGCTCGCCGTGCCGGTGCACGGACACCTCCGCCAGCACCGTCTCGCGGTCGGCCCCACTGTGCCGCACCTCGACGAGGATCGGCGCCCAGGGCAGCGGCGCCTCCCGCTCCGGTCCGGCCGCGTCCATGGGCGACGCGGAGGACGAGGGCGACGACGCGGAGGACGAGGGCGACGACGCGGAGGAGGTGAATGACGCCGGGGAGGTGAACGAGGCAGGCGAGTCAGGTGGGGAAGATGCGAGAGGTGAGGAAGACGAGGAAGAGGAGGGAGGCGTGGGAAACGAGGGGGGCGAGGCGGGCGAGGCGGGCAAGGAGGCCGGGTCGGGCCGGGGCGGCGCGGAGGGACGACAGGAGGGGGGAGAGGCGACCGGGGCGTGCCGGGCGCGGTGGTGGCGCGCCCAGGCGCGGAACTCGCACCGCAGCTCCTCGTCGGGAACCTGGTCCGCGAGCCGCTCCGCGAGTTCGGCGAGCGGCACCCGGCCGTCCGCGGGACGGGTCTCGGTGAGCAGATACCAGACGGCCTGCCACAGCCCCGAGTGCGCGGCCGTCGGCGGGGGAGGGAGGAGGGGGCCGGCCGCCGCGCGCAGGAGCCGCTCCACCGGGACCCGCAGCGCACCGGTCCGTTCGACCCGGTCCACGAGCTCGCGCAACCAGCGCTTCTCATCGGCCGAACAGCCCGGCGTCGGCACGAGAGGCGCGAGGGCGGGGACGTACCGGGCCAGCACCCGGGCGGGGATGATCCGGGCGGTGTGGGCGGTGGGGTCGTACGCGGTGACCATGCCGACGACCGTCCCGTCGTCGGCCCGCATGGCGGCGGAGCCGCTGAAACCGAACGAGGGCTTCTGCCCGTGCCCGGACAGGGACTCGACCTGGTTCCACTCGTCCTGGATCAACTGACCGGGCACGAGCATCCGCACCTCGCTCTGGGCGCCCTCGCGCTCGTAGCCCTCGGGGAAGCCGTAGGCGACCAGGCGCGGCGGTGCGCACATGTCCCGCAGGTCCTCGGGCGCGGCGAACACGGCCGGCGCCATGTCGACCGGCCCGTCGAGGGCGAGCAGGGCGACGTCACCCGGGTCGGTGGGCGATCCGCCCCACGGCCCGCGCACCGCGACCCGCGCCGGGAGCTCGCCGAGGCCCTGCGCGCCGGGGAACCGCACGGAGACGCGGTCGACGTCCGCGACCACATGGGCACAGGTCAGCAAGGTGGTGGACGTGACGAGGAAGGCGGAGCCCAGGACCTCGCCCGCGTGGTCGACCCGCGCGTGCCAGGCCGAGAAGGGCGTCGAGGGGGTCGACGGCGTCGTGGACATCACCGGCCGCCGAGCAGTCCGCCGTCACCCGCCTCGGACACGGATGCGCCGGGCGCGGGCGCGTCGGACACGGAGGTCCCGGACGTGGAGGTCTCGGGTCCGGATGCCCGGGGCCCGGATGCTTCGGGCCCGGATGCCTCGGGTACGGGCGCCTCTCCCCGGGACTCCGCAGCGGTCTCGGCGGGGGCCGTGACCGTCGCCTCCGGGGCGCCGGAGTCCGGGGACCAGGAGAGCCGGACCACCAGATGGCCCTCGACCGCCGTCTTGGCGATCACCGCGCCCGCCTCGGCCGTCAGCTTCACGCCGAACTCCAGCTCCACCCCGTCCGGCCGGAGCGAACCCCCGCGGAACACCGCCAGCGCGGACTCCGCCGCCGTACGGATCCCGGCGAGCGCCTCCTCCAGCGTCTGGCCCGCCCGGACCAGGGAGTTCCCGCCGCGCGAGACCGGGCGGGCGCCGGGCTGGTGCCCGTCGGCCTCCACCAGGACCGCGCCGCTCTCCGTGCCGAACTCCATGAACGTACCCACAAAGACCCCCGTGGCCCGACCAGTTGGCTCACGCACCATTCTGTCCGACCGATCGGCCGCTGTCAGGCGGTCCGCCTACCCTGGTGGGGTGTACGAGGAACGTCCCTCCCGGCTCGACGGCGCGGTCGTCTGGACCCGGCTCACCGGCACCGCCGATCCGGCGGATCCGGGCACCCGGCCGGTCCTGCCCGACGGCTGCATGGACCTGATCTGGGCCGACGGCACACTGCTCGTGGCCGGGCCCGACACGCGGGCGTACGTGCCCGAGAGCCCCGCCCACGCCTACGCCGGGGTGCGGTTCGCGCCCGGCGACGCGCCGGCCGTGCTCGGCACCGAGGCGAGTGCCCTGCGCGACCGGCGGGTCGAGCTCGCCGACCTGTGGGGCGCCCGCACCGCCCGGCGGCTCGCCGACGACGTCACGGGGGCGGCCGACCGGGCCGCCGCCCTGGAGGCGCTGGTGCTGCGCAGGGCGGCCGAAGCGCCCGCGCCCGATCCGCTGCTGCGGGCCGTGGTCGCCCGGCTCCGGGCGGGAGAGCCCGTCGGCGCCGCGGCGGACGCGGTGGGCCTCGGCGTGCGGCAACTGCACCGGCGCTCGCTCGCCGCCTTCGGCTACGGCCCGAAGACCCTGGCCCGGATCCTGCGGCTGCGGCGCGCCCTCGACCTGGTGACCTCCGGAGTGCCGTACGCGGAGGCCGCCCACCGCGCGGGCTGCGCGGACCAGGCCCACCTCGCCCGCGAGATGCGCGCCCTGACGGGCACGACCCTGTCCCGCTACACGGCGTCCGTGCGGGCGGCTTCGCCGGCGTGATCGGCGCGGTCGGGGTGGTCGGCGGCGTCGACGCGGTCGGGGTGATCGGTGTGATCGGCGTAGAGGGACACCGCGGACCCGTCCGGGTCGAGCACGACCGCGTAACGCTGTCCCCAGACGGCGTCCCACGGCTTGAGGTGGCCGCGATGACCGGCGGCGGTCAGCGTCTCGTACAGCGCGTCGACCTCGGCCGGCTCCCCGAGGCGGAACGCGAGCGTCACCCGCTCGCCGCCGCCGGCCGGCCGCGTCCACGCGGGGTCGAAGGACCGTACGACCTCCTCGCTGTCCCACAACACCCGCATCCCGCCCGGCAACGCCACCTCCACGTGCGGCTGCCGCTCGGCGCCGTCCGGCACATCGAGACCGAGCAGCCGGTAGAAGGCGAGGGACGCCGCCATGTCGGCCGTGACCAGGCCGACGACGTCGAGACGGGGAGTGGGCACGGGGGACGGGGCCGGGGAGGGGAAGGATCGGTTCGTGTTCATGCGCGCACGGTAGGAAGGGCGGCGCGGTCTCGTCTTGTACGGATCGGACACGGCGAGGCGGCGCGGTGCGAGGCCAGGCCCGGCGGTGGGGGCCGCACGCGACGAGGCGGCGCGGAGGGAGGCCAGGGCCGGCGGTGGGGGCCCCACACGACGAGGCGGCCCGGTGCGCGGCCAGGCCCGGTCGGCCCGGCGGTGGCGGTGGCGGCCGGGGTGGCGGCCGCCGCTATGGGGATCAGCGCAGGGCCGGCGGCGGTCCGAAGCGGTGGCGGTATTCCGACGGGGTGATGCCGATCTCGCGGCGCATCAGCATGCGCAGATGGGCCGCCGTGCCCAGGCCGCTGCGCCGGGCGACCACCTCGAAGCGGGATTCGCCGCGCTCGATCAGCCGGCATGCCAGCGTCAGCCGTTCACCGGTGAGCCACGCCAGCGGGGTCGTGCCCAGCTGGGCCTGGAAGCGGCGGTGCAGCGTCGCCGGGCTCACCGCCGCGCGGGCGGCGAGGTCGGCGACGGCGAGCGGGGCGTCCAGGCGTTCCCGCGCCCAGGCCAGGACCGGTGCGAGGGACTCGTCCCTGAGCTCGGGCATCGGATGCTCGACGAACTGCCGCTGACCGCCGTCCCGGTGCGCCGCGAAGACCAGCCGCCGGCTGACGGCGTTGGCGATCTCGGCGCCGTGGTCCCGGCGGACCACGTGGAGCCCCAGGTCGAGCGCGGCCGCGCTGCCCGCCGCGGTCAGGATGTCGCCGTCGTCCACGAACAGCACGTCGGGCTCCAGCCGCACCGAGGGGAACCGGGCACGGAAGTCGTCCGCCCACTGCCAGTGCGCGGTGGCGCGGCGCCCGTCCAGGACCCCGGCCTCGGCCAGGGTGAACGCGCCGCTGCAGAAGCCGATCAGCCGCGCGCCCCGCGCGTGTGCCCGTCGGACCGCGTCGAGCACGGCCGGGCGGCGCGGCACCTCGACGTCGGGCCGGTTGGGGACGATGAGGGTGTCCGCCGTGTCGGCGGCCTCCAGGCCGGCGACGCCGGTGAGGGCGAAGAAGCCGTCGCGCATCGGCGTGCGGGGCTCGGGCGAGCACAGCGAGAAGTCGTAGAGGTCGCGGTGGCGGCCGAGTTCGGGGCGGCGCAGCCCGAAGACCTCGGTGGCGCAGCCCAGTTCGAAGGGGTTCGAGTTCTCGTCCACGATCACGACGACCCGGTGGAGCGCCTTTCCGGCTGACCCGGCTGCCCCGGCTGCCCCGGCCGCCCCGGTTGCCCCGGTCACCCCCGTCGTTCCGGCCGCACCGGCCGCCCTGCCCTGCGAGGATTCTTTCGCCATGCGCGATTTCTAGCACTCACGGCGTACGGGCGGGACCGCCGAGGATCGGCCCATGAACAACGAACCCATCGCCCTGGCCGGTGCCCTCGCCTCCTTCGACGCCCTCTGGAGCCCCCGGATCGTCACCCGCGTCAACGACTACGACGTCCGCGTCGCCAAGGTCGAGGGCGACCACGTCTGGCACGCGCACGACGACACCGACGAGTTCTTCCTCGTGCTCGACGGGGAGCTGCGGATCGCCCTCCGTGAGCCGACCGGGGAGCGCACCGTCGTCCTGCCGCGCGGCTCGGTCTTCACCGTGCCGAGGGGCACCGAACACCGTCCGTCGGCCCCGGCCGGCGCCGCGATCCTGCTGTTCGAGCCGACCGGGACGCTCTCGGTGGGCGACCGTCACGACGAACTGCCGGACCACGTGGACGCGACGACCGGTCACGCGCTCCCCGCCTGACGGGGTGTTCGGGCGCGCCGGAAAAACGCGTGGCGCGTGGGGCCGTGCGCCCGCTACGGTCTTCTGGACCGCGAAGACCGACGATCGTGGTCCAGAAGGCTTTTTGCCGACCCTTTCGACCAGGAGGTGTGACCGATGGCTGTCGTCACGACGGGCGTTGCCCGCATCCAGATGCTCGTCCACTCCACCTCCGTGGCCACCGGCTGACCTTTTCCACCGGCTGCGCCGAGCGCAGCGCCGGGGCCACCCTGTGAAGGGTTCCCCTTGTCTTTCTCCACCACCGGCTCCACCACCACCAGCTCCACCGACCACTCCTCCCTGCACGCCTTCGGCTGGGACGACGCGTGGGCGGCCGAGTTCGCCCCGTACGGGGCACAGGGCCTGCTGCCCGGCCGGGTCGTCCGGGTCGACCGCGGCCAGTGCGACCTGGTCACCCCCGAGGGGCTCGTGCGCGCCGACACCGCGTTCGTCACCCCGCACGACCCGCTGCGGGTGATCTGCACCGGCGACTGGGCGGCCGTCGACCCGGACGGGGCCGGCGACCCCCGTTACGTACGGGCGTGTCTGCCGCGCCGTACCGCGTTCGCCCGCTCCACCTCCTCCAAGCGGTCGGAGGGGCAGATCCTCGCGGCCAACGTCGACCACGCGATCATCACCGTGTCGCTCGCGGTCGAGCTCGACCTCGGCCGCATCGAACGCTTCCTGGCACTGGCCTGGGAGTCCGGTGCGCAGCCGCTGGTCGTCCTCAGCAAGGCCGACCTGGTGCCGGACCCGGTCGGGCTCTCGTATCTCGTCGAGGACGTCGAGACGGTCGCGCCCGGCGTCCAGGTCCTGCCCGTCAGCTCCCACACGGGGGAGGGACTCGACGTGCTCCGGGCGGTCGCCGGAGGCGGGACGAGCGTGCTGCTCGGCGTCTCCGGCGCGGGCAAGTCGACCCTCGCCAACACGCTGCTCGGCGCGGACGTCATGGACGTCCAGGCCGCCCGCGACGTGGACGGCAAGGGCCGGCACACCACCACCACCCGCAACCTGCTCGTCCTGCCCGGCGGCGGCGTGCTCATCGACACCCCCGGTCTGCGCGGCGTCGGCCTGTGGGACGCGGAGGCGGGCGTCGGCCAGGTGTTCGCCGAGATCGAGGACCTCGCGTCCGAGTGCCGTTTCCACGACTGCGCCCACGAGACGGAACCGGGCTGCGCCGTGACCGCCGCCATCGCCGACGGTTCCCTGCCCGAACGCCGCCTCGACAGCTACCGCAAGCTCCTCCGCGAGAACCAGCGCCTCGTCGCCAAGACCGACGCCCGCGTCCGCGCCGAGATCCTGAAGGACTGGAAGCGCAAGGGCGCGGAGGGGCGTGCGGCGATGGCCGCGAAGCGGGGTCGCGTCCGCTGAGGGCCGGCACGGCGGCGCCCGGCCGGGAGCGGGCCTCGCTCGCCCCCGGCCGCACCCCGGCGACGCACGTCGATCGGAGCATCACCGGCGCCGCCCGGCCGCCCGGCCGCCGGGCGTACCCGGGGGCCTGGTGATCGGGTCCGGCACAGCCGCCCGCTGACGGTCGCGCCCGCGTCGTTCCTTGAGCGCGGCTTCGCACCGCGCCGTCCACGGGCCGACCGACTCCTCGATCAGATCGCCGAGATGTGCACGGTCAGGCCACAGAAGGCGAGGTGGGACATGACCGCGCGGGCGGAGGAGGGGCGTCACGATTCACTCGGCCCGTGCGACCGTCGTCATGTCACGGCCGGCCCCGCGCCACCGGGTGACAAGTCGTTAGGCTCTCGATCCGTGAGCATCCCACCGTCGACGGACTGGGCCGGCCTGTACCACGCCCACGGCCGGGCGGCGGACGTCCCGGGGCATCTGGCGGCACTGTCCGGCTCCGACCCGGCCGTACGCCGTGCGGCCACGTCGGCCCTCACCAGTAGCGTCTACCACCAGGGCACCCGGTGGCCGGCCAGCGCGCGTGTGGTGGCTCCGCTCGTCGCCCTCGTCGACACTCCGTCGACTCCCGACCGGGACACCGTCCTCCACATCCTGCATGCCGTCGCCATCGGCGACCTGCGCGATGACGAACTGCCTTTCGATCCCACGCGGGCCTTCGCCGACGCCGACCGTGTCCGTCCGGCGGACGAGGATGCGGTGCTCCGGGTTCTCTTCGAGGAGGAGGACCCGGACATCCATGCCGTCGCCGACGTCGCCGACGCCGTGGCACTGCACTGGGCCGCCGAGGCATACCGAGCGGCCGAGCGTCATACGGCCTCCTTCCTGAGGTGGCTCCACGATCCCGACCCCGCCGTGGTGACCCTCGCGGCGGCGTTGCTCGTCTGGTTCTCCCCGGTGCCAAGACTGCCGGGCGCGCTCGCCGCCGTGCCGTGCGTCACCGCCGAAGCGCGGGCGTCGGCGAACCTCGCCCTTGCCCACCTGCCCGGACACCCCGGTGCCGATGAACTCGGAGCCCTGACGACGGGCCTTGCCTCACCCGACGACGTGGTACGGGTCACGGCCGCGATCGCCCTGGCCCGCCGACAGGTGACGGCACTGCCCGACGCGGCACTGACCGTCCTCGTGCACGCCGACGCGGTCGCGGTCTCCGGTGCCGTCGCGGGCTGGGACCGCTCCCTGCGGGGCCACGTCGCGGCGGCCCTGCGCCACCTGGGCCTGTGACCCGCCTTCGCGTGCACGCGCGGGACGCGGCCCGCAGACGCGGTCGGGCGCGGACCCGGCCTGACCGGCGCGGACCACTGGTACCGGCTGCCCGCCCGTCGGGCCCATAGAGGGGGCGGGATCCGGGCCGGACCTCGGCCCCGGCCCTGGCTATTGGCCCGGTCACAGGCGTCCCGCACTCCCTCCTCCCACCTCCGTGTCCGAAAACCGCCAGTTCGGCTCCACCTCCTCGCGCACACTGGAGGGCATGACGGACACGGCGACGACGGACACCGCGACGGGCACCGCCGCCGGCTGGCCCGGGGACGAGGAGACTCGGTATCGGGCCGTGAGCAGCAGGGACGCCCGGTTCGACGGGGTGTTCTTCTTCGGGGTGGCGACGACCGGGATCTACTGCCGGCCCAGCTGCCCCGCCGTCACGCCCAAGCGGCGGAACGTCCGCTTCTTCCCGACCGCCGCGGCGGCGCAGGGGCACGGGTTCCGGGCCTGTCGGCGTTGCCGGCCCGACGCCGTGCCCGGGGCCGCCGAGTGGAACGTGCGGGCGGACGTGGTGGGGCGCGCGATGCGCTTGATCGGTGACGGGGTCGTCGACCGGGAGGGCGTGCCCGGCCTCGCCGTACGGCTCGGGTACAGCGCCCGGCAGGTGCAGCGTCAGCTGACCGCCGAGCTCGGGGCCGGGCCCGTGGCGCTCGCCCGCGCGCAGCGGGCGCACACCGCGCGCCTGCTGCTGCAGACCACCCCGCTCCCGGTCACCGACATCGCCTTCGCGGCCGGTTTCGCCAGCGTCCGGCAGTTCAACGACACCATCCGCGCCGTCTACGCCCGCACCCCCAGCGAACTGCGCGCCGAGTCCGGCACCGGCGCGGGTCCGCGCACCGCGCTCGCCGCCGGGGTGCCGCTGCGCCTCGCCCACCGGGGGCCGTACGCGGCGGGGGAGGTCTTCGACCTGCTGGCCGCCGAGGCGGTGCCGGGCGTCGAGGAAGTGGTCGGCGAGCCCGGTGCCCGTACCTACCGGCGTACG
The DNA here is from genome assembly GCF_040302485.1 of Streptomyces sp. NPDC126499. Lineage (NCBI taxonomy): Bacteria > Bacillati > Actinomycetota > Actinomycetes > Kitasatosporales > Streptomycetaceae > Streptomyces > Streptomyces sp. NPDC126499. Next base: position 31,828 of record NZ_JBEOUO010000009.1, on the reverse strand, counting down.
CTCCGCCTCCCGTACGGCACCGGGATCGTCTCCGTCGACGAGCGTTCCCCCGGCGCCTGGCTGGAGGCCCGGATCCACCTCACCGAACTGCGCGACCTCACCACCGCCGTGCAGCGGCTGCGCCGGCTGCTCGACCTGGACGCCGATCCGTACGCCGTCGCCGAACGCCTCGGCGCCGATCCCGCCCTCGCCGCGGAGGTCGCCGCCCGCCCCGGCGTACGGTCACCGGGCACGGCGGAGCCGGAGGAGTTCGCGCTTCGCACGGTCGTCGGCCCGGAGGAGGCCGCCCGGCTCGTGGCCGGCCACGGCACGCCCCTGGAGACGCCCTGCGGCACGCTCACCCACGTGTTCCCCCGGCCGGCCGCGCTCGTCGGGCACCCCGTGGCGGGGCCGCTCGCCGCCGCGCTCGCCGACGGGACCGTCCGCCTCGATCCGGGTGCGGACCGCGCGACCTCCGCCGCGGCCCTGGCCGCCGTACCCGGAGTGAGCCCCCGGGCCGCCGCCGTCATCCGCATGCGGGCCCTCGGCGACCCGGACGTGTTCCCGGACCCCGAGGACGCCCCCGACGCCCACCCGGAATGGCGGCCCTGGCGCTCCTACGCCGCCCGCTACCTGCGGACCGCGTGACGTGTCCGCCATCGCCCCGACCCCCTGGACGGCCTGAGTCGGCCTGACCCCGTGGACGGCCACCCCCGCGCACGCCTGACCGCGACCGGCTCACGGCCGACCGGCTCACGACCGGCCAACCGGCCCCCGTCAGCCCCAGATCACCGCTCCCGCCCATGCCCCCACGATCAGCAGGCACGCGAACAGCTCCACCAGGACGCTCGTCCCCGCCGCCCGCATCACCGTGCGCGTGGCGGCACGGGCCTGGCCGTGGCCGCCGAGGCGGAGGCGCTCGGAGAGGTAGATCCCGCCGACGAACCCGGGGATCGCTCCCAGCACCGGCACCAGGAAGAAGCCCAGGAACGCGCCCACTCCCGCGTACGTCACCATCCGCCGGGTGATGCCCACGCCCCGGAAGCGGCGCGGCGGCAGCTGCCATACGACCACCTGGGTGAGGAGCAGCAGTCCGGTGGAGGAGACGAGGAGGATCCAGGCGAGGCCCGACTGCTCGTGCAGCGACCACCACAGCATCGCCGCCCACACCAGCCACGTCCCCGGCACGCCGGGCGTCAGCACCCCGAACAGGCCGAGCAGCATCACCATCGCGACCATCAGGAGCTGCCACACACCCATCTGCCAAGGGTGCCGGAAGTCGGATGTTCCCGCAGGTCAAGACCGGCCGGCCAGGGACGGTCAGCCCGCCACCGGCAGGGCCGCCGCCACCAGATTCCGGGCCTTGCGGTCGATCAGCGGGAAGATGACCTTGAGCGAGGTCTCGCTGTACGGGGACGACAGTACGAACGACGAGTTCAGGAACCTTTCCTTGATCTCCGAGCGGAACAAACCCTCCCGCCGGATCGTCATCGTGTGCTCGACCGGCTTCGCGAACACCGGGTCCGCCCGGAAGATCAGGATCCGGCGGTCGGTCATCGCCAGGTACATCGGGGTCGGCGCCGGGATCACCGCCATCGACCCGCCGCTGGCGATCGCCGAGGCGATGCCGAAGGCGGCGGTACGGCGCACGGACACCGAGCTCAGGTTGACGAGGGAGGTGACCTCCACCCGCTCCCCGGGCTCCAGCATCGGGGTGACGGCGGTCAGCAGGGCGCGGCGGCGCCTTCCGTTCATGAGTCGTGCTCCTGGGGGAGAGGGGAGAGGGCGGGATTCGTTCCGCTCCGAGCCGAAAGAAAACCGGCCGCCACCCTGCCATACGGCCCCGCCCCGAAGGCCCGGCCCTACGGCCCCGCGACAGGCCCCTGCCCCATGAGCCCCCCACGACCGCCCACCCCTCGCGCCCCCCTCACCGCCGCGCCACCCACCCCTTCTCGTACGCGTGCCAGCCCAGCTGCAGCCGGGTCGTCACGCCCGTCAGCTCCATCAGCCCCTTCACCCGCCGCTGCACCGTCCGCAGCCCCAGGTCCAGCTGCTTGGCCACGCTCGCGTCCGTCATCCCCGCGAGCAGCAGGCTGAGGATCTCCAGGTCCGTCGGGTCCGGGCCCGGGACCTCGTCCTCCGTCACCTGGGCGCCCGCGCCGAGCCGTAGCGGCAGGGCCTCGCGCCAGACCGACTCGAACAGGCCCATCAGCGACTCCAGGAGCCCGCTGGCATGCACCACGAGCGCGGCCGGTTCGGCGCCGCGGCCGGTGAGCGGCACCATCGCGAGGGTCCGGTCGGCGACGACCAGCTTCGTCGGCACCCGGTCCACGATCCGGATCTGCTCCTCGCGGCCGAGCGCCGCCGACAGCTCGTGCAGACCCGACGGCAGGGTCAGCACCTCGCGCTCGATCACCACCCGATAGCGCACGCCCCGCTCGGCGGCCATCGCCTCGGCGTCGTTCTCCAGGCCGGTCACCGCGATCGGCTTGCCCGTCACCAGCGCGCAGACCTCCTGCGTGGCACCCAGCTGGAGCTGGAAGAAACGATGCGCCACCGCGCTCGCGCCGGTCACCACCTCCACCAGGTCGTGCACGGCCGGCTCGGTGGCCTCGGCCCGGTACTCCTGGGCGAGGAGCGCCGCCGCCAGCTCCGCCTGCTCCAGCTCGTGCCGCTGCTGGGTGAGCAGCGCGCCGAGCGCCACGCCGGGCGGCGCCGCGACCCACCGCCCGGTACGGGCCGAGGACTGCGCCGCCAGACCCTGCGACTCCAGGCGGCGCAACGCCCGCTCGGTGTCGACCACCGGCAGCGAGAGCCGGTGCGCCAGGTCGGAGACCTCGGCCGCGCCCATCGCGACCAGAGCGCGGTAGGCGGACTCCTGCCGTTCGTCGAGACCTATCGCTCCCAGCATCGCTGACCCCACCCCTCGCGCGGACGTCCCCGGACGACCCGGAGATTCCCGGGACGACCGGCGGACGCGTTCGTTCCGTCGGTGCACTGGCGGGAATCGGCCACGGCGCATTCCCGCCGCGCCCATCCTGCCTCCACCACCCTCACCTCTGCCAATGTGGCGCCACCGCAGCACCGACAGCCTCCGGAGATGGGCACCTTGTGCCGCCATGCCCGGAAACAGATGGGGAGAGTGATGCGCCCGATTTCGCGTACGGCCCTGGGGGCGGCGACCGCCGCCGTCCTGGCCGTCACCGCGGTCGCGACGTCCACGGCGGCAACGCCGCAGGACGCCCCGGCGACCGGCAAGCGACCGCTGGTCGGCGGCGAGGCGGCCCGGACCGCCGCGCAGCGACCCGCCACGGTCACCCTCGTCACCGGCGACCGGGTGCTCGTCACCCGGGACGCCCAGGGCAACCCGGCCGCCGCCGCGCTGCCCCGCGAGGACGGCACCGTGCCGTCCGTCCAGACCCGCAGGTCCGGTCCCGAGCTCTACGTCTACCCCGAGGGCGCCACCGCCGCCCTCGCCGCGGGCCGGGTCGACGAGGAGCTCTTCAACGTCACCGGACTGATCCGCCAGGGCTACGACGACGCCGGCTCGGCCGCCCTCCCGCTCATCGCCGTCTACGGCACCGACCTGGCCACCGCCCGGTCCCTGCCGCCCGCCCCGCGCGGCGCCACCCGCGGCCACGTCCTCGAAAGCGTCGACGCCGTCGCGCTGACCGCCGACAAGAAGCAGGCCGCCACCTTCTGGGCCGACGTCGACGGACCCGCCGCCCGCACCGCGTCGCGCGGCGGCCTGCGGAAGCTGTGGCTCGACCGCAAGGTGCGGGCCACCCTGGAACGCTCCACCGCCCAGGTCCACGCCCCCGAGGCATGGGCGGCGGACTACGACGGCACCGGCACCAAGGTCGCCGTCCTCGACACCGGCGCCGACGCCGAACACCCCGACCTCAAGGGCCGGATCGCCGCCTCCGAGAACTTCACCGACTCCGACACCGCCGACGACCGCCAGGGCCACGGCACCCACACGCTCTCCACCGTCGGCGGCAGCGGCGCCGCGAGCGGCGGCAGGAAGAAGGGCGTGGCGCCCGGCGCCGACCTCCTGAACGGCAAGGTCCTGAACGACTCCGGCTCCGGCGCCACCTCATGGATCATCGCCGGCATGGAGTGGGCCGTCGCCCAGGGCGCCGACGTCGTCTCCATGAGCCTCGGCAACCCCTCCGAGACCGACTGCACCGATCCGATGAGCGTCGCCGCCGAGCAACTCGGCCGCGAAGAAGGCACGTTGTTCGTCGTCGCCGCCGGCAACAGCGGCCCCTCGCTCAACACCGTCTCCTCGCCCGGCTGCGCGCCGAGCGTCCTCACCGTCGGCGCCACCGACCGCGACGACTCCACCGCCTCCTTCTCCAGCCGCGGTCCGACCACCCTGGGCCACACCCTCAAGCCGGAGATCGCCGCCCCCGGCGTCGCCATCTCCGCCGCCGCGGCCGGCGGCCGGGGCGTGTACGCGTACCAGGGCATGTCCGGTACGTCGATGGCCACCCCGCACGTCGCGGGCGCCGCCGCGATCCTCAGGCAGCGCCACCCCGACTGGACCGCCCAGCGGATCAAGGCCGCGCTCGTCTCCTCCGCCGACAGCGGCGTCCCCGGCGACGTCCGCGAGGTCGGCGGCGGCCGCCTCGACGTCAAGGCCGCCGTCGACCAGACCGTCCTCGGCGCCCCCGCCGTCCAGGGCGGCACCTACCCCTGGCCGCAGGGCGCCGCCGACCGCACCACCGTCGCCGTCCCCTACACCAACACCGGCGACAAGCCCGTCACCCTCTCCCTCGCCGTGCAGCGGGTCACCGGCAACGACGGCTCCGCCGTCCGGTCCTCCGTCGCCCGCCTCGGCAGCCGCACCGTCACCGTCCCGGCCGGCGCCACCGTCGAGGTCCCGCTCCGGCTCGACCCCGCCGCCCGGCTCGACCGCGCCCAGTACGGCGACGTCACCGGCCGCGTCCTCGCCACCGGACCCGGCGGCATCCACGTCTCCACCCCGTTCTCGCTGTACGTCGAGCCCGAAACCGTCACCCTCCGCGTCCAACTGATCGACCGTCAGGGAAGGTCCGCCGAAGGCGCCTCCTCCCTCGACGTCATCGGCACCGACACCGCCACCGGGGAACGCCGCTTCAACGACGGCGCCACCGACCAGGTCTACCGGCTCCGCCCCGGCGGCTACTTCCTCTCCGCCTTCGTCACCACCCGCGACGCCACGCCCGGCGCCACCCTGGAGGACTCGCTCAGCTACCTCGCCCGCCCCGAACTGAGGCTCACGAAGGACACCCTCGTCGTCCTCGACGCCCGCAAGGCCCACCGGCTCTCCGTGCGCACCGACCGGCCCTCCGACGTGCGCTCCGGCACCCTCGCGTTCGCCCGCTCCTGGGACGGCACCTGGCTGCACGCCGGCAGCGTCGCCGCCGGCCGCACCCTCCGCGGCTACTACGCCTCGGTCGAGGGCGAGGCGGAGAACGGCGACTTCGAGTTCGGCAGCTACTGGCGCACCGCCGCCCCGCAGATCTCCGCGCTCACCACCGGCGACGGTCTCGCCCTGCACCCGGTCACCGGCTCCACCGGCTCCGACAACCTCGACGGCACCGGGACCGCGCGCCTCGTCGACGCGGGCACCGGCACCCCGGCCGAGCTGACGGCCGCTCAGGTCAGGGGCAGGATCGCCCTGGTGCGCTTCGCGGACGGCGAGGAGTACTCCGGGACCGTCGCCCGCGACGCCAAGGCCGCCGGCGCCGTCGCCGTCCTCGGCCACCGCACGGCCCCCGGCCGCTGGTACCCGAGCGCCGGCTTCGGCAGCGCCGGACTGCCGGTGCTCGCCGTCGAGTCGGCCGAGGCCGCGAAGCTCCTGGGCAGGCTCTCCGCCGGCGAGGTCACCCTCACGTGGAAGGCCACCGCGCGAAGCCCGTACGTCTACCAGCTGGCGTTCCCCGAGTCCGGCGCGATCCGCGACGAGCGGACCTACCGGGTCCGCGACGCGGCCCTGGGCAGCACCCGGTCCACGTACACCGCCATGGGCATCGCCAACGACTTCGTGGACTTCGGCCTCGCCCGGCGCCCGAGCGGCGCCTCCGCCTCCTTCGCGGGCCTGGAGCCGGCCCCCGCGCCCGGCACCCGCACCGAGTACTACACGGCCGGGGACACCGTCTGGGAGAAGACGCTCTGCTCCAGCTTCCCCTTCGGCGAGCTCATGATCGGCACCCCGCACGTCTACCGGGCGGGCGAGCGGCGCTCCGAGAGCTGGTACGACGGAGTCGTCACCCCCACCGCCCCGCGCGACCGGGCCGGAAAGCCGGTCCTCGTCGCCGAACGCCAGGGCAACCTGATCGGCTTCGCCGCCGCCCTGTGGGGCGACAGCGCCCACCACGCCGAGTCCGGCTCCTTCGGTGACATCGGAAGCCTCCGGCTCAGCCGCGACGGAGAAGTGCTCGGCCGGACGGCCTGGCCGTTCGGAGTGTTCGAGGTGCCGGCCGAACCCGGCAGGTACACCCTCGAACAGCGCACCATGAAGATGGGCAGCAAGGTGTGGGCCCGCTCCATGGCCGTCACCTCCGTGTGGGAATTCACCTCCCGCCTCGACGAGAGCGTCTATTCTCAGGGCATCCCGATTCTCTTCCCCCGGTACGACCTTCCGGAGGACGGACTCAAGACCCTCGCCGCGACCGACGGCCAGCGGATCGGCCTCTTCGTGACGGGCCACGCGGGCTACACCCCCGCACCCCTCACCTCGGCCCGGCTCTCGTACTCCTACGACGGGGGCGAGACCTGGACCGAAGCGCCGGTCTCCCGGCAGGGCGACGCCTGGAGCGCGACCGTCGACCACGCGGGCGCCACCGGCCGGCAGGTCACCCTGAGGACCGAACTGACGGACGCCCGCGGCAACTCCGTCACCCAGACCGTGGTCCGCGCTTACGACGTGCGCTGATCACGCCGGTCCGCCGGGCGTCCTTCCCGTGGGGGGTGGGGCCGCCCGGCGGACCCCCTTTCCCGACCCCCGGTTCCGGACCACCCGTTTCCCGGACCACCCCTTCCGCACCCCCTGCTTCCGCGACACATTTCCGGATGTCCCGTTTTCTGACGGCCTGTGCGGTGGACAATAAGGGCATGACTCAGCAGGGGGACACCAACTGGTGGGACAAGCTCTACGACGAGGCGGCGCCCGACACCGCGCCCGCCCCGACGTCCGACAGTCTCGACGAGCGCTACGCCTCCGCCGCCCGCACCACGGCCGGCCCGCCCGCCGAGGCCCCGCCCGAAGCCGGATCGCCCACCGAGGCCCCGCCCCAGGCGGATCCGCCCGCCGAGGCCCCGCCCGCCGAGGCTCCGCCCGCCGAGGCCGCACCCGCCCGGACGCCGCCGCCCCTGGCGCAGCCGGCCCTGGCACCGCCCAGTGAGCCCCCCACCGTCCAGGTCCCCGCGCCCCGCCCCCGTACCGGACACATCGGCAGCCGGCCGCCCACCTACGAGGCCGAACCCACCGCCCTGCCCGCCGCCCGCCCCGGCGAGCTCGACGCACTCGTCGCCGACACCGTCCTCGACGGCGCCCGCTACGGCGCCTACACGCTGCGCGCCGCCTCCGTCCGCGGCGACTCCGCCCGCTTCCGCGGCGAACCCCGCCGCGACGCCCTGCTCACCGCCCGCTTCGGCCAGGACGACAGCGCCCTCGTCCTCGTCGCCGTCGCCGCCGGCCGGCGCACCGCCGAACACGCCCACCTCGCCGCCGCCGACGTCTGCCGCTGGATCGGCGAGTCCGTCGGGCGCAGCCACGCCCGGCTCTCCGAGGACATCCGCTCCGGCCGCCGCCGCGACCTCAAGTCCGGCCTCCACCGGCTCACCGACCGCACCTACGGCAAGCTGCGCGCCCGCGCCGCCGAACGCGGCCTCGACCCCGAGGAGTACACGGCGGGCCTGCGCTGTCTGCTGCTCACCGCCGACCCGGCGTGCCGCACCCGGATCTTCTTCGGCGTCGGCCCCGGCGGACTCTTCCGCCTCCGCGACGGCGCCTGGCAGGACATCGAGCCCCTCCTGCCCGAACCGGCCGCCACCGCCGGCACGCGGCCGTCACCCCCGGCCACGGCCGATCCCCGCGACCCCCGCGAGGCCGCCGACCCCCGCGAGGCCGCCGACGTCCCCGAGGCGACCGAGACCGGTGACCGGCTCACCCTGAAGCTCGGCGTCACCGACGCGCCCGGCCGCCCCTTCGTCGAGGACCCTCCGCCCCCGCCCGCCGAACCGTTCCGCTTCCGCGCCTCCGTCGCCCGCCCCGGCGACACCCTGCTGCTCGCCTCCCACGGCCTGGCCGAGCCGCTGCGCGGCGAACCGGCCCTGGCCCGCGAGCTCGCCGCCCGCTGGGCCGGCGCCGAGCCGCCCGGACTCGCCGCGTTCCTCGCCGACACCCAGCTGAGGGTGACCGGTTACGCCGACGACCGTACGGGGGTGGCCGTCTGGGAGGCGTAACCTCCACGGCCATGGGTTGATGGACCCATGGCCAAACAGAATGTCGCAGAACAGTTCGTCGACATCCTCGTCCGCGCGGGCGTCCAGCGCCTGTACGGAGTCGTCGGCGACAGCCTGAACCCCGTCGTCGACGCCATCCGCCGCAACGCCGCCATCGACTGGATCCAGGTGCGGCACGAGGAGACGGCGGCCTTCGCCGCCGGCGCCGAGGCCCAGATCACCGGCCGGCTCGCCGCCTGCGCCGGCTCCTGCGGCCCCGGCAACCTCCACCTCATCAACGGCCTGTACGACGCCCACCGCTCCATGGCCCCGGTTCTGGCCCTGGCCTCCCAGATCCCCTCCAGCGAGATCGGCCTCGGCTACTTCCAGGAGACCCACCCCGACCAGCTGTTCCGCGAGTGCAGCCACTACAGCGAGCTCATCTCCAGCCCGAAGCAGATGCCCCGGCTGCTCCAGACCGCGATCCAGCACGCCGTCGGCCAGGGCGGCGTCAGCGTCGTCTCGCTCCCCGGCGACCTCGCCTCCGAACCGGCCCCCGACCAGGCGGTCGAGACCGCGCTCGTCACCACCCGGCCCACCGTGCGGCCCGGCGACGCCGAGATCGACGCCCTCGTCCGGATGATCGACTCCGCCGACCGGGTGACGCTCTTCTGCGGCAGCGGCACCGCCGGCGCGCACCCGGAGGTCATGCAGTTCGCCGAACGGGTGAAGGCGCCCGTCGGCCACGCGCTGCGCGGCAAGGAATGGATCCAGTACGACAATCCGTACGACGTCGGGATGAGCGGGCTCCTCGGCTACGGCGCCGCCTACGAGGCCACCCACGAGTGCGACCTGCTGATCCTGCTCGGCACCGACTTCCCGTACAACGCCTTCCTGCCGGACGACGTGAAGATCGTGCAGATCGACGTACGGCCCGAGCGCCTCGGCCGGCGCTCCAAGCTCGACCTCGCCGTGTGGGGCGACGTGCGCGAGACCCTGCGCTGCGTCATCCCGCGCGTGCGGGCCAAGACGGACCGGCGCTTCCTCGACAAGATGCTCAAGAAGCACGCCGACGCCCTCGAAGGCGTCGTCAAGGCCTACACCCGCAAGGTCGACAAGCACGTACCCATCCACCCCGAGTACGTCGCCTCCGTCCTCGACGAAATCGCCGACGACGACGCCGTCTTCACCGTCGACACCGGCATGTGCAACGTGTGGGCGGCCCGCTATCTCACCCCCAACGGGCGGCGCCGCATCATCGGCTCGTTCAGCCACGGCTCCATGGCCAACGCGCTGCCGCAGGCCATCGGCGCCCAGTTCACCGACCGCGGACGCCAGGTCGTCACCCTGTCGGGCGACGGCGGATTCTCCATGCTGATGGGCGACTTCCTCACCCTCGTGCAGTACGACCTGCCGGTGAAGGTCGTCCTCTTCGACAACTCCTCGCTCGGCATGGTCGAGCTGGAGATGCTGGTCGCCGGCATGCCCTCGTACGGAACGTCCTACAAGAACCCCGACTTCGCCGCCGTCGCCCGCGCGGCCGGAGCCTACGGCGTCCGCGTCGAGAAGCCCAAGCAGCTCGCGGGCGCCCTGAAGGACGCCTTCCGGCACAAGGGGCCGGCCCTTGTCGACGTCGTCACCGACCCCAACGCCCTGTCCATCCCGCCGAAGATCAAGGCCGACATGGTGACCGGCTTCGCCCTCTCCGCGAGCAAGATCGTCCTCGACGGGGGAGTGGGCCGCATGCTCCAGATGGCTCGATCCAACCTGCGGAACGTACCCAGGCCCTGACGGTCCGTGCACGCCGATGAATGCCCGCGTGCCCCTTGGGCATGCATCCCCGTGAGCCTGTTCGACGCGACGACGGGGTGGGGGGTTATGGCCGGGGAGGCGAAACAGCCGACGGGGCTGCTCAGAAAGGTGGGATGCGCGGATCTCGCCGCGGTGCCGGAGGTGCGGCACGCCCTGCGGGCGATGCTGGGGACGTGGGGCGGACCGGGCGCCACCGACGTCGCGGAACTGCTCACCAGCGAGCTGGTGACCAACGCCCTGATCCACACGGACCACGGGGCGGTGGTCAGCGCCACCGTCGCCCCCGAGCACCTGCGGGTCGAGGTCCGGGACTTCGTCTCCGGGCTGCCCGCACCGCGCGTACCGCACGCCGACGACGGTACGCACGGCAGGGGACTCGTCCTCGTCCAGGCACTCGCCGACTCCTGGGGGGTGGAGAACCACGAGGCGGGCAAGGTCGTCTGGTTCGAACTGAACGGCGGGGCCGCCTGAGGCGGCCCCGCCGTGACCGCGTTCAGCCGAACTGCTGCTCCAGGTCCGCGAGCTTGCGCTCCAGGGAGTCGAGCCGGGGCAGCGTCTGGGTGTCGTCCTCGGCGGTGAGGTCCACCGTCCGGGGCTCCGCCGTGCGGGAATCACCCGGGCGCGGCTCAGCGCCCTTCACGGCTTGGAGGGAGGGCCGGGGTCGAAGCGGCAGCTGTCCGGGGTCCGCTATGGCGGGCTCCGCGACGGCGGCCTGCACCGTGCCCGTCGCGGAGCCCGCACCGGAGGCGGCCCCCAGCGCCGCCATCTCGACCTGACGGCCGGACCGGCCGAACGCGCGGTGCTGACGGTTCAGCGCCTTCAGCCGCGCCCGGTCCAGCTTCGCCTGCTCCCGCCTGCGGATCCGGTTCCGCTCCTTCTCCCGGCGGTCCTCGCGCACCTCGTCGACGGCCTCGTCCAGGGTCCGTACGCCTTCCAGGAGCATCAGCGACCAGGCGCCGAAGGTCTCCCGGGGCGCCCGCAGCCAGCGGACCATCCGGATCTGCGGCAAGGGCCTCGGGATCAGGCCCTGTTCGCGCAGCGCCGCCCGCCTGGTCTGCTTCAGTGCCCGGTCGAAGAGCACCGCGGCCGACAGCGACATGCCCGCGAAGAACTGCGGAGCACCGGCGTGGCCCAGGCCGCGCGGGGCGTGCACCCAGTTGAACCAGGCCGCCGCGCCCGCGAACGTCCACACCAGCAGACGGGAGCCGAGGGCCGCGTCGCCGTGACTGGCCTCGCGGACGGCCAGCACCGAGCAGAACATCGCGGCGCCGTCGAGGCCGAACGGGACCAGGTACTCCCAGCCCCCGGAGAGGTTGAGGTTCTGCCGGCCGAAGCCGACGAGCCCGTGGAAGGAGAGCGCCGCCGCGACCGCGGCACAGCAGAAGAGCAGGACGTAGGAGGCGGTGCCGTAGACGGCCTCCTTGCGTCTGCGGCGCTCCTCGCTGCGCTCCCAGGAGTCCTCGGCCGCGGCCTGGTCACCGGCGCGCTTGCCGCGCGCGAGCACCGCCACCGCCGTCAGGACTCCCGCCACCATCACGCCGCCCGGAAGCAGCCAGTCCAGCGATATGTCGGTCAGTCTCATTGCGGTGTCCCTTGCCTCGCAGTAGTGCCTCGCAACAGGGCGATACGGCCGCCCATACTGGCCGACCGGGCGGGGCGGGCAGAGGGTTTCGCGGCAAGAGCACGCCAACGGGGTCGCACGGCATACGAATAGGTGCGATCTGGTCGAACTCGCGCGCTAAGAAGCCGGGTTGTGTTCGAGTCACATCACCCGGGGGAGTGGTGTGACCTCAGGCGGTCGCCGCGAGCCGGCGGACCCGCTCCGCGTCGGCCGTCCGCGGACAGGTCAGACAGGTGTCCTCGGGGCGCAGCGTGTAGAAGAGGCAGCACGACGCCCGGTCCCGCGTGGAGCGTGCCGTCCCGCACGCCTCCGCCGAACCCGGCAGCTCCCGGAAACCGGCCGCCCCCACGTACGGTGTGACCGACCCCGGCATCAGCCGCTCCAGCTCCGCCAGCGCCCGCCGCTCCTCGCCGAGGAGTGCCGCGATGTACCACAGGCCCTCGACGATCTCGTCCGTGACCATGCCCCACAGCGCCCGCGGTCCCCGGCGCATCCGGGGGCGGAAGCCGGCCAGGACCTCCTCGAAGTGCTCGGCCAGCGCCTCGCGCACCTCCGCCCGCAGCGCCTCCTCGTTTGCCACCACGCGCGCGCCCGGCAGCGCGGCCGCCGGGTCACCCGGCAGACAGGCGAACTCCTCCACCCGCACGGCGAGCCGGCCGAGCGCCCGATGGAAGGCCACGTTCCGGGCCGGAAGGCGGGGCACCCTGCGGTGCAGGAACCACGGCAGGGTCACCAGGAGGCAGACCGGCCAGGCGTAACGGTGCAGTGCGAAACTCGCCACCACGTCCGGGCGGGCCGGCCGCCCGTAGTCCCGGCGCACCTGCGTGTCGTCCCAGGCGAGAAAGGCGTCCAGGCCGTCCCCGCCCGCGCCCAGCTCGTCCGCGCCGACCCAGCCCGTACCGCACGGCATGCGCTCGTCCCTGGCCCGCTCGTCGACGCGCAGGGCGGTGAACACCTCGCCGAGCCGGGCGTACGCGGCCGCGACGGGCGAAGCGGGAGCAGACGGCAGCAGAGCGGGCACGGTCATGCGGGACCACCGAATCGCGATCGTTAGCAGGTTAGCCTTACCTTACCCGATGCGTACGGTGTTTGAACTGCGACGCCGTCCGCCTATCGTGCACGGGGGACCCCGCCACCGCGAGCCGGGGCCCGGCACGACAGCGCAGGAGGACCCGGGTGGAGCACGGCGACACGCGCGGACGGACCACCGACAGGTCCGCGCCCGCGTCCCACGGCGATGCCCAGAGCCCCTACGACGCCACCGCGAGGGTCCCCGGGCAGGCCCGCGCCCACGACGTACGCGGCGAACACACCCACGGCGAGCCGGCCCCGAGGACCGTCCGCCGCCACTCCGTCCGCGGTCAGATCCTCCAGGCCCTGCGCACCGCCCTCGTCGGCGGCGAACTCCGCCCCGGCGAGGTCTACTCCGCCCCCGTCCTCGCCGAACGCTTCGGCGTGTCCGCCACCCCCGTCCGCGAAGCCATGCAACAACTCGCCACCGAAGGCGCCGTCGAGGTCGTCCTCAACCGCGGCTTCCGGGTCGTCGAACGCACCCCCCGCGAACTCGCCGAACTCGCCGAGGTCCGCGCCCTCATCGAGGTCCCCGTCATGCTCCGGCTCGCCCGCACCGTCCCCGCCGCCCGCTGGGCCGAACTCCGCCCCCTCGCCGAGGCCACCGCCACCGCCGCCGCCCGCGGCGACCGCGCCCACTACGCCGAGGCCGACCGCGCCTTCCACCGCGCCGTCCTCTCCCTCGCCGGCAACGAACAGCTCCTCCACATCGCCGACGACCTCCACCGCCGCTCCCAGTGGCCCCTCGTCAGCGCCCCCGCCACCAGCCACGGCCGGCTCGTCGCCGACGCCGCCGAACACACCGCCCTCCTCGACGCCCTCGTCGCCCAGGACCTCCCCGTCGTGTCGTCCCTCGTACGGGAGCACTTCACCGGAGCGCAGGACTGACGACTAAGGTCTCCGTACGTCCGAACCGCGCCGACCGAGAGGTGCCCATGCCGTCCGTCCGCGCGGAGCGCCCCGGGGCCGCGGCCCTGCTCGGCTGGCTCACCGCCCCCGACGCCCCCCGCCTGTGCCTCGTCACCGGCGCCCCCGGACTCCTCGACTGGCTCGCCGCCCACGGCCCCCGCGCCGCCGGACGCCGGCGCACCACCCGCGCCCTCGTGCCGCTCACCGGCCGCACCGCCCTCGGCACCGCCTGGGCCGTCGCCGACCACCTCGGCGTCGTCGCCGCCTCCCCGGGCGACCTCGTCCGCGCCCTCGCCACCACCGAGACCGGCCGCGCCACCCGCACCGTCCTCCTCCTGCCCGCCCTCCACACCGCCGCCGAACCCCTCGCCGTCGCCCGCCTCCTCAAGGACCTCGCCGCCCTCGGCCGCGTCCGCGTCGTCGTCGAGACCGTTCCCGGCACGCCCGAACACACCCTCCTCGCCGAAGGCCGCGTCACCCTCGTCGACGAGGACCAGGCCCCCGAGCCGCCCCAGCCCCCCGCCCAGCTCCCGCCGGACCTCTCCGACCCCCACGCCGTCTGCGCCGCCGACCCCGTCGCCGTCACCACCGGCTACGTCCAGGACCCCGCCGACGACCACGGCGGCCTCCGCCCCGCCTGGCTGCGGGCCGGCCAGGCCCTGTGCGCCGCCCGCACCCCCGCCGACCGGGCCCTCGGCCTCCTCGCCCTCCTCGGCGACGGCGCCGACCCCCGGCTCCGGCCCGCCCTCCACGAGCTCGCCGCCGGCGCGCCCTGGCGCGTGCGCTGGACCCGCGTCGCCGGGGACGTCGCACCACCCTGGCCCGGCCCCGCCGCCGCCCTCGCCGCCCAGGACGGCACCCTCCTCGTCGCCGACCTCGCCGGCACCGTCCACCTGCTGTCCGCGGCCGACGCCCGCCCCCTCGGGCGTCTCGACCACCCCGTCACCGGGCGCGTCACCTCCCTCGCCCCGGCCCCCGACGGCACCGTCCTGCTGCTCGACGAGCGCGGCCGGCTGCACACCGTACGGGGCACCCGGCCCCGCCCGCCCTACCTCCAGCGCCTCACCGAGGCGGTCTCCACCACCCTCACCCGCCACCCCGGCACGGCCCTCGCCGCCATCGCCGGCTCCGTGGTCGTCGGCGACCGGCTCGGCTCCGTCCACGCCTTCGGCCTCACCGGCCTGCACCAGGCCGCCCTGCACAGCGGCCGCGTCACCGCCGTGGCGGCGGTCGAGTCGGCGACCCCGTTCGTCTGCAGCGGCGGCACCGACGGCACGGTCCGCCGCTGGACCCCGGGCCGCGACCCGGACCCGTCCCCGCTGGCCGAGCGCCCCTCTCCGGTCGTCTCCCTCTCCGCGACCGAGACCCCCCACGGCCCGCTCCTCGCGACCGCCTGGGCCGACGGCACGGTGCGGCTCGACCGCCTGGAGCAGGACGACCACGTGGACTTCCGCCCGGGCCCGCCGGTGCGGTCCGTGACCGTCACGCCGGACGGCGCGCTGGTGGTGGGCCTGGACGAGGCCCTGGTGCGGTTGGAGCGGGTCAGTGGATAACGCGCGCGTCGTGGCACGGCCCGCAGACGCCCGACGGCCCGGCGTGGGGGACGCGCAGGGGGTCGTGTTCGGGACGTAAAGCGTGATTTGTGGCGCGGAACAAGGGCCCGTACGTCTCCGGGCACGGCCCCGCGCCGTAAATCATGCAGTCCCGAATGCGACCCCCGGAGCGGCCCCCGCGCCACCCCCCACCGCGCAGCCGCGCCCCGCGAACCCGCGCCCCCGCGAAACCCGCGTCCCCCCGCGAACCCTCAGGCCGCCGCGAACCCTCAGACCGCCGCGCGCGGCGCCAACTGCCCCGCCAGCCACGTCGGTACGCCCCCGAGCAGCCGGAACAGCCGCCCCGCCTCAGCCCGTAGCCGCCCCGCCTCCGGTTCGGTCTCCGCCTCCGCGAGCGAGGCCAGCGCCGGGACCGTGCCCACCAGGTAGCCCAACTCCTCGCGGATCCGCAGCGATTCGGTGAAGCCGTGTCGCGCCTCCGCCAACTGGCCCTCGCGCAGGGCGAGTCCGGCGAGGTGGCGCCAGGTGAAGGAGAGGAGGAGGGTGTCGCCGTGGGCGGTGGCGCCCTCGTGGGCGCGGCGGTAGGCGGCGCGGGCCGCCTGGGGGGAGTCGCCGAGGTTCTGGGCGACGAGGCCGCGCCGGAAGTCGAGCAGGGCGCGGCGGGGCGTCTCGGGGCCGATGAGGGCCGCCGCGCGCCCGAGCGCGGCGCGGGCCTCGTCGGCCCGGTCGCGGACGCCGAGCAGGGTGGAGGCGTACGCGAGGTAACCGCGCTCGCAGGCGGCGGCCCCGCGTTCCTCGTCGCTCGTCGCGACGGCCTCCGCCGCGCGGAGGGCTTCCTCCGCGTCGGCCCAGCCCTGCTCGGTGTAGAGGCAGCGTTCGATCAGGAGAGCCGCTCGTTCGAGGGCGGCGGCCGGTTCGGCCGCTTGCGGGGCGAGGAGTTCGGCTGCGTCCGTCCAGCAGCCGCGTGAGCGAAGTCTCCAGACCGCGGTCTCCAGTGGGGTGCCCCGGCCGTACTCCACATTGCCCTCCCCGAGCGCGCCATCGAGCTGTTGAGTAGGACGGCATCTCAGCACGAACCCGGACGCCGGGCCAAGGGGTCGGGTGAAACTTTTCACAAAGGGAGGGGTGGCGGAAACCCGGCCCGGCATGGCACGGGGCGGCAGTCGCCTGCCGCCCCGTCAGCCCGCTTGATCACCCGATGAGATGAACGCGCTCACCCGGGAGTCGTCTTCACCCGTTCAGCTCATGCGCAGGGCGAGGAAGAAGTCGAGCTTGTCCTCCAGCCGGGACAGGTCGCGTCCGGTCAGCTGCTCGATCCGCCCCACCCGGTAGCGCAGCGTGTTCACGTGCAGGTGGAGGCGGGTGGCGCAGCGGGTCCAGGAGCCGTCGCAGTCGAGGAACGCTTCGAGGGTGGGGATGAGCTCGGCGCGGTGGCGTCGGTCGTAGTCCTTCAGCGGGTCGAGCAGCCGCGCGGTGAAGGCGCGCCGCACGTCGTCGGGCACGAAGGGCAGCAGCAGGACGTGCGAGGCGAGCTCGTGGTGTCCGGCGGCGCAGACCCGGCCGGGGCGGGCGGCGGCGACGCGGCGGGCGTGCCGGGCCTCTTCGAGGGCGCCGCGCAGGCCCTCGGCGGAGTGGACGGCGGCGCTGACGCCGAGGGTGAGCCGGCCGTCGCCGTCGAGTCCGGCGGAGAGCGGGGCCCGGACGGAGGCGAGGAGGGCGTCGGCGTGCAGGCCGACGGCGGCGGCGGGGACCTCGTCCTCGCTGTCGGGCAGGGGGGCGGTGGCGAGCGGGACGAGGGCGATGGCCTCGTCGCCGCTGTGGGCGACGGCGATCCGGTCGGCGGAGTCGGCTCCGGAGGCCGCCGGGTCGACGAGGATCTCCTCCAGGAGGGACTGGGCGATGGGGCCGGTGTCGACGGCACTCTGGCCGGGCTCCTGGTCCCATTCGACGCGGGCGACGACGACTTGCCAGTGCGGGGCGGTGCCGAGGCCGGGCAGGAGGACGGGGGCGGCGACGCGGAGGCGGGCGGCGATCTCGGCGGGCGCGGCGCCGGTCTGGACGAGTTCGAGGACTTCCTGGGCGAGCCGGCGGCGCACGGTGCGGGCGGCCTCGCGCCGGTCGCGTTCGACGGCGATGAGCTGGGTGACGCCCTGGAGCAGGTCGAGGCGGGCGGCGGGCCAGTCGCCGGCGTCGGCCTCGACGGCGAGCAGCCAGTCGGACAGGACGGTTTCGCGCACGTCGCGGGTGGCGGGGGCGGCGCCGCGGCCGGTGTTGCGGATCGGGAACAGCGAGTAGGGCGATCCGGCGACGGTGAGGCGGTGCGGGCCGCGCCGTCCGGTGCGGGTGGCGGCGAGGTGCTCGCCGGCCAGCGTGGCGGCCAGGCCCGGCTCCAGGGGTTCTCCGGCACCGGCGATCTGGCGGCCGGTGGGGGACAGCACCCAGGCCCGCAGGTCCAGGTCGGAGCCGAGCAGGTCGAGGACCACCTCGGGGCCGCCGCCGGCGGGCCCGGAGGTCATCAGGCGCCTGTGGCGGTCGACGACGGCGGCGAGGTCTCCGGCGCGCTCGCCGGAGACCTGTCGAACAACGTGCTCGGTGATCGTCGCGAACGCAACGGATTCGTTGACCGCGAACAGCGGCAGCCGGTGGCGAGAACACGCCTGTACGAGATCGTCGGGGATGTCGCCGAGCTCGGCCTCTCCGGCGGCGAGGGCGGCCACGCCGGCGGAGGCGAGGATGCGGACGAAGGGTTCGGCGTCGGCCGGCTCCCGCAGCCAGGCGAGGCCGGTGAGGACCAGCTCACCGCCGGACAGGTAGCGGCTCGGGTCCTTCAGGTCCGTCGTCATCACGCCGCGGACGGTGCGGTCCAGCTCGTCCTCGCCCCCGAGCAGGCGCAGCCCCAGCGCGTCGTTCTCCAGCAGTGCGCGCAGCCGCATGATGTCGCCGCCGTTCCTTTTCGTCAGGGGTGGATGGGTGTCGCGTTGTCGTCGGTGGCGCGGTGCCACCGTTTCCGGGGGGAAACAGTGAGGTGACTGTTCCCCGCCTTTCGTTCGAATCTACAAGACGACGATGGCAGCCAGCCAACCGCTTCATGGTTTCTGTCACTGCACCCCGAGGTCGGAGGGCTTGTGTACTAGGCCACACACCACGTGAACAGCACATGAACTGCATGTCGAGGGCCGGCCGTCCCCTTTGGCCCGTACGAACGACACCCCCCTGATCACTAGAAGCACAAGAAGAGAGCCACCATGGACTTCCTTCGCCCCGCCAGCTGGGAGGAGGCGCTCGCCGCCAAGGCAGAGCACCCCACGGCCGTGCCCATCGCAGGCGGTACGGACATCATGGTCGAGATCAACTTCGACCACCGGCGTCCCGAGTACCTCCTGGACCTCAACCGGATCGAGCTGCTGCGCGAGTGGGAGGTCGGCGAGGAGAACGTCCGCCTCGGCGCCTCCGTCCCGTACACCCAGATCATGGAGAACCTGCGGGCCGAGCTCCCGGGTCTGGCGCTCGCCTCGCACACGGTCGCCTCTCCGCAGATCCGCAACCGCGGCGGCGTCGGCGGCAACCTGGGCACCGCGTCCCCGGCCGGCGACGCCCACCCCGCGCTCCTCGCGGCGGGTGCCGAGGTCGAGGTCGAGTCGGTGCGCGGCAGCCGGTTCATCCCCATCGACGAGTTCTACAAGGGCGTGAAGCGCAACGCGCTGGAGCCCGACGAGCTCATCAAGACCGTCCACATCAAGAAGGCGGACGGACCCCAGCAGTACTCCAAGGTCGGCACCCGCAACGCGATGGTGATCGCCGTGTGCGCCTTCGGCATCGCGCTGCACCCGGAGACCCGGACCGTGCGCACCGGCATCGGCTCCGCCGCGCCGACGCCGGTGCGGGCGACGGCCGCCGAGGAGTTCCTGAACGCGGCTCTCGAGGAGGGCGGCTTCTGGGAGAGCGGCAAGATCATCACTCCCTCGATCGCCAAGCAGTTCGCGGAGCTCGCCTCCGGCGCCTGCAACCCGATCGACGACGTCCGAGGCACCGCCAAGTACCGCCGGCACGCGGTGGGCATCATGGCCCGCCGCACGCTGGGCTGGACCTGGGAGCAGTACCGCGGCACCGGCCGCACCCTTGAAGGAGCTGCATAACCATGCGCGTGAATTTCACGGTCAACGGTCGTCCGCAGGAAGCCGACGACGTCTGGGAGGGCGAGTCGCTCCTCTACGTTCTGCGTGAGCGCCTGGGTCTGCCCGGCTCCAAGAACGCCTGCGAGCAGGGCGAGTGCGGTTCCTGCACGGTCCGTCTCGACGGCGTGCCGGTCTGCTCGTGCCTGGTCGCCGCCGGCCAGGTCGAGGGCCGCGAGGTCGTCACCGTCGAGGGCCTGGCGGAGTACGCCAAGCAGCGCGAGGAGCACGGCCACGGCGGCTGCGCCTCCGGCGCCTGCGGCACCTCGCTCGACGAGGCCAAGCGGTGGGAGGCCAAGCCCGGTCAGGACTCGCAGACCGGCGAGGGCGTCGAACTGTCCCCGATCCAGCAGGCGTTCATCGACGCGGGCGCCGTCCAGTGCGGCTTCTGCACCCCCGGTCTGCTGGTCGCGGCCGACGAGATGCTGGAGCGCAACCCGTCCCCGTCGGACGCGGACATCCGCGAGGCGCTCTCCGGCAACCTCTGCCGCTGCACCGGTTACGAGAAGATCCTCGACGCGGTCCGCCTCGCGGCCGCTCGCCAGGAGCGCCAGGGAGAGGCGGTCTGACGATGGCTCAGAACACACGCACCGTACCGGCCGGCACGCCGACCGAGGTCACCCAGAACCACACCAAGGGCGGCGTCGGCGAGTCCACCCTCCGCCCGGACGGCACCCTCAAGGTCACCGGCGAGTTCGCCTACTCCTCGGACATGTGGCACGAGGACATGCTGTGGGGCCAGACCCTGCGGTCCACCGTCGCGCACGCCGAGATCGTGTCGATCGACACCTCCGAGGCCCTGGCCATGGACGGCGTCTACGCCGTCATGACGGCCGACGACCTGCCGGCCGCGAAGAACTACGGCCTGGAGTTCCGCGACACCCCGGTCCTCGCCTACGGCAAGGTCCGCCACCACGGTGAGCCGGTCGCCCTCGTGGCCGCCGACCACCCGGAGACCGCGCGCCGCGCCGCCGCCAAGATCAAGGTCGAGTACCGGGAGCTGCCCCTCATCACCGACGAGGCCTCGGCGACCGCCCCCGACGCCGTGCTCGTGCACGAGAACCGCGACGACCACCACGCCGCGTACGTCCCCCACCCCAACATCGTGCACCGCCAGCCGATCATCCGGGGCAACGCCGACGAGGCCGCCAAGCGCGCCGACGTCATCGTCAAGGGCGAGTACACCTTCGGCATGCAGGACCAGGCCTTCCTCGGCCCCGAGTCCGGTCTCGCGGTGCCGGCCGAGGACGGCGGCATCGACCTGTACGTGGCCACCCAGTGGCTGCACGCGGACCGCCAGCAGATCGCCCCGTGCCTCGGCCTGCCCGAGGAGAAGGTCCGCATGACGATGGCGGGCATCGGCGGCGCGTTCGGCGGCCGCGAGGACATCTCGATGCAGATCCTCGCCTCGCTGCTCGCGCTGCGCACCGGCAAGCCGGTCAAGATGGTCTACAACCGGTACGAGTCCTTCTTCGGGCACGTCCACCGGCACCCGGCGAAGCTCTACTACGAGCACGGCGCCACCAAGGACGGCAAGCTCACGCACATGAAGTGCAAGATCGTCCTGGACGGCGGCGCCTACGCCTCCTCCACGGTCTCCGTCGTCGGCAACGCCTCGTCGCTGTCGGTCGGCCCGTACGTCATCGACGACGTGGAGATCGAGGCGATCGGCCTCTACACCAACAACCCGCCCTGCGGCGCCATGCGCGGCTTCGGCGCGGTCCAGGCCTGCTTCGCCTACGAGGCCCAGATGGACAAGCTCGCGGCCAAGCTGGGCATGGACCCGGTGGAGTTCCGCCAGCTCAACGCCATGGAGCAGGGCACGATCATGCCGACCGGCCAGGTCGTGGACTCGCCGGCGCCGGTCGCCGAGCTGCTGCGCCGGGTCAAGGCCCGCCCGCTGCCGCCGGAGCGCCAGTGGGAGTCGGCCGGGGAGGGCGCGGACGTCCGCGCGCTGCCGGGCGGCCTGTCCAACACCACGCACGGCGAGGGTGTCGTACGGGGCGTCGGCTACGCCGTCGGCATCAAGAACGTCGGCTTCTCCGAGGGCTTCGACGACTACTCGACCGCCCGCATCCGCATGGAGGTCATCAACGGCGAGGCCGTCGCCACGGTCCACACCGCCGCGGCGGAGGTCGGCCAGGGCGGTGTCACGATCCACGCCCAGATCGCCCGCACGGAGCTGGGCGTCCAGCAGGTGACCATCGTCCCCGCCGACACCCAGGTGGGCTCGGCCGGTTCGACCTCCGCGGGCCGCCAGACGTACATGACCGGCGGCGCCATCAAGAACTCCTGCGAGATCGTGCGGGAGAAGGTGCTGGAGATCGGCCGGCGCAAGTTCGGCTCGTACCACCCGGCGTGGGCCACGGCCGAACTGCTCCTGGAGGGCGGCAAGGTCGTCACCGACGGCGGCGAGGTCCTCGCGAACCTCGTGGACGTCCTCGGCGACGAGGCCGTGGAGGTCGAGGAGGAGTGGCGGCACCGCCCCACCCAGGCCTTCGACCGCGTCACCGGCCAGGGCAACGGCCACGTCCAGTACGCCTTCGCCGCGCACCGCGCGGTGGTGGAGGTGGACACCGAGCTCGGTCTCGTCAAGGTGATCGAGCTGGCCTGCGCCCAGGACGTCGGCAAGGCGGTCAACCCCCTCTCCGTCATCGGCCAGATCCAGGGCGGCACCACCCAGGGCCTGGGCGTGGCAGTGATGGAGGAGATCATCGTCGACCCGAAGACCGCGAAGGTGAAGAACCCCTCCTTCACGGACTACCTGATCCCGACCATCCTCGACACGCCGACCATCCCGGTCGACTACATCGAGCTGGCCGACCCCAACGCGCCGTACGGCGTGCGGGGCATCGGTGAGGCCCCGACCCTGTCGTCCACCCCGGCCGTCCTCGCGGCGATCCGGAACGCGACCGGGCTCGAGCTCAACAAGACGCCGGTCCGCCCCGAGGCGCTGACCGGCACCCTGTAGGACCTCTCCGGACGGTGCGTGCCTCCCAGGAACGTCACACTTCCCAGCCCGCACCGTCCGGGGATCCCCGCAGTACCGCACCACAGCAGTACGCACCACAGAAGAGCCGCACCACCGCGGTACCGCAGATCCGCGGTACCGCACCACCGCACCACCGCAGTACCGATTCACCCGTTCGTCTCGGGCCGTCCCCCGGGTCGTGCAGCCAACTTGATATCCCAAATCCCGCAATCCCCAACGCTTTCTGCGGGTGCCCCTTTGAACCTTGGGAGTAGGCCCCATGACCCAGTCGTCAGTGGAGCCCAAGACCACGGCCGAGGACGCGGGCAACGGCTCGCGCAACCCCGCCGGCAGGTCTTGGCTCGACCGGTACTTTCACATCTCGGAGAGAGGATCCACCGTCGCGACGGAGATCCGCGGCGGCGTCACCACCTTCATGGCGATGGCGTACATTCTCCTGCTCAACCCCCTGATCCTCTCCGGCAAGGATGTGGACGGCAACGTCCTCGGCCAGCCCGCGCTGATCACCGCCACGGCGCTGTGCGCGGCCGCCACGACCCTCCTGATGGGTTTCTGGGGCAAGGTCCCGCTGGCCCTCGCGGCCGGTCTCAGCGTCTCCGGCGTGATGGCCTCGCAGGTCGTCCCCGTCATGACCTGGCCGCAGGCCATGGGCATGTCGGTGGCCTACGGTGCCGTGATCTGTCTCCTGGTGGTCACCGGCCTCCGCGAGATGATCATGAACGCGATCCCCCTCGCGCTCAAGCACGCCATCACCATCGGCATCGGTCTCTTCATCGCCATCATCGGCTTCGTGAAGGCCGGCTTCGTGCACGAGAACCCCGCCCCCGGCGGCGGTCCCGTGTCGCTCGGCCCGGCCGGTGAGCTCCAGGGCTGGCCGGTCCTGATCTTCGCCGTCACCCTGCTGCTGATCTTCGCCCTGCAGGCCCGCAACGTCCCCGGCGCCATCCTCATCGGTATCGTCGTCGGCACGATCGTCGCGGTCGTCCTCAACTGGATCGCCGACATCCCGGGCAAGGCCTGGTTCTCCGGCGCGCCGGAGCTCGACGGCAGCGCGGTCTCCGCACCGGACTTCTCGCTCTTCGGCGACGTGTCCTTCAGCGGCTGGGGCGACGTCGGCTACATCACGATCACCATGATCGTCTTCACCCTGGTGCTCGCCGGCTTCTTCGACGCCATGGCGACCATCCTGGGCGTCGGCACCGAGGCCAAGCTCGCCGACGACAAGGGCCGCATGCCGGGCCTGTCCAAGGCCCTGTTCATCGACGGCGCCGGCGGCGTCATCGGCGGCGCGGGCGGTGCCTCCGGCCAGACGGTCTTCGTCGAGTCCGCCACCGGCGTCGGCGAGGGCGCCCGTACGGGCCTGGCCTCCGTGGTCACCGGCGCCTTCTTCGCCCTGTGCCTCTTCTTCACGCCGCTCACCGCGATCGTGCCGCAGGAGGTCGCCGCCGCGGCCCTGGTCGTCATCGGCTCGATGATGATGCAGAACGCCAAGCACGTCGACTGGAGCGACCGCTCCGTGGCGATCCCGGTGTTCCTCACCGTGGTCCTGATGCCCTTCACGTACACCATCACCACCGGTGTCGCGGCCGGCGTCATCTCCTACGCGGTCATCAAGACCGCGCAGGGCAAGGCGAGGGAGGTCGGAGCCTTCATGTGGGCCCTGACGGCCGTCTTCGTCGTCTACTTCGCGATCCATCCGATCGAGAGCTGGCTGGGCGTCGGCTGACGCCCCTGATGCCGCCCTCCCACACATCCACGAGGAGTTCGAGATGCTGGACATCGCCGAGGAGCTGCACCGGTGGGTCGAGCAGGGACGTGACTTCGCCGTCGCCACCGTGGTGGCCGTCGGCGGGAGCGCGCCCCGGCAGCCGGGCGCCGCGCTCGCCGTCGACAGCGACGGCACGGCGATCGGATCCGTCTCCGGCGGATGTGTGGAGGGCGCCGTCTACGAGCTGTGCCAACAGGCCATCGAGGACGGCCGCACGGTCGTCGAGCGCTTCGGCTACAGCGACGAGGACGCCTTCGCCGTCGGTCTGACCTGCGGCGGTGTCATCGACATCCTCGTCACCCCGGTCCGCGGCGGGGTCTACCCCGCCGCGCTGGCCGCCGCCGTCTCCAAGGAGGCGGCGGCCCTCGCCCGGATCGTGTCCGGCCCCGAGGAGCTCATGGGCCGGGCGCTCCTGGTCCGCCCCGACGGCTCGTACGAGGGCGGGCTCGGCGGCCACCCCGAGCTGGACCGCACCGCCGCCGGCGAGGCCCGCGCGATGCTGGACGCGGGCCGCACCGGCACCGTCGAGATCGGCGAGGACGGCAGCCGCTGCGGACAGCCGCTCACCCTCCTCGTGGAGTCCTCGGTCCCCGCCCCCCGCATGATCGTCTTCGGCGCGATCGACTTCGCGTCCGCGCTGGTCCGGGTCGGCGCGTTCCTCGGCTACCACGTCACCGTCTGCGACGCCCGGCCCGTCTTCGCGACGAAGCTCCGCTTCCCGGACGCCGACGAGATCGTCGTCGAATGGCCCCACCGCTACCTGGAGGCCCAGGCCGCCGCGGGCGAGATCGACGGCCGCACCGTGCTGTGCGTCCTCACCCACGACGCCAAGTTCGACGTGCCCCTGCTCCAGACCGCCCTGAGGCTTCCCGTCGCCTACATCGGCGCGATGGGCTCCCGCCGCACCCACGAGGACCGCAACAAGCGCCTGCGCGAGGTCGGCGTCACCGAACTCGAACTCGCCCGCCTGCGCTCCCCGATCGGCCTCGACCTCGGCGCCCGTACGCCGGAGGAGACGGCCCTGTCCATCGGCGCCGAGATCGTCGCCAACCGCCGCGGCGGCAGCGGCGTCTCCCTCACCGGCGCCCACACCCCCATCCACCACGACGGCCCGCGCACGCCGGCGGGCCGCATCGGCTCGGTGGCCTGAGGAGCCGCCCGTGGGTCCGCCTGACGGTCTGGCGGCCTGAGGGCGTGGTGGCCTGACGGTCTGGTGGCCTGACGGCCGGTCCGGCGGCCGGCGCCCGGCGCGGGCGCCGGTTCCTCGGCGCCCTTGTCTCGTCCTGCCCGTCGGGCACTCCGGTCTTCCGGAGTGCCCGACGGGCTTTTCGCGTGCGGTCGTCACGTCGGGCGCGTGCGCGGGCGTGGGCGGCGGCGCCGGGGCGCGTGCGCCGTGGCGCGGGCCCCGGCACCGGCACGCGTACGGTACGGGCGCGGGGGCCCGCCCAGGCGGGGCCGCGGGCTCAGCCCTTGCGGAGGCCGTGCAGCAGGAGCTCGGCGAGCTGCTCGTACGCCGCCGCGTCGGCGAGGCCGGTCGCGGCGGCCACCTGGCGCCGCTGGATGCGGACCATGACGGAGGCGATGACGTCGGCCGCGAAGGTCACGTGCACCTCGCGGAAGACACCGGCCGTGACCGCCTCCTCGATCAGCTGCTGGACGCGGCCCGCCGCGGCGCGCGTGTTGCGCTCGTACACCTCCGCGGCCGGTTCAAAGGCGGCCACGTCGTCGAAGAACTCCCCCGAGACCGGGGCCAGTTCGGCCGAGACGGCGCGCAGATAGGCGGCAAGGCGCTCGGCCGGGTCGGACTCGGCGGCGAGCACCGACTCGACGCGGACGGTGGCGCGCCGGAAGAAGTGCACCACGGCGGCCCGGACGAGCTGCTCCTTGCTGCCTGCGAGGCCGTAGAGGGTGCGCTTGGAGCAGTGCAGCCGGGCGGCGAGGTCGTCGAGGGTCAGCTGGGAGAAGCCCTCGGAGACCAGGAGCGCCACCAGCTCCTCGAAGAGCTCGGAGCGCCGGGCGGCGCCCCGGCCGGTGAGCCGGGGTGTGTCGGCGGCGGAGGTCTCGATCACCCGAACAGTATGCCGGGTCGACCCGTTCGGGGGGTTACGCGGGCAGCCTTCTGCGCTACGCTAACCGGTACTGCGGTACCCCTCGCAGTACCGTTTCGCTCTTTCGCAGCACCGACTGCGTCGTGATGGAGTCGCCATGGATGTCGACCGCCTGCTTCCCACCCCCGAGGCAGCGGACCTCATCGCTCTCGTGCGGGAGATCGCCGACAAGGAGCTCGCCCCCCGCGCCGACGAGCACGAGGCCGCCGAGACCTATCCGGAAGGGCTGTTCGCGACCCTCGGCGAGGCCGGGCTGCTCGGCCTCGCCTATCCCGAGGAGTTCGGCGGGGGAGGCCAGCCGTACGAGGTCTACCTCCAGGTCCTCGAAGAGCTCGCCGCCCGCTGGGCCGCCGTCGCCGTCGCCACCAGCGTCCACACGCTCGCCTGCCACCCGCTGTACGCCTTCGGCACCCCGGAGCAGAAGGAGCGCTGGCTCCCGGACATGCTGGAGGGCCGCCTCATCGGCGGCTACAGCCTCTCCGAGCCCCAGGCCGGCTCCGACGCCGCCGCGCTCGCCTGCAAGGCCGAGCTCACCGAGGACGGCGCCGCCTACCGGGTCACCGGCACCAAGGCGTGGATCACCCACGGCGGCCGGGCCGGCTTCTACGCCCTGTTCGCCCGCACCGCCCCCGGCAGCCACGGCATCTCCTGCTTCCTCGCCCCCGGCGCCGCCGACGGCCTGAGCTTCGGCAGGCCCGAGCGCAAGATGGGCCTCCAGGCGGTCCCCACCACCTCCGCCTACTGGGACGGCGCGCTCGTCGAGGCCGACCGCCGCATCGGCGCCGAGGGACAGGGCCTCCAGATCGCCTTCAGCGCCCTCGACAACGGCCGTCTCGGCATCGCCGCCTGCGCGACCGGACTCGCCCAGGCCGCCCTCGCCGCCGCCGTCGCGTACGCCAACGAGCGCACCACCTTCGGCCGGAAGATCATCGACCACCAGGGCCTCGGCTTCCTGCTCGCCGACATGGCCGCCGCCGTCGACACGGCCCGGGCGACCTACCTGGACGCGGCCCGCCGCCGCGACCTCGGCCGCCCCTTCAGCCGCCAGGCCAGCGTGGCGAAGCTGATCGCCACCGACACGGCCATGAAGGTCACCACCGACGCGGTGCAGGTCCTCGGCGGCTACGGCTACACGCGTGACTTCCCCGTCGAGCGCTACATGCGCGAGGCGAAGATCATGCAGATCTTCGAGGGCACCAACCAGATCCAGCGGCTGGTCATCAGCCGCGGCCTGACCGTTGCCTGACCGCGGCGGGGCGTCCGGGGCCCGGGGCCGGGCCCCGGGAAGCAGCAGACCACCCATGAGGCGGCCCGGAGGCGGGCCGCCGGTTCGTACGAGGAGTTCCATGGACATCGCAGGTTCCGCCGCGCTCGTCACCGGGGCCGCTTCCGGGCTCGGGGCCGCCACCGCCGCCGCGCTCGCCGCGAAGGGGGCCACCGTCTACGGTCTCGACCTCGACAAGGCGGTCGCCGGGGCCGAGGCCCCCGCCGACGGGGTCACCCTGATCGCGGCCGACGTCACCGACG
Organism: Streptomyces sp. NPDC126499; assembly: GCF_040302485.1. Classification (NCBI taxonomy): domain Bacteria; kingdom Bacillati; phylum Actinomycetota; class Actinomycetes; order Kitasatosporales; family Streptomycetaceae; genus Streptomyces; species Streptomyces sp. NPDC126499. Next base: position 3,883 of record NZ_JBEOUO010000009.1, on the reverse strand, counting down.
AGGAGCAGGTGCGGGCCGCGCTCGCCCGCGTCGAGGAGGACGGGGCCGGGCTGCGGCTCGCCGTCAACTGCGCCGGCATCGCGCCCTCCGCGCGGATCCTCGGCCGCAAGGGGCCGCACGACCTCGCGCTGTTCCGTGCTGTCCTGGACGTCAACCTGCTCGGCACCTTCAACGTGATGCGGCTCGCCGCCGAGGTCATCGCGCGGCAGGAGCCCGACGCGCACGGACAGCGCGGGCTCGTCGTCAACACCGCCTCCATCGCCGCCTTCGAGGGGCAGGTGGGCCAGATCGCGTACGCCGCGTCCAAGGCCGGCGTCGCCGGGATGACCCTCACCGCCGCCCGCGACCTCGCCCCGTTCGGCATCCGGGTCGTCACCGTCGCCCCCGGTATCGTCGACACCCCGATGATGGCCGGCTTCTCCGAGGAGATCCGGGCCGGGCTCGCCGCCGGGGTCACCTTCCCGCAGCGGCTCGCCCGCCCCGAGGAGTACGCCCGTCTCGTCACCATGATCGCCGAGCACGACTACCTCAACGGTGAGACCATCCGGATGGACGGCGCCCTGCGCATGGCCGCCCGCTGAGACGCAGGCGGTCCTGACCTGGTGCTTGGCACCAAGTGCCGCCGCACGAGGGGTCCGAGTGCTAGGTTCGGGGCATGAGCACCAACCCCGCCAAGCCCTCGATGCGTGACTCCCTCGTCGCGGCGGCCTTCCAGCTCTTCCTGGAGCGCGGCTACGAGCAGACGACGATCGACGACATCGTCAGGACGGCCGGGGTCGGCCGGCGCTCCTTCTTCCGCTACTTCCCCTCCAAGGAGGACGTGGTCTTCCCCGACCACGAGCAGAGCCTGGCCGACATGACGGCCTTCCTCGCCGCGAGCGAGGACACCGACGACCCCCTGGAGCGCGTCTGCGAGGCCACCCGGCTCGTGATGCGGATGTACGCCGAGAACCCGACCTTCTCCGTCCAGCGCTACCGCCTCACCCGCGAGGTGACCGGGCTGCGGACGTACGAGCTCTCCGTCGTCTGGCGGTACGAGAAGACCCTCGGCGACTATCTGCGCACCCGCTTCGCCGACCGCCGGGACGGCACCCTGCGGGCCAACGTCGTGGCGGCGGCCGTCGTCGCCGCCCACAACCACGCCCTGCGCCACTGGCTGCGCTCCGGCGGCCAGGGCGACCCGCTGGCGGAGGTCGACCGGGCGCTCGCGTTCGTGCGGGAGACCTGGAGCCCGCACGCGGCGGCTCCGGTGGGGGAGGAGGACGACGTGGTCGTCGTCATCACCAGGCGCTCCACCCCGATGTGGCGCGTGGTGCGCGAGGTGGAGTCGAGCCTCGGGGAGAACTGAGAGGACACGGAGGGATCTCAGTATCGTCAATTGAGGGAACTCAGGTCTTTATTTGCTGGCACTCAGTGCCATATCTTTGCTCCATGCACGGTTGAGCCGCCGAGTGCAAGGAGAAGCATCGTGTTCCCCACCGGATCCGGATCAACGGGCCTGCGGAACGGGACCAGCGTCCTGGCCGACGAGTCGGCCGCCGAGCCCGAGCTCTACTTCCAGCGCTGCCGCTGGTGCCACACCACCACCTTCCAGCGCCTGCTCTGTCCGACCTGCGGGTCGACGGACCTGGCCCCCGAACTCAGCGCCGGAGAAGGGGTGATCTCGGTGCGGCGGGCCTTCACCGCCGCCCAGGCCGACCTCTGGCCGGTGCACATGGCCGAGGGCTTCGTCGTCCGCTGCCGGGTCGACGGACCCCCGCACGCGGTGCGCCCCGGAGCCCGGGTCAGGCTGGCCCACCAGGGCTCCGGCGCCGACCGGAGGCCCGTCGTCCGGCTCTGCGAGGAGGTCGCGCTCGACGGCTGGTTCTGACGGACCGCGGACATGACGAGAGGGGCGGGGGGGGGGGGGGGGCGCCCCCCCCCCCCCCCCGGGGGGGGGGCCCCCCCCCCCCCCCCCCCCCCGCCCCTCTCGTCATGTGAGGGATCAGCGCGCGCCGATCTCCTCCGTCAGCTGCGGCAGCACCTCGAAGAGGTCACCGACCACGCCGTAGTCGACCAGGTCGAAGATCGGGGCCTCCGGGTCCTTGTTGACCGCGACGATGGTCTTCGAGGTCTGCATGCCGGCCCGGTGCTGGATCGCGCCGGAGATGCCCGCCGCGATGTACAGCTGCGGCGAGACCTGCTTGCCCGTCTGGCCCACCTGGTTGGAGTGCGGGTACCAGCCGGCGTCGACGGCGGCGCGGGAGGCGCCGACGGCCGCGCCGAGCGAGTCGGCCAGCTTCTCGACGACCTCGAAGCCCTCGGCCGCGCCGACACCGCGGCCGCCGGAGACCACGATCGCCGACTCGGTCAGCTCCGGGCGGCCGGTGGAGACCCGCGGGGTGCGCGAGACGACCGTGGCGGCGTTGCCCGAGAAGGCGACCGACACGTTCTCGACCGTGCCGGCGGCCGGAGCGGCCTCGGGGGCGGCCGAGTTCGGCTTGACGGTGATGACCGGCACACCGTGCGAGACGGCCGACTTCACCTGGTACGAGGCGGCGAACACCGACTGGGTGGCGACGGGGCCGTTCTCGCCGGCCTCCAGCTCCACGGCGTCCGTGATCAGCCCCGAGCCCAGGCGCAGCGCCACGCGCGCCGCGACCTCCTTGCCCTCGCCCGAGGACGTCACCAGCACGGCGGCGACGCCCTTGTCCCGGGCGATCTGGGCCAGCGCGTCGACCTTCGGCACCACCAGCTGCTCGCCGAACTCGGCGCCGTCCGCGACGTACACGGTCGCCGCGCCGTACTCGCCGGCGGTCGCGGCGATCGAGGCCGCGGCCTCGCCGGCGCCGAGGACGACCGCCGAGGGCTCGCCGAGCCGGCGGGCCAGGGTGAGCAGTTCGAGGGCCGGCTTGCGGACCGCACCGTCGGCGTGGTCCACGAGAACCAGGATCTCAGCCATGATTCCTTGCTCCTGAGGGGTGGTGACGGTGGGTCAGATGAACTTCTGGGCGGAGAGGAACGCGGCGAGCTGCTTGCCGCCCTCGCCCTCGTCCGTGACGATCGTGCCCTGCGTACGGGGCGGGCGCGCCGCGACCGACTCGACCAGGGTCCAGGAGCCCGCGAGACCGACCTCGTCGGCGTCGATGCCGAGGTCGTCCAGGTCCAGCTCCTCGACCGGCTTCTTCTTGGCGGCCATGATCCCCTTGAAGGAGGGGTAACGGGCCTCGCCCGACTGGTCGGTGACCGACACGACGGCCGGCAGCGGGGCCTGGAGCAGCTCGCTCGCGGCGTCGCCGTCCCGGCGGCCCTTCACGGTGCCGTCCTCGACCGAGACCTCGGACAGCAGCGTCATCTGCGGCAGGTTCAGCCGCTCGGAAAGCAGCGCCGGCAGCACGCCCATGGTGCCGTCCGTCGAGGCCATGCCGCACACGACCAGGTCGAAGCCGGTCCGCTCCAGGGCCTTGGCGAGGATGGCCGAGGTGCCGATGACGTCGGTGCCGTGGATGTCCTCGTCGTTGACGTGCACGGCCTTGTCGGCGCCCATCGACAGCGCCTTGCGCAGCGCGTCCTTGGCGTCGTCCGGGCCCACCGTCACCACGGTGACCTCGGCGTCGTCCGCCTCTTCGGAGATCCGCAGGGCCTGTTCGACCGCGTACTCGTCGAGCTCCGAGAGCAGACCGTCCACGGCCTCGCGGTCGGTGGTCAGATCGTCGGCGAAACCGCGGTCGCCGGTGGCGTCGGGAACGTACTTCACACAGACAGCGATCTTCAGGGTCACGGCCTGTCTCCTTTCGACGGGCAGGTGGTTACGGGAGGTTGCGGGCCATGACGATGCGCTGGACCTGGTTGGTGCCTTCGTAGATCTGGGTGATCTTGGCGTCGCGCATCATGCGTTCGACGG